>CAZIJV010000001.1:0-207815 GCA_964539645.1 uncultured Syntrophobacter sp.
GAGTGTGTTTGCCCTCGGGACGGTGGGCACGATGAATCCCGTGCCCACCCTTCTACGGTAAAACAAAACAACAAAACCTCTCAAAAAAGCCTGCCCAGAAGTTTCATTCTCGTTCAAACCACGCCAAGGGCGCGCCAAGGGCGTGGCTAAAGGCGTGGCGGCGCCGCTGGATTCCGGCTCAGAAACCCCGCCGGAATGACGGAGTGGGAGCCCCCCTGGCAAACCGCCATGGCATTGGGGAGGGGACCTGCAACAATCGGAAGCCGGCCTTTTGGCAAGTTCGGCCCATATAGTTGCGACGTAGATTGTACTGGGCAAACTGGCGTGCTTGCGCTCCTCGGGCTATCGCAGGATTCGCGTGTCCCGTCATTCCGGCAGGGCTCCTGAGCCGGAATCCAGCCGAGGAGCCACTCTGTAACCACGCTTTTAGCCACGCCTTTGGCGTGGTTTGAACGAGGATGCAACCTACAGTAAGCTTTGATCATAGCCGATTCATGTCTGGACAGTTCATTAAGCTGTAAAGTTCCTACGGAGGCGAAGTGAGTGAATCAGATTGCCCCTGCATTGGGAAAAAGCTAATATTCTGCTGTACGTGCGACTAAGCAAGCTCATCTTAACCGATAATAATATGCGTGATATCTTTAGGGGCATCTGCTAATCTCAGTTGCCGACTGAGACAGTTGAAGAAGCCGCCTCGCTTTTGCCTGCGGCTTCGAACTCCTTCTGATGCAGGAATACAAAGGAATGAAAACGAAACCGCACCCCGTTCACTCACTCCGCCGCGGCATGAAAAACTCTCTTGCGCTCCTTATGTGCATCTTTCTTTTCATGATTTCCGCCTGTTCCGAGAATGCTTCCGGAAAAGCGGACCGCTCTCCCGCAAAACCCCCTGTTCCGGTTACGATTGCTACCGCCCTTCAGAAAGATGTACCCATTCAGATAAAAGCAGTGGGCAAAGTGCAGGCTCACTCCACGGTGGCCGTAAAGGCGCAGATCTCCGGAGAATTGGTTTCAGTGCATTTTAGAGAGGGACAGGACGTTAAAAAAGGTGATCTGCTGTTCACCATCGATCCGCGCCCCTTCCAAGCCCAACTCAAGCAGGCCGAAGCAAATCTGGCCAGAGACAAGGCCCAGCTTCTCAATGCGCAAAAGCAGGTCGAACGATACGGTTCCGTCGTGACCAAAGGATATGTCTCCCAGGAACAATATGACATCATGAAGGCGAACGCCTCTGCCCTGGAGGCTTCGGTTCGCGCCGATGAAGCCGCGGCCGAGAACGCCCGGCTCTCATTGAAATACTGCTTCATCAAGGCGCCGATCGAAGGCTGCACCGGCGAACTCAAGCTCCATGCAGGCAATATCATTAAAGCCAACGATGAAGAAAAACCCCTGGTGACGATTAATCAGGTCAGTCCTGTTTTCGTCACCTTTTCAGTCCCGGAACAGAACCTTCCCGACATCAAGAAACACATGTCAGCGGGAAAGCTCGAAGTTCTCGCTTCCGTAGCCGGAATCCCGGAGACTCCCGCCCGAGGAGAGCTGACCTTTCTCGATAATGCCGTTGATTTCTCAACGGGAACCATTCAGCTAAAAGCCGAGTTCCCCAACAAGGACAGGGCACTGTGGCCCGGTCAGTTCTCAAACGTCACCCTGACGCTCTCCAGCCAGAAAGGCGCGGTGGTAGTTCCTTTCGAGGCGGTCCAGACGGGACAACAGGGCCAGTATGTTTTTGTTCTCAAACCTGATTCATCTGTTGAGTATCGTCTTGTCTCGCCTGGAAATGTCGTTGGAAATGAAACTGTGGTCCACAAAGGGATAGAGCCCGGAGAAAAGGTGGTGACCGACGGCCATCTCCGGCTTGCGGACGGATCGAAGGTGAAAGTTGTCGAAAATAACAAAAGTGTGGCGGAATAATCCGGCCGGGACGGACTCAATCGCATGAACACCGAGCTTTTCATTAAACGGCCCGTCATGACCACGCTGATAATGATGGCCATTCTCCTTTTCGGATATATCAGCTACGAATCTCTGCCGGTCAGCGAACTGCCGAACGTGGACTATCCCACGATAGAGGTGACCGGCAATCTTCCGGGCTCCAGTCCCGATAACATGGCGGCATCCATCGCAACTCCCCTGGAGAGGGAGTTCTCGACTATAGCCGGCCTGGACTCCATGACCTCAATCAGCGCCCAGGGAACCACAAGGATAACCCTGCAGTTTTCTCTCGACAGGAGCCTCGACGGGGCCGCTCAGGACGTTCAGACTGCTATAGCCAAAGCTCAGCGCCTGCTTCCGCCCCAGATGCCCACGCCTCCCTCTTATCGGAAGGTAAATCCCGCTGACCAGCCCGTTCTCTACCTTGCCATCCGCTCCCCTATCCTGCCGCTGTCGATGGTGGACGAGTACGCCCAGACACTCGTCGCCCAGCGCATCTCGATGATCAACGGCGTGGCCCAGGTCCAGGTATTCGGAACCCAGAAGTATGCCGTTCGCGCGCAGCTCAATCCGGATGCCCTTCGTTCTCTTCAGATTGGACTCGATGAGGTCGAGGACGCCATCGCAAAGGCAAATGTCAACATCCCGGTAGGAACTCTGTACGGCGACAACAAGGCTTTCACCATCCAGGCATCCGGTCAGTTGACGAAGGCAGACGCATACCAAAGTCTCATCGTCGCCTGGCGCAACGGTTCCCCGGTACGCCTCCAGGATATCGGTACGGTGATCGACAGCGTCGAAAACGACAAAATAGCCGCATGGTACAGCACTCCAACTACCAGTATGCGCGCCATTACCCTGGCTATCCAGCGCCAGCCCGGCACCAATACCGTGGAGGTGGTCGAGTCGATCAAGGCCCTTCTGCCCTATTTCCGCACCCAGATGCCGGAGTCTATTCACCTGGAAATCCAGTACGACCGCTCCGAGACGATCCGGGAATCCATTCATGACGTTAAATTCACTCTCTATCTCAGCATCTTTCTGGTGGTGCTGGTAATCTTTCTTTTTCTTCGAAACGTCTCGGCCACGATCATCCCCAGCCTGGCCCTGCCCATGTCCATCATGGGTACTTTTGCGGTTATGTACCTGCTCGGCTACAGCCTGGATAACCTCTCTTTGATGGCTTTGACACTCTGCGTCGGCTTTGTCGTGGACGACGCCATTGTTATGCTCGAAAACGTATTCCGGCATCTCGAGATGGGTAAAAGCAAGCTCCAGGCCGCCCTGGATGGCGCCAAGGAGATCAGTTTCACCATCCTGTCCATGACACTTTCACTGGTAGCCGTTTTCATCCCTCTGCTCTTCATGGGGGGAATTCTCGGGAGACTCTTTAAAGAATTCGCCGTCACCATCGGAGTAGCCATCCTGGTATCCGGCTTTGTCTCTCTCACCCTCTCTCCCATGTTGTGCAGTCGCTTTCTGCGGATGAACGGCCAGCGCCAGAGCAGGGTCTTCGACGTCTCCGAACGCATTTTCAACGGAATGCGGGGGGCTTATGAAAGGAGCCTTCGCTGTGCATTGGCCTACAGAGGCTGGGTGCTGGTTCTTTCCTTCGCCTTGCTGATAATGACGGGTTTCCAGTTCTATTACATTCCAAAAGCGTTTATTCCCGATCAGGACACCAGTCACATCCGCGTGACTACCGAAGCCATGCAGGGCATTTCTTTCGACGCCATGGTCAAGCGCCAGCTTGCGGCAATCGACATCGTGCGCCAGGACCCCGCAATCGTCGGCTTCATGGCTGCTGCCGGGGCCACAGGTGGAAGCCCGACCGGCAACACGGGGCGCATGATGATTTCCTTGAAACCCCGGAACGAGCGTGACGGAGTAACGAAAGTCATCCAAAGGCTCAGAGAGAAGGTCGCCGATATACCCGGGTTGAAGATATTTCTTGTTAACCCTCCTGCGATCACGGTGGGTGGGAGAGTATCCAAGAGCCAGTATCAATACACTCTTCAGGGCACCGACTCCAAAGATCTCTACGAATGGGCGCCTCTTCTCGAAGCCAGGTTCAATGAACTGCCGGGTCTACAGGATGTTACCTCCGATCTGCAAATCACAAACCCTGAAATACTGGTCGAAATAGACCGCGACAAAGCCAATGCCCTGGGAATTTCCGCAGACCGCATAGAGCGCGCGCTCTATAATGCATACGGCTCCCACCAGATATCGACCATCTACACCCCCATCAATCAGTACCAGGTGATCATGGAGGTACAGCGCCAATACCAGGCGGATCCATCCGCCCTTTCTTCGCTCTACATCAGGTCCGACTCAGGCAGACTGGTCCCGTGTGACTCTATCGCCAGGCTCATTCACAGGGCCGGACCGCTCACCGTGAACCACACCGGGCAGTTCGCCTCGGTTACCATTTCCTTTAACCTGAAGCCGGGAGTCTCCCTTGGGGAGGCTGTCTCCGAGATTCAGGATCTCACGCGTGAGTTGAGGCTGCCTCCGACCCTGTCGGCGAACTTCCAGGGTACGGCCCAGCAGTTCCAGTCGTCCATGAAAGGCATGTGGGTGCTCCTTATAATTGCCGTTCTGGTTATTTACATGGTCCTTGGAATCCTGTATGAAAGCTTCATCCATCCCATTACCATCCTCTCCGGCCTCCCTTCCGCCGGCGTGGGAGCGTTGCTTACGCTGTGGCTCTTCGATGTCGAACTGAGCATCTTTGCTTTCGTGGGCATTATTATGTTGATCGGGATCGTGAAGAAAAACGCCATCATGATGATAGACTTCGCCCTCAATGCTCAGAGAATCGAGGGCAAATCGCCGGCCGAGGCCATATTCGAGGGCTGCATCCTCAGATTCAGGCCGATCATGATGACCACTATGGCCGCACTCATGGGGACCCTGCCCATTGCGCTCGGTATGGGAGCGGGGGCGGAGACCCGCCGTCCGCTGGGACTTGCGGTAGTGGGCGGCCTGCTCCTTTCACAGATTCTCACCCTTTACATTACTCCGGTCGTATACATCTACCTGGAATCCCTGGGTGCAAAGTCTAAACGACTTTTTTCACGGTCCGCGCGCGGAACTTCCGAAACCGCACCCTGGAAGATGTGAAATTCTTGCCGCGTGCAAGTGATAAACGGAGAGAGGCATTGTCCGAACTAGAAGAAATTCTCCAGCAGATCAGGTTGAAGTATAACATAGAGACTCAACCCCTCAGGCTCGGCGGCAGAGAACTGCAGATCCTTCAACTCACCGACTTCGAATCCTATCTCGAAAAGCTGATCGAGACGGAATCCTTGGGCGCCATGGACCTGCCCTATTGGGCAAAATTATGGGAAGCCAGTTTCGTTCTTGCTTATTTTCTCGGAAAACAACCGGTAGTCCCCTGGCAGCGGATGCTCGAAATCGGCGCAGGCATGGGAATTGTCGGTTTGTACGCCTCGCTTTGCGGGCACAGGGTCACCATAACCGACATCGAAGAAGACGCCCTTCTTTTTGCCCGAGCCAATGTTCTGGCAAACGGATCAAGCGCCGAGGTCCGCGCACTGGACTGGAATGCTCCCCTGGCAGAAGAACCTTACGAGGTGATATTCGGTTCCGAAGTCATCTATGACAGGAAATCTTATCCGGTGCTTGTCGAGTTTCTCAGAAAAGCGCTGGCCCCTCATGGGACGATCTTTCTCGCAAAGAGCACCAGCCTCCACGCCCCGAAATTTTTTGAAGAACTGACCAAGTATTTCAAGTTCAAGCACACGGTCCAGACCATCCGCTCTGGAGACGAACATCTGCAGGTAAGCCTGTACGCAATTCGCTTTAAGAATGACTCGGGAGAATGAAAATGGCAAATTGCAGGGACTTCCTCATCCAGGCCGGGCAAATCCGGCTGTCCGCCGTTGTCCATCTGCCACGAAAGATCCCTGCCCCGGTGATAGTCTGCTGCCACGGACTGCTCAGCCTTAAGGATAGTCCGAAATTCGTGGCGATCGGGGAGGAGATGAGCAAGGCCGGATTTGTCGTTTTGCGTTTCGACTTCTCCGGCTGTGGCGAGAGTCCTCGCAGAAAGGGGGCCACTCTTGTCGAGGGCAGGAGAAACGACCTCGATGCAGTGCTCGATTATGCGTCCGGGCAGGAATGGGCGTCCGGGCAGATCGGGTTGCTGGGTTCGAGTCTTGGCGGATTTCTTTCTCTACTTGCCGCGCAGATGAATCAGCAGCGTGTTGTCGCTACGGTCTCCTGGGCAGCCCCGTTCAACATCAGCGGGATACACCCCGCCTCTGAAAACTTTGCTGAATTGTCGAGTATGTATCCCGACGGTTTTCACCTCGGCAAGCCGGATAACCTGGAATCGCTCAACAGCCTTGCACGCGTCCTTCTCATTCACGGCCAGCAGGACGAAATCGTGGACTGGAGACAGTCAGTGCAGATCTACAGCCGTTTGAAGGACCCTAAAGAACTGGTCCTCATGCGTACTGCCGACCACCGGGTCAGTGATGAATCCTGGAGAAAGGCGGCAATCCGGGCAAGCCTCGACTGGTTCAGGAAATACCTGAAATGAGTCAAAGCGAGATCTGCAGTCCTGCCATTGATATTTTGACCAGCCAGGAAGGGAAACGGGATGATTTTCTCTAAGTCAAGAAATAGGGTAAGTTCTCTGTCAACGACTTTGCTCTTCCTTGTTTTCACTCTGCTCTTTTTCGCTTTTGCCGATCCGGCTTCTGCCCGAAAGCCTGAAGTAAGCCTGAAGTTTCTGCATCTCAATGACACTCACGGGCATATCATCCCGTTCATCGACAAGAGCGTCGATCCCGTTCATCCTGTCAGCGGCGCTGAGTACCTGGCAAAAATGATCGAACTCGAACGCGCGGAAAATCCTGGCGGAACCATTCTCCTTTCCGCCGGAGACATGTTTCAGGGCACGCCCATTTCCAATCTGTTTCACGGACGCCCGGTTATCGAAGCCATGAACTATCTTAAATACGACGCGATGACCCTGGGCAACCACGAGTTCGATTGGGGCAGGAAGGCGCTCGACTCGATGATCGCTTCCTTTTCCTTTCCGGTGGTTTCGGCGAATATATTCGAGCACGGCAGGCGGAGCATGAAAGGTGTGAAGCCTTACGTGATGATCCGAAAGAAGGGTATTAAGATTGCTGTTATCGGTATCACCACACCCGAGACCGTCTACACGACAAAACCTGGAAACCTCTCCGGGCTCAGGTTCGAAGCCCCCGAAAAGGTGCTGCCCGCTCTGATCAGAAAGGTTCGCGCAAAGGGAGCCTCCCTGGTCGTAGTTCTTTCCCACATTGGACTGGACGAGGATCGGGAACTCGCAAGGAATGTAAAAGGGATCGATATCATTATTGGCGGTCACAGCCACACGGTTGTGCAGGACCCGTTGATCGAGTCCGGAACCATCATTGTGCAGGCAGGTTCCTACGGCCATTACCTGGGTGTTCTCGATGTAACCTTCGACCTCTCCTCGAAAAGGTTAATCAACCACACCACTAAAGGTGAGCTGAAGCTGGTTTCCCCCGGCCGGGTGAAAGAGTTTGATCCCAAGCTGGCCGCGATAGTCGATACGTATGAGAAGCAGGTAAAATCCGAGTTTTCGAAGGTGATCGGGACAGCGGGAGTAGATCTTACCAGGCAGCCGAGCAAGGAATCGAACCTGGGGAACCTCGTTGCGGACGCCATGAGGGAGGCAGCCGGGGCAGATATAGCCCTGCAGAATGGCGGAGGTCTCCGCGCCGACATACCCTCCGGCCCAATCACCCTGGAAGCTATCTTCAGTACGTTGCCCTTCGACAACCTGCTGGTCTCTATGGACCTGAGCGGCGACGACATCAAGGAATTGCTCGAAAAAAGCATTCTGTCAGAGAAAATGCTCCAGGTCTCCGGCCTGACGGTCGAATACGATATGGCCGGAACCAGCGGATCAAAAGTGCGAAGCGCATTGATCGGAGGAAAACCCGTCGAACCCGACAGCACCTACAGGGTTGCGACCAATGATTTTCTCTCCGTGGGAGGAGATCAATACCTCTCGTTCAGGAAAGGCAAGAATGTCGTGTTCGGATCGCCGATCAGAGACCTTGTCGTTGAATACATCCGGAGCCATTCCCCGATCATGATCAAGACGCAACGGAGGATCACTTTCAAATGATTGTGAGGGATGGGGCGCCGAGCGAAAACATAGAAGTTTTCGTCAATGATTCAAAAATCTCTCTTTTTCGGGGCTGCATGGTCAAGCATGCCCTGATCGCCCATGACCAGGCGCTTTATGAGGCTGCACTGGCGGGAAGCGTTCGTGTACTGGACCGAAATGGTTTCGTTGTCGGTCTCGACGGGGCTCTGACGAAAGGCGCCAGGATTTATGTCAAACCTGTCTTAACCTGAAATCGGAGGCTTCTCCAGGTGATCTGCCTTCCTTCCGCTCACGTATAACCAGGCGAGACCGATCCCCGCCGATAAAGCCGATGCCACGAGTATCCCAATTTTTGATTCCTCCAGGAGAATTGGATCGGTATAGAAAGCCAGTTGGCTGATAAAAAGGGACATCGTAAAGCCTATACCTCCGAGCCATGCCGTACCCATTATGTGGCGCCACTCTATTCCCGCCGGCAACCGTGCAATTCGGAGCGTCACCGCCAGCCAACTGAAAAAGCTGATTCCCAGAAATTTGCCCAGTGTCAATCCCAGGATAACTCCCAGCGTCACAGGCTGAAAAAGCAGCCCGCCGATATGGATCTTGCTGAAATCGACAGCGACATTGCTGAAGGCAAACAAGGGGAGTACGAGGAAAGTCACCCACGGACTAATTGTGTGTTCCAGGTGCTGCTGGGGCGATTGCACGGCCCTGGCGCTCTTTTCGAGGCTCATGGCCACGGTACCCACCATCGGGCACTTTAGCGCATACTCACAGGACTCCGAATCGATACCTTCATTTTTCAGTACTCCCTGCAACTGCTCGATACGATCCTGGAACTCCGCCACACCGAAACTCTGGCGGGCCGGAATGGTCGCAGCGAGCAGCACGCCGGCGATCGTTGCATGGATTCCCGACTTCAACAGCGCAAACCACAGTAGAAAGCCGAGAAGGGCATAGGGCAACGGGTGGCGAATCCCGCCCTGGTTAAATAGTATGAGAAGCCCCAATATACAGCCGGCCGCTACCAAAGCCCCCATATGCAGGTCGCCCGTATAGAAAAGAGCGATAACCAGTACAGCTCCGAGATCATCAGCAATCGCCAGGGCAGTGAGGAAGATGATCAGGCCCGGTGGAATGCGCCAGGCCAGAAGAACCAGAATGCCGACTGCAAACGCGATGTCCGTCGCCATCGGGATACCCCATCCCGCGGAGGCGGGTCCCGATGAGTTGAGAGCGACATAGATCAGCGCAGGCGCCAGCATGCCGCCAATCGCAGCCGCGACGGGCAGCGCCGCCTCTCTCAGAGAGGCGAGTTCTCCCACCAGGATCTCGCGCTTTAATTCGAGCCCGACCATCAGGAAGAAAAAGGCCATCAGTCCCTCATTCACCCAATGGTGCAGAGTGAGCTCGAGGCGCCATTCGCCCACTCCGATGCGCGCCGGGTATTCCCAGAAGTGATGAACAACGGGCCCCAGAGGCGAATTGGCGATCAGAAGCGACAGGAGACTGGCCCCTATGAGCACAAGTCCGCCCGAGGTGGTCCTTTTGAGGAAGACCTCGAAAGGATTGAGTATTTTTCCGAAAAGCGCCTCCAGGCGATAGCGGTTCGTGGCCATAGCTCTCCTAGTTTCAGGTATCGGGATGTATTACAGGCAGGATAGGAATCGAAATAGAATTAATCAACCACGACCGGGAAGTGAAATGTCGCCTGTGAGTTGCATAGGGATGTTCTTTTTATGAGGCCAGCCGTAGGGTGAGTGCGGTTTCATCGCGCCCACCGTCCACCGGTTGCGTCGCAAGGCCGGTGGGCACGAAAAACCGTGTCCATCCTACCTTTGTCATTGAAGGCTGCGGTAGAATGGACACCCTTTTATATTGAGCTGTATTAAAGGGTTAACGCATCATACCCATCCCCGAACTTTCATCGCTTCGACAACACGGCCGACCGCCACCACATAGGCCGCCTGGCGCATGTTGATCTTATGCCTCTGCGAGGTTTCGAGAACCTGGTGGTAGGCCCTGGTCATTCTCTTGTCCAGCTTTTCATGGACTTCCTGCTCATCCCAGTAATACATGCTGGCATTTTGCACCATTTCAAAATAGGAGACCGTTACGCCTCCGGCATTGCACAGAAAATCCGGGATGACGTGGATACCCTTGTCATAGAGGACCGTGTCGGCATCGGGGGTGGTAGGTCCGTTAGCAAGTTCCATAATGATTTTAGCTTTTATTTTGTGGACATTTTTCGACGTCACCGTGTTTTCAAGGGCAGCGAGAACGAGCACATCGACATCGAGGCCCAGAAGTTCCTCATTGCTTATATCCTCGGTTCCCGAGCAGTGCATGACCGATGAAGTGCTCTTCTTGTGTTTCTCTACATCAAGAACACAGATGCCGTCCCTGCATACGATCGCCCCGCGGGAGTCGCACACCGAGACCACCTTCGCCCCGAACATCGACTCCGCCAGGCTCGCGGCGTAGCAACCCGCGTTGCCGTATCCGTGCACGGCGACGGTCGCCTTCGAGAGATCCAGTCCGACGAATTTGGCCGCCTCCCTCAAGGCATACATGCCCCCTCGCGCCGTGGCGTCACCCCTGCCTGAAGAACCGCCGAGGGAGAGCGGTTTCCCGGTGATCACACCGAACTGGTTCTTTCCGACTATTGAGGAGTACTCATCAACCATCCATGCCATGATTTGAGGATTGGTGTACACGTCCGGCGCCGGAATATCCTTATCAGGACCTATGAAAGCGCCTATCGCCTTGATGTAGTTGCGGCTGATCCGTTCCAGTTCATTGGGCGAAAGATCTTTCGGATTGCAGATTACTCCCCCTTTCGCACCGCCCAGGGGCAGATCCAGCATGGCGCACTTCCAGGTCATCCAGGCAGCGAGCGCCTTCACCGTGTCAATCGTCTCTTCCGGATGGAAACGAATCCCTCCCTTTGTAGGACCGCGGGCATCATTGTATTGCACGCGAAAACCCTCGAATACTCTCGTGCTGC
The DNA here is from genome assembly GCA_964539645.1 of uncultured Syntrophobacter sp. GTDB lineage: Bacteria > Desulfobacterota > Syntrophobacteria > Syntrophobacterales > Syntrophobacteraceae > SbD1. The sequence continues at coordinate 11,100 of CAZIJV010000001.1, forward strand.
CATCATCCATGCGAACCGGGAAATTCACGTGCAGCTCCCGCATCGGACGCAGCAGAACTTCCCGGGTGCTTTTGCTCAACTTGAGAATCTCAGCGCAGTCGTTGACCTGCTTTTTTGCAATCTCGAATGGATTATCATGATCACTCGAACAAGACATTTTCCCCGCCTCCCTTTACTTCCAAACATGTCAATTCGCTTCGGCCGCCAAACCACATACGGCCATGCTATATTTTCTCCTCGGAAAAGCGCCTGGCATAGTCGATGTAATGCTTGAGGAGCCACATCATTTCCAGGAATTCCGGCCATCCGCACCTGGGCTTGAAACCTTCCTCGGCTTCAGGGAGCACCAAGACTCCATCGACTACCCTTCCCTGAAGCTCCTGCCACAACTCTCCCCACGTTTTCTGAGCATCTTCAAGAACCGCTCCAATGATTTCTTGGTAATGTCTGTACTTTTCCTCAGGAAGTAGGATCGTGCGCTCTACATTCATCCGATTTCCAGTGATGACCGTGAACTGCTTAGCCATTTCCCTGATCTCCTTCCTCTTGAGACTCATTGCCGATCGACCCTTCGCAGAGTCTCCTGGCGCATTCGATCCGCATGCCCAGCAGTTCGAGTTTCTTCAGCAAAAGAGCCCGAACATCCTCGGGATCATGCCCGGAACCGGGTTCCACTACTTCCGCAGCTTCCTCCGCAGATTCGGGATACTGCAGAGATTCCCAGACATCCTTCCAAAGCCTCAGAGCATCGTCCATTACACTGACGGCGACTCCCCTGAAATGCCTGAGTTTAGCGCCTTCACGTCGAACTTCCTCTTCCGTACGCTCGTCGCGCGCACCACTCAATGTTTCTCGAAGAACATCCCTTTCTTTCATTCCTCTGCTCTCCCCACAACAAACAACTCCAGCACCCCGCTTGAGGCAAGTAGCATGCCATAGAGAGTAGGCAGTCGATATGTTATTGAATTCACATCGATATTTTTATCTTGAGAGTCAATTGCTCGTCAAGGGTTTTCGCGAAATGGGGTGACCGGCATCAGCGCCAGGCGTCGAAGAAGAGGCGATTTGAAGGTAAATATATGATTAAACGGGACTATTTTATTTGTGCAAATATTGAACAGGACTGTTCAAAGCCTGAGTCTATCGGTGGGGCATCACTCGGAGAGATGTGTTAATTCGAATTTTTTCATGCGATGTCTGAGTGTGTTTCGGCTGATCCCAAGCACCCGAGCCGCTTTAACCTGATTGAAACCGCACTTTCGCAGGACTTTCTCGATAAGAGTCTTTTCGATCAGTTCGACCAGGTTCTCATGTATTTTCCCACCCGTGCCACAAATGAGTTCGGGAATCAGTTCGTCTATTTTCTTCTCGATTCCTTTCCAGAGATCTTCCGTTTCCAGGGCATGGTTTCCCGAAGGGCAGATCTCGAGCCCGAGATGTTCTTCACGTATTACGTCCCCGGAGCACAGGAGGATTGCCCTTTTAATGCAGTTCTCCAGTTCCCTCACGTTTCCGGGCCAGGGATGGGATTTGAGTCTTTCAACCGCTCTATCTTCGACGTACCTGACCGAGGCTTGATATTCATGGCTGAAGCGGCCGGCAAAATATTCCACGAGCGCCGGTATATCTTCAGACCGTTCTCTGAGCGGCGGGAGGTGGATAGAGATGATCTTCAGTCTCCAATAGAGATCTTCCCTGAAATTTCCCCGGGCCACCGCTTCTTCGAGATTCTTGTTGGTCGCGGCCAGGATACGCACATCGGAGAACAACGTCTGTGTTCCGCCAAGTCTTTCGAATTCGCCATGTTCAAGGATGCGCAGGACCTTCGCCTGGGTGGCGAGAGGCATATCTCCAATTTCATCAAAGAAAAGAGTTCCCCCGTGGCATCTTTCGAATTTTCCGATATATGTTCGTTCCGCTCCCGTGAAGGCGCCACGTTCATGTCCAAAAAGGTCGCTCTCGAACAGGGTCTCGGGGATCGCGGCGCAGTTAACGGCCAGGAAGGCCTTGTCTTTTCGCGGACTGTGATGGTAGATGGCTCTGGCGACAAGTTCCTTTCCAGTACCGGACTCGCCCGTAATGAGGACGGTAACGTCTTTTCCCGCCACCTGCCCGATGAGTTTAAAAAGTTCCTGCATCCGCCTGTGAGCGCCGATAATCTTGATCTCATCGTACCTTGCCGCGGGCTTTTTCAACTCGGAACTCGGAAAGCTGACCACCTCTTTCATCAATCGGTTCACTTCGAGCGCATCTTGTGCGACGCGCTCGAGATCCTTTTTGTCGAAAGGTTTCAACAGGTAGTCGTAGGCGCCCAGCTTCATGGTCTCAATGGCCGTGTCCATTGTGCCGTAGGCAGTCATTACAATTACGGGCGTCTTGACTTGAAGCCTTCGGATCTCCTTGAGGGTTTCCAAGCCGTTCATTTCCGGCATTTTGTAGTCGAGAAGGATCAGATCGAAACTCTCTTCCGACACGATCTCCAATGCCTTTCGCCCATTAGTGCAGGTGTGAACGGCGAAGTCCTTTCTGGAAAAAAAACGCGAGAGGAAATGGACCAACCCCTCATCATCATCAACTATCAGTATCCTGTTCATGCTGGTCCGTTCTTCCAGGTTTAACCGGAATCATCAGCGAAAAAGTGGAACCCGTCCCGGGACCGGTTTCGACCCTGACCTCTCCTCCATGCCTGGCGATGGTTCCATGAACGATCGACAGGCCAAGTCCTGTACCCGTAGCTTTGCTGGTGTAGAATGGATCGAAAATATGCGGGAAAACTTCCTTGTCTATGCCGGGTCCTGAATCCCTGACATCAATACGAATACACTCCACGCTCCTTTCCCGCGAAACGAGCGTATCTTTTTGAGCATTGATTTCTATTTGTCCATGCGAACCAACAGCATCCAACCCGTTTATTATCAGGTTCAGGAGCGCTTCACCAAGCTGTTTCCTGTCTCCGGAGATAAGGGGCATCGATTCCCCACTGTCCGCCGCAATCGAAGTTTCCTGTTGCATGGCCCTGGGCTTTACAACCAGCAAAGAATCTTCGATGAGTTCATTGACCTCGAACTCCGAGAAGATAGGGGCCTGGGGGCGCGCAAAGTTCAGAAACTGGTTGATCGTTGATTCCATTCTCCTTACCTGTCCCATGGCGATATGGAAGTCCTCTTCAAATTCCGGCGAGACATCGACCTCCGTCTCAATGGATTCCAAGAACATCTTTAAAGAGGTGAGAGGGCTCCTGATTTCGTGGGCGACTCCTGCGGCCAGTTGCCCGAGAGAAGCCAACTGCTGGGATCGCGCCGCTGCTTTTTGCGTTAGTTGAAGCTTTTCATCCGTCCGCCTGAGTTCAATCTCACGCCGGGTAACCTGTGCTTCCAGCCTGAGATGCCGGTCCTGGAGCTGCCTCGCCATATGGGCAAAAGCCTCGTACAGTATCCCGATTTCATCGGTACGGGATGTTCGCAACTGTACCCCCTGGAAGTCTCCACCGGCAAGATCGTTTGCAGCCTTGCTCAATTTCCGGATAGGATTGGAAAGATACCTTGCAAGTATCCATGCCGATCCGAATGTTCCTATGATCGACAGCAATATGACTGCATAAACATAGCGCTGGAGCGTGTCCGCCGCTTCAAACGCTTCGTCCCTGTCCTGCTCGACCACCAGGGCCCATTGGGTTCCAGGTATCATCATCGAGGCTCCGATCACTTCGATGCCCCGGTAATCGGTATAGCTCGTCCTGGGACTCGCGGCATTGAAAATGTTTTTGAAGCTCTCCGATTGAGCAATATTCTCGGTGAGTATCCTCTCCGGCTCCTTGTGCGCCAGGAACTTCCCCTCCCGGTTCACGAGATAGCACTCACCGGTCTTTCCAAGTGACACGCTAAGGACCGCAGAGAGAATGGCGCCTGTGCCGACAGAAGCATGGACGCTCCCCAGCACGCCGCCGGAAGCATTGTCAACAGGAGCGGATATGCGAAACAGTGACTCTCCCTGCAGCGGATTCAGATAAATATCCGAGATGGAAAGTCCTTCAACCTTCGACTTCAGCACTCCTTCCTCTATTTCCAGCCCGGGAGCATTTCCGGCGCCGCTGGAGATCACCCGTCCGTCTTGAGAAACAAACATTATCTCCCGGTAGACATGGTATTTGCTCCTGACCAAGCCGAGGTAATTAACGATTTCGTCCCTTTTCATAGACTTCAATATCGATGAACCCGCAATGACTTCGAGATCGGCCTTGCGCTCCGAAATCCATCTTTCCAGCAACGCGGCTTTATCTACCAGCACGTGTTCGATCTGGCTGGTCGCCATCTTCAGGATGAGCCCTTCGGCCATTTTGACCGAAAAAAGCCCAAACGCGCACAGGGGCACGAGGCTAAACAGGAAGATGAGCACCATCAATTTAAATTGCAGATTGTTGAAAATAAGACTCCGCTTCAATCCCGGACCTTTCCCCACCCGATTTGCCGATCCCGATACCGATTATCTCCGGAAATCAAAGGTAGATTCTCTCGAAGAATCGAGAGCCTTCCGATCATGAACAAAACTCCCGAAATATCGCCCTTACCTCTCTTCTCAGCCGCAACACATCCTGCCAGGTCTCGACGCCGCCCCCGTCAATGGGAGGGGGCCAGAGACCCAGCGACGACATCGCCATGAAGTGGGATTCATTGAGTTTACCCGATGTCGTGGCGCCATAAAGCCTCATTCTGTGATCGATTGCCCTTAGGCAGCGAAAAGAGCTGATAATGTCGGGCGAATGGGACATGGTTTCGGGAAAGCGCAGCAGGAGTGATTCCACCGCAGACCGGACCGAGCGTATGTGCATCTGCTCAGCTTCGTAACCATGAAGAAGCAGCAAGCCCTGCACAATGAACTCAATATCGGCAAGTCCTCCCATTCCGAGCTTCAGGTCGATCTCTGCCTCAGTCTCCACCGCGCGTTCGTTTTCCATCCGCTCCCGGAGATGACAAATCCGGGGCCAGACAGACTCCGCCGCTCTGCGCCGGTAGCAGATTTCCTCAGCCAGCCCTTCCAGACAACCTCCGAGTTCCGAATCCCCCGCAATGTGCCTGACCCGTAGCAGCGCCTGAATCTCCCAGATATCCGCCTGACCGCGGTAATACTCCAGCCAGGAACTTTTCGTCACGACCAAAGGCCCATATCCGCCACTTGGCCGCAGACGAGCATCCACGGGATAGCCTGGCCCCTCCTGCAGGGGCGTATTCAGCATGTTCATGAGCCTTTGAATGAGACGGACCACTGAGCCTGGAATCTGGTTCTCAGGCTCGGCCGGGCCGGGAGAATAGACGAAAACGAGGTCCAGGTCCGAAAGATAGCTCATTTCGCAACTGCCGAGCTTTCCCATGCCGAGGACCGAAAGCGGCAGTGCGGCAGGCAGGCCCAGGTTTTGGCGCACAGCCTCCAGTGTGTTTTTGATAACGAACTCCGCCAATATGGTATGCTCGACCTCAAGGGCTGCGAAATCAATTTCACCGGCCAGATCGGCAAGGATAAGCTGGAGAACGCGCTCGTTTTTCAGCCGCCTTATCCACTCAAGCTTCTCACCGTAATCTCCGGCCCTTTCGAGAAGCTGCAGGCTTTTTGATTCCCACTCGGCAAATGGTGCAAAATTATCTTGCCGAACCGCCAACCCTTCGACCAGCGCCGGATTATGGGTGACGAGGCCTGAGAAAAGTTCACTTGACGCAATTGACCGGCATAACGGGGTAAGCCACCGAGGGGAGGAATCGAAGAGCTTCCTCAATCCCGGTCTTCGAGCAACCCTTCCAAAATAGGTATCGACTCGAAGCAGGACTTTTTCCTGAAGCTCCTGACCGCATTCCGAAAAGGCATCGAGCGTCCGGAGGATCTCCCCGGTAACCGCCGGGGTATAGGACTTGAACGTCTCTCGAAGGCTTTTTGCCCGTTCTGAGGAGAAAGACTCCAACTCTGTCCGGTCTCCCTCGGAGTGTGCTTCCTCAGAGCCGGCGCCATTTCGGCTTTCCTGAAAAAGGGTCGTAAAATGCGAGTGCACCGATAGGCAATGCGCCTCCAGCGCCTTCATAAATGCGGAGAGATCATCATCGAAGCCCATAGCCCTCGTCAGGCGCAGTTTGCTCTCTTCAGCCTGAGGAAGCCTCTGTGTCTGCCGATTCTGATCAAGTTGGATATAGTGTTCAACATTTCGCAGGAAGGTGTAGGAATCCTTCAATTCACAGGCGGTCTCAGGAGGAAAAAGTCCCATCGTGGAAAGCTTTTCCAGGCATTTCAAGGTATTCGGCTCATCCAGCTCTGGGCGCCTCCCGCCATAAATGAGTTGCATGGACTGAACCAGGAACTCGATTTCACGAATTCCGCCGATCCCGAGCTTCACATCGAAATGGCCGCCGCCGGGGCTATACCGAAGCGCTTCCATGAGGATTTTATTCCGCATCTCCTTCAATTCGTCCAGGGCCTGGAAATCAAGAAACCTTCTGAAAACAAACGGGCGAACCTCATGAATGAAGGCGCTCCCGGCGGAACGATTGCCTGCGACCGGGCGGCACTTGAGAAGCATCTGACGCTCCCAGGCCCTTCCGCGCAACAGATAGTGCTCCACGGCAGCACTTAAGGAGGGCACCAGCAAACCGTCTTTGCCTTGTGGACGAAGGCGAAAATCTACCTGGAATATGCGATCTCCCTCAAACCGGTCCGAAAGAAGCCGGGATAACCAATGCGCGAGCCTGCTCAGAAGCATGATAAAACCCTCGGACTCCTCCTGATCGCCATCGATGTAGAGAAAGATGAGATCAATATCCGAGACGTAGTTCAGTTCCTGGCCGCCGAGCTTTCCCAGGCCAAGCACAACCAGCGGAATATTACCTTCCAGACTTTGCCACACCTTGAGTTCATTGCCCCTGACCCACCATTCCGGATGAGCGGTAAGTTTTTCCAGCCCTACCTGCATCGAGACTGAAGCAAGGTCGCTCAACTGGCTGGTCGTTTCGGCCAGGTCCGCATAGCGCAGCAGGTCCCTCGACCCGATCCTCAGGAATTGGAGCTGCTTGAACCGGCGAAAAACCCCGAGCAGATCATTGAAAGAGGTCGCCTGAGCACTCTGGAGCTGCAGTTCTTTGTAGAGTCCGGTAAGAGGATACCTGCGCCTTATGTTATTTTCACTAATAAGCCAGTCAATGGAATAAGTACTGGTACGCATAAGGATATCGAGATATTGGGAGCACTTGCGGATATGTTCAATTTCGCTCATATATCTTCTCTCATCGCTCCTTTAGAGCTAAACTCGCTATTGCATCCGCTCATGACTTTATCATAGTATGGCCCGCGCTTTGAGGCCCGTTAATCACATTTGTCTGCTTTTGGAAAGGCTTTTTTCCAGAATCGCCGATATCGCCGGGAGATCCCTTTATCATAAAGCTTGGCTGCGATCTGCTTAGCCGTTACAATTGGATGTTTAGGGATTTCCTGAACGCTTTCATTCACTTTCAACGTTCACGGACCAGTCTCATCCGACCGATGGGATGACCCTCCGAGCGAGAGCAGTGCTGACTCCTCGCCCGGTTTTTTACGACATAAGGACATCTTATGACTCTTCCCTGGAATCGTCCCAGAGCGCTTCTCCTGCTCGAAGACGGAACCTGTTTTCAAGGCTATACCTTTGCCGGTCACGGGCGGGCGTTGGGTGAAGTCGTTTTCAACACCAGCATGACCGGTTATCAGGAAGTTCTCACCGATCCTTCCTATAAGGGCCAGATCGTTGCAATGACCTATCCGCTCACGGGTACCTACGGGGTCAATCCGGAGGACATGGAATCAGCGGCAGTGCACGTTGAAGCATTTATAGTGAAGGAATACCAGGATTTTGCCAGCAACTGGCGCAGCAAGCGCTCCCTGGCCGACTTTCTGTGTGAATACGGAAAAATAGGCATCGAAGGAATAGACACGCGGGCACTCACACGGCGCCTGAGGGTTGCGGGAGCAATGCGGGGAATTATCGCCACGGATACGGATAATATCAACCAGTTGATGGAGCAGGTTCAGGCCCATCCCGGTTTGAACGGCATAGACCTGGTAAAAGAGGTCACCTGCGCCAAACCCTACCGTTGGCATGCGGGGAGAAGGCACGAAATACCCTCCCCTGAATGGCTGCCGGAGGTTTCCGGGTTCCGAATCGCCGCGCTCGATTGCGGCATCAAGTATAACATTCTTCGAGAGCTCGAAAACTCCGGATGCCAGGTGCTCGTCTTTCCCGCTCACACGGGGGCCGATGAGATCCTTGCCTGCGGCCCCGACGGCATCTTTCTGTCCAACGGTCCCGGCGACCCGGCGGCTGTTCATTACGTGATCGAGACCGTTCGCAGCCTTTTCGGGAAAAAACCCATATTCGGCATTTGTCTCGGACACCAGATGATGGGCCTTGCCCTAGGGGGCAAATCCTTTAAACTCAAGTTCGGACACCGGGGGGCCAATCAACCGGTAAAAGACCTGACTACCGGTAAAATAGAGATCACCTCACAGAATCATGGCTTTTGCATCGATCCTGCCTCACTTTCGCAACTGCCCGTCAGGCTCACCCACGTGAACCTGAATGACGATACACTCGAGGGAATGGAGCATCTCAAATTCCCCGCCTTCTGCGTCCAATACCATCCGGAAGCATCTCCCGGCCCTCACGACGCATCATACCTGTTCAGCAGGTTCATGAAATTGATCGAAAAAAACGCTCCGCTGAACTCAAGAGCGATGTAGCCCGCAAGGGGGCGCTCATGCGCCAAATAGAATCGAATACGAGGAACAGGACTTCATGCCCAAACGGACTGACATAAAAAAGATACTCATTATCGGTTCGGGACCGATCATAATTAGCCAGGCCTGCGAATTCGACTATTCCGGTACTCAGGCATGCAAAGCACTTCGGGAAGAAGGCTACGAAATCGTACTGATCAACAGCAACCCGGCCACGATCATGACTGACCCGGAAACGGCTCAATTCACCTACATAGAACCCATAACGGTGGAAGCCGTATCCAAAATCATCAGGCGGGAGCGGCCCGACGCACTACTGCCCACGCTGGGCGGACAGACCGCATTGAACATCGCCGTGAAAGTCGCCGAGACCGGAATCCTCGAAGAATACGGCGTTGAAATGATCGGCGCCAATGCCGAAGTGATCAAGAAAGCCGAAGACCGCCAGTTGTTTCGCGATGCGATGACCAATATCGGCCTTCGGGTGCCTGAGAGCATCATCGTTGACAATCTCTCCGATGCCGAGGGATTCGCACAGAAGATCGGCTATCCGGTAATAGTCAGGCCTTCGTTTACCCTCGGCGGCACCGGGGGAGGTATCGCTTACAACCGGGAGGAGCTTCTGTCCCAGACGCAACAAGGGATTGACGCCAGCCTCATTCACTCCGTCATGCTCGAAGAGTCCGTCCTCGGGTGGAAGGAATTCGAACTCGAGGTGATGCGCGACTACATGGACAACGTGGTCATCATCTGCTCGATTGAGAATATAGACGCCATGGGCGTACACACCGGAGACTCCATAACGGTCGCTCCGGCGCAGACCCTCACGGACCGCGAATACCAGATGCTGCGCGATGCCTCGATCGCCATTCTTCGCGAAATAGGGGTCGAAACAGGCGGCTCCAATGTGCAGTTTGCAATCAATCCCCGGAACGGAGAAATGGTGGTCATAGAGATGAACCCGCGCGTCTCCCGTTCATCCGCTCTGGCATCCAAAGCTACCGGTTTTCCCATCGCGAAAATCGCCGCCAAACTCGCCGTCGGCTACTCGCTTGACGAAATTGCAAACGATATTACCCGGGAGACCAAGGCTTCCTTCGAGCCGACAATCGACTACTGTGTCGTGAAATTCCCGCGCTTCACCTTTGAGAAATTTCCGAGAACCGAAGATGTGCTCTCCACCGCCATGAAGTCTGTGGGGGAGACAATGGCGATCGGGCGCACTTTCAAAGAATCGCTCCAGAAGGCGATCCGCTCCCTGGAGATCGGCCGTTTCGGCTTTGCAGATCCCCCCGCCGCCGGGTGCGATGCGGAATACATGGAGCAGTTGAGGCACGACCTCACGCGGCCCAATTCCATGAGACTATTCAGGATTGGGGAGGCAATCAGCCTGGGGATTTCCATTGAAGAAATATACAAACTCACCTGGATCGATCCCTGGTTTTTGAACCACATCAAAGAGATCCTGGAAGTTGAAAGAGCCATTTCCCGAACTGCGCCCCCGCATGATTTCCTGGACAGCGCGGAAAAATTAAGGATTGTAAAGTCCTGGGGGTTTTCCGATGTCCGAATTGCACAACTGACCGGCTCGGATGAGGAGACCATCCGACAGAAGCGATTGTCTCTGGGAATCAGGCCTGTCTACAAACTGGTCGATACCTGTGCCGCGGAGTTCGAGGCCTATACACCTTATTACTACTCGACATTCGAGACCGAAGATGAAGCGAGGCCCTCGAAGAGGCCGAAGGTAGTCATTCTGGGAGGCGGCCCTAACAGGATCGGCCAGGGAATCGAGTTCGATTACTGCTGTGTGCATGCATCCTTCTCGCTCCGGGAAGAGGACCACGAATCCATCATGGTCAATTCCAACCCGGAAACCGTATCTACGGACTACGACACGTCGGACAAACTCTATTTCGAGCCCCTCACCCGGGAAGATGTCCTCCATATTCTCGATACGGAAAAACCCAAAGGGCTGATCGTGCAGTTTGGCGGACAGACACCGCTCAACCTGGCCGTGCCGCTTGAAAAAGCGGAAGCAAAAATCCTCGGCACCTCCCCCGATGCGATTGACCGGGCCGAAGATCGCAAGCGCTTTCAGCAACTCCTCCAGAAACTCGGTCTCAAGCAGCCTGACAATGCTACCGCCTTCACCATCGAAGAGGCGATGCATGCCGCCGCGACAATTGGCTTCCCCATCGTCGTACGGCCCTCTTATGTTCTCGGAGGGCGCGCCATGGAAATTGTCTACGACAACGACCGACTCGCCGAATTTATGAAAACCGCGGTCCATGTCTCTCCCGGGCACCCGATTCTGATAGACAAATTTCTGGAAAACGCCATCGAACTCGACGTCGATGCAATCAGTGACGGGCAGGAGACCGTTATTGGCGGGATTATGGAACATATCGAGCAAGCGGGGATTCATTCCGGCGACTCTGCGTGCGTTCTTCCACCCATTAGTATTTCCAGGGAAATACAGGCGGAAGTGATGAGGCAGACGCGGCTTCTTTCCAGGGAACTGGGGGTTGTCGGCCTCATGAACATCCAGTTTGCACTGCAAGGGGAAGAGGTCTTCCTCCTGGAAGTCAATCCCAGAGCCTCGCGCACGGTTCCTTTCGTCAGCAAGGCCATCGGGCGCCCGCTGGCCAAACTCGCCACCAAGGTTATGCTCGGCAAGACACTCAAGGAACTGCATTTCGACAAAGAAATTGAGCCCGCGCATATCTCGGTGAAAGAGGCCGTTTTCCCCTTCTCGCGCTTTCCAAACGTGGACACCCTGCTTGGACCCGAAATGAAATCCACCGGCGAAGTCATGGGCATCGGTCCGGACTTCGGCATAGCTTTCGCCAAGGCGCAGTCCGCCGCCGGCTATGAGCTTCCGAAAAGCGGCGCTGTCTTTCTCAGCGTTCATGACGGGGACAAACAGAGGGTTCTCCCTGTCGCCAGGAGATTTCAGGAACTTGGATTCAGGCTTATCGCGACTCAGGGGACCGCTTCTTTCCTGTGCAAGAATGGAATACCCACGGATCATGTATTCAAGATTAACGAAGGCCGGCCTCACGTTGTCGATAAGATCAAAAGCGGTGAGATACAATTGGTTGTCAACACCAGCCTCGGGAAGAAGACAGTCTCGGATTCATACGAGATCCGGCGTACAACCCTGATCTACAATGTTCCCTACGCCACCACCCTGGCCGGCGCCGAAGCTATTGCGGAAGCCGTCTTCGCCCTGCAAAAAGGCGACTGGGAAGTGAAAACCCTTCAGGAATATCATAAGGAAATTTCAGTCACGGAGAAAAAGGCTCATGCCTGATCACACAGTCTCTTCAGTTTTTGGGGAATCGGCCCAATTTGCCCCGTATACTCCCGGCAAAAAAGAGGAGTGCGGAATTTTCGGCATCTTCGGCAACGAGGACTCTGCAAAGCTCACTTACTTCGGCCTCTATGCGCTTCAGCACCGAGGACAGGAAAGTGCGGGCATTGCCGCCGGAGACGGTTGCCAGATCAACAGCTACAAGCATATGGGGCTGGTAAACGAAATATTCAAGGAAGAGACTCTCAAGGCCCTGAGAGGCTATCTCGCAATAGGCCACGTGCGCTATTCCACTACGGGCTCCTCCATGGTGGCCAATGCGCAGCCCTTCGTTGTCTTCCACGGCAACGACTATTACGCCATCGCTCATAACGGAAACCTCGTCAATGCCGTCGAACTGCGCCAGGAACTCGAATCCCAGGGAGCTATTTTTCGTTCCACCATGGACACGGAAATCTTCATGCACCTGTTGGCGAGAAACCTTATCTACGGGCTTGAAGAAGCGCTGGTCGAAGCGCTGACAAGGGTAAAGGGCGCCTACTCTCTGGTCATGTGCACGCAGGAGAAGCTCATCGGCGTACGCGATCCCTATGGCTTCAGACCGCTTTGCCTCGGGGAACTCAACGGCAGCTATGTGCTCGCATCCGAAACCTGCGCCTTCGATCTCATCGAGGCAAACTATATTCGAGACCTGGAACCCGGTGAAATCCTCATTATCGATGACGATGGAATGCACTCTCTTTTCCCGTTTCCCAAGAAACGATCTGCCCATTGCATATTCGAATTCATCTATTTCGCAAGACCGGACAGCAATATTTTCCAGCAGAACGTCTACATGTTTCGCAAGAGACTCGGACGGCTGATGGGAATTGAAAACTCCTCGCTCAAGGCGGATGTCCTCATGCCTTTTCCCGATTCGGGAAATTACGCTGCGCTTGGGGTCGCCGAGGAAATGAATATACCCCTGGAAATGGCCGTCATCAGAAATCATTATGTTGGGCGCACTTTCATTCAGCCCAGCCAGGCGATGCGGGATTTTGCCGTTCGAGTTAAACTGAACCCGGTTCACGATCTGCTGAAAGATAAGAGTGTTCTTCTTATTGAGGACTCCATCATCCGCGGCACCACAACGAGGACCCGGATCAATGCGTTGCGGCAGGCCGGGGCAAAGGAGGTGCATATGCTGGTCAGTTGCCCGCCGCACCGTTTCCCCTGCCCGTACGGGATCGACTTTTCGACTAAAGGCGAACTCATTGCCGCATCCCATTCAGTTGACGAGATACGACAGTTCATCGGCCTGGACTCCTTAAACTACCTGAGCCTGGAAGGTCTTCTGCAAGCTGCGGGCGCTACTCTCGATGACCATGCATTCTGTCTTGCCTGCTTTACGGGTGACTATCCCGTCAAGTTCGAAGACGGCGTGCGCAAAAATTGTTTCGAGGAAAAGACCGCGAAATAGTCCTCCCTGGTTGGATGCCGCTTTGATGAATTCGGACAGATTAAATCGTTCTTCACATTTTCAGCCGCATGATTGCTCTTCGCTTTCAGCGGCTTTAGTATTTTGGCATGTATAATCAACTCATCTACTTCATTGTCGTGCTGCTTCTCTTCTCGATACAACGCCCGCCGGCAAAGGGCGCTCTTCTTTCCGGCCTGGACGCGTTCTACATTTTCGCTCTTTTCTGCTGCTATATTATCTACTGCCGCGCCGCGTTCGCCAGGATTCTGGTTGCGGCGATCCGCGGCGCATCGACTTCCGCCGTATCACGAGCCTACTATGATACTCAGGCGCGGCTGTCGGTTGTGGCTATCTTCTTTCTCGCACTCTATCTCTTTGCATTCAATCTCGGCGCCTTCCTCGGCGCCATCCCGGGATTTTTCAAATTCATGACCGTCTCGGGCCTCACCGGGCTGATAATATATCTCATCCACCTTGCCGTCATCTGGTACTGGAGCCATCCCATTCACGAGGCGGTTCTCGGTACGCGCTCGGGCAGATCGAGCTTCATCAGAAGCCATCTCGCTTTTACCTCCGTCATTCTTATCCCCTGGTTCCTGATATCGACGGTAACCGACCTTCTCCAGTTGATCAAAATGCCCTCTTTCATGGGCTCCGATCTTGGGCAGACGATGTTGATCGCCGCCATCCTGGTGGCGTTCGTGCTTTTCGGCCCCTGGTTGATCGTGCGGCTGTGGGGCTGCAAACCAATGCCCGCTGATCCGATCAGGGAAGAACTCGAAGCCTTCTGCCGAAGCCATGGCTTTAAATCAGGCGGTTTCATGCTGTGGCCGATTTTCGGCGGTGAAATGCTCACCGCTGGAGTTGTGGGCATCCTTCCGGGAATACGCTACATTCTCATAACTCCGGGCCTTCTGAGAATTCTCGGGATTTCGGAACTGAAGGCCGTGGTGGCTCATGAGATGGGGCACGTTCGCAAAAAACACATGCTGCTCTTTATCATGATTTTCATTCTGTTTATTGTCTTCGTCTCCCGTGCCGGCGCCACAATGGAGGAGACGGTAAAACTTCTTATCCTCTCCAATGGCTCACTTGCCCAATGGCTTCTCACTCCCGGCCCTCTCGCCACGGCGCTGGATTTGATTCTTTTCGTAATGCCCCTGATCCTCCTTATGGTCATCTTCCTCCGGTTCATTTTTGGTTTTTTCCTCAGAAACAGTGAACGGCAGGCAGACCTATTCGCCATGCAACTGCTCGGCAATCCCGGCTCGCTTATCTCCTCGTTCGAAAAAATTGCTTTCCGCAGCGGCAGGATCGAAGATCTTCCAAGCTGGCACCACTTCAGCATACGACAGAGAATCGATTTTTTGATCGAGGCCTATGAAAACCGCACGCTTGTCCGAAAACAGGACCGGAAGCTGAACCTTTCGGTCATTGCTTATGTGGCAGTGGTGGCGGCTCTGCTTTTCATCAACGTGAAAGCCGCCGAAAGCGATCTGGCAAAAAGCTGGAAAACTCAGGCCTATCTGACGGCCCTGGAGCAGCGTATCTCCCGGGAACCCGAAAATGTCGAAATGCTGGCCACCTATGGCGGGCTGCTCTTCGAAAAAGGAAGGTACTCCGAGGCTGAAACCGTGCTGAGGGCTTCCCTCAGCCGTGATCCCGGCAACGCGACCGTTCTGAATAATCTTGCCTGGCTTTATGCAACCAGTCCCCCGCCCCTGCGCAATCCCGATGAAGCCCTGGAGTTGGCGCTGAAGGCCGTCGCCATAAACCCGGAGGCCCACGTGCTCGACACCCTGGCTGAGGCCTACTACGTCAACGGCCGCCACCGGGAGGCGCTGGAAACCATTGACGAGGCAATCTCAAAAGGCGGCCTCATGCGTGATCACTACCTGAAACAGAAGGATAAATTCAGAAAGGCGCTTCAAAGCTCAAGGGAGACGCAAATCAGCAGTTGAGAACAGCTCAACACAACAGAGGGTCCGGAACTGAACCGGCTTATGATACTTCATTTTTAAAGGCACACACCGAGGGGAAAAATCAGTTTTCATCCTCGTTTAAACCACGCTGAAGCGCGGTGGCCCGGCTCATATGAAGCTTCATTCTGAAAGAGGCGCGCCAGCGAGAAAATCCAAGTTTCGACCTCGATAAAACCCCGTACCAAAACGGGGCGGCGCCGCTCTTATCTGACTTCAAAGTCAGAGTCTTCGTTCAAACCACGAATCTTTCGTGGGGGTCTCGCTGGATTCCGGCTCAGAAGCCCTGCCGGAATGACGGGGTGTGAGGCCCCCCGGCAAACCGGTTTGGCATTGGAGAGGGGACCTCAACCATAGGAACCTGGCCTCTTGGCAAGTTTGGCCAATTTTGTTGCGACGTACATTGTACAGGGCAATCGGCGTACTTGCGCTCTCGGGCTACCGCAGGATTTCATCTACCCCGTCATTCCCGCAGCGCTCCTGAGCGGGAATCCAGCCACGCCTTTGGCGTGGTTTGAAGGATGATGAAGATTTACTTTGTCCCTTGGCGTGGCCTTCAAA
This sequence comes from uncultured Syntrophobacter sp., assembly GCA_964539645.1. Lineage (GTDB taxonomy): Bacteria > Desulfobacterota > Syntrophobacteria > Syntrophobacterales > Syntrophobacteraceae > SbD1. The sequence continues at coordinate 27,160 of CAZIJV010000001.1, forward strand.
AATGAGGTTTCATGTAAGCCGGGCCGCCGGTCTTCGGCCTGTTTGAACGAGACTCTGACGTTGAAATCAGATAAGAGAGCCAGGGAACTACACCCAGGTGTTCTTTACTCTATTACGTGCACCAGAATCAGGAAAAGGGCGGAGCCGGGTCTGAAGACCCGGCTCCGCCCTTTATTGTAGTAACTTTCCTATAGTTGACTGAGCACACCGAGCAAATGGCCGGCCTCGCTAAGCGGCGCATTCAGGTTCGCCCTGTGATTGGCGAGTAAATCTCCGTAGTTGCCATTGAGGATGAGCCATGGATCAATCTTATCCGCAATGTGCAGTTCATGAAGGATCGTATCCATTATATCGATTGCATGCATCGTAGTAAGCTGGTTCTTGAATCCCACCCGGCAAACTTTCAGCATCTCGTAATGAACGTGAGCCACGCCTTTGGCATAATAGAAGTAGTCATCCGCCTGGAACCATCCAGTGGGCATGACAAGGGTCCTGTTCACATTCCCGCTCTGGTCCTTGTAGCTCGTGATGAGCGCGACCAGGTTATCGCGGCGGTAATAAAAACTCCGTTCTCCCCGCTCGAGTTTGCCTTTGAAATTCTTGAGGTGGTCGATTGCCCGGCTGTAAGAATCCTCCGCCGAAGGGAACCACCACAAGGTCGCACTGTTCATAAGGTAATTGGCCGCCTTCTCAAGATCGGGATCGTAGCTATCAGCTTCTCCCAGCCTGGCAAGACTGTCTTTGAGTCGAAGCGTAGTGAACCTGGCAGCTTCCAGCACACCGAGCTGATAGTTGTTGATGTTGTCGGTAAACCGGCCGATCAGTACGTCATTGGGCCTCCAGCCGAGTGTTCTTCCCTTTAGCTCGTGTTCGAGCAGATTTATGAGCGTCTCAACAAATGTCACTCCCGGTATGGGGGATATTTCCGGCAACTGAACGTGGTCCTCGCCATGAGCATCACCGTGACCGGCTTCAGGGGCAGCGGCATGCTTGTCATCATGCTTGGGTTCGGCAGCCTTTGGCTCGGCCTGAGGTTTAGCAGCATCGCCATGAGGTTGCGAAGCCGCTGCAGGGGGATGTGCCGGCGCGGGCGAAGCGGGCGGCTTTTCCTGAGATGGAACGGCCTGTGGCGGCTGCGCCTGATCCGGTGCGGCATGGGTCTCAGGAGTCACAGGGTTCTTCTGAAGCGCGGAAACTCCGGTTGTGATCCCGAACAGGATGAAAGATGAGATAAGAATGACGGCAAAGGCAGGGCGAAACTGCGTCAGAAAAACAATTGAACGGTGAAATGTATCTTTAGCGAGAACTCCCATAGGTAGTGCTCCTTTGTGCATACGGCTCAGCCCCAGTATCAGATCTCCATGTATGTCGCACACGCGTTAGCGGATTCCCAGGCAGATACACTGCATAGCCACCTATTCTCTGTGTTGAACCTTGCGGAAAGCCTTTCGAACAGAAACCGGGCAATATTTTCGGAAGAGGGATTATTGCTGATGAAAAAGTCAATTTCGTTGAGGTACTTATGATCGAGTTCATCCAGGGCCTGTTTGGCCGCCGCCTTCACCTCCCCGAAATCAACAAGAATCCCGTTTTCCTGCAGCGAACTTCCGCGTATGACTACGTCAACCCTCCAGTTATGTCCGTGAAGATTTTCACACTTTCCCTGAAAGTCCCTCAGATTATGAGCAGCAGCAAAGCTGCTGATGATCTTTACTTCAAATACTCGCTGCTTCAAACAACACCTTCCTAACCTGCCTCCCGCCACCTTCGACACTCATGGCGCAACTCCCGAAGCAGGAAGGAAGCATTACGGGCATCTGGACCCACAACATCGGGAAAGAATCGTTTCATCTATGACCCTAAGTCATTTACCCGATGGGTCAGTTTTTGTCAAATCCTATCCCGATGGAACGGAGAAGCCTTCTATTGATGAAGGGTCCAGTTTACTATTGACTCTCATTCAGTTTTCAATTAAATATTACAGGTTCTCGGGCGGTGTAGCTCAGGTGGTAGAGCATACGGCTCATATCCGTAGTGTCCGGGGTTCGAAACCCTGCACCGCCAATCTTCTCAGAAGGGATTCCACACGGAGTCCCTTTCTTACTTGGATCGTCTCTTGACGGACATTCTTCAAATCCCTGATTTCCAACCGTGCTGCGCATCGTGTTCGATAACAAATTTCCCTTTAAAAATGGGTATTTCCAAAACGCACGCACCCATTTTTTTGTTGAAAACCGGAGAATTATCCTTTAATAGTCTATGATAACTCAATAAGACTGCAAGAATCTCAACCTGGGTTAACCACTGGTTCGGTGGCTTGAAAGAAAGGAATATTTATGACGTTGACAAAGGCTCATATAGTTGAAAACCTGTTCGCAAAGAACATTTTTACCAAGACCGAATCAGCTCAGATAATCGAGACTCTTTTTGAAATTGTGAAAAATACCCTTGAAAAAGGCGAGGATGTCCTGATCAGCGGCTTCGGCAAGTTCAGTGTGAAAGAGAAGAATCAGCGCCGCGGACGTAATCCCCAGACCGGTGATCCCATCATCCTCTCCCCCCGTAAGGTTGTCACTTTCAAATGCTCCGGGGTCCTCAGAGAGAGAATCAACGAAGGCAAGTAACTCTGGCAGGGAAAGGAGTTCCTCCATCTTGGGAAGAGAACTCCCCTTTGATTCGAAGATGTCGGCCGAAGGTGAATGGGCCGTAACCTTCAAGGCTCCCCTGTCCTACGAAAACTCTTCCGTGATCTGGGAAAGCTTCTCTCGCTTATTCCTGGAAAACTCACCATCTTCTCTCGTTCTGGATCTGGCGGAGGTTTCAAAAGTCGACAGCGCCGGAGTGGCGCTATTGCGCTCAATACAGCGCCTCTGCGACCGCCATGCGGTTCCAGTTCGCCTGGAATCCATCGAACCCTCCACACAGCATTTTCTCGATTATCTTCACCACGGAGACAGACCACCTGAAGCACCTGCCGACTCCACCGGAGGAGTTGCAAGACTGGGGAATCTGGTAATTCGGAGAACCGATGAGATAAAAGACTTCATTCGTTTTTTCGGCGATTTCCTCCTCACCTCAACCCGCATCCTCTACCATTTCCGGCGTTTCCGCTTTAATGAGATGTTCTATTACCTTCAGCTCTCCGGCTCGAATGCCATGTCAATTGTGTTTGTGGTCAGTTTTCTGCTGGGCATGGTAATGGCCTACCAAGCCGCCATACAGTTGAAGCAGTTCGGCGCCAATATATTCGTTGCCGATCTGGTCAGCCTCGCACTTGCTCGTGAACTTGCGCCGGTGTTTACAGCCATGCTCCTTGCTGGGCGCTCGGGCTCCGCATTTGCCGCCGAGATCGGGACCATGAAAGTGGGAGAGGAAATAGACGCACTCACCGTAATGGGGTTCAACCTGACGGACTACATCGTGGTCCCCAAGGTTTTCGCCCTCATGATTGCCGGACCGCTGCTTACCATGTGGTCGAATTTTTCGGGACTTCTCGGAGGGATTTTCGTTTCCGGCATTTCTCTGGATCTTACCGCATACAGCTTCATGTACGAGGTATATACCATACTGAGCGTTACGGACATCTTGAGCGGCCTGATAAAGGCGGAAGTCTTCGCGGTCCTTATCGCACTTATAGGGTGCTTTCGCGGATTTCAAACCGGCAAGGGCGCCGACAGCGTTGGACGGCAGACCACCTCCGCGGTTGTGAGCGGGATTTTCCTTGTTATATTTGCAGATGCCATATTTACCGTCTTTTTTCATACCATCGGCTGGTAGAATGATCTATGCCCGAAGCGCCGCACTCAAATCAAGCTCAACACGTACTGTGCACCGATGGTCTGTCCCTCGGCTACGGTGAAAACACCATACTCAGGGACATCAGCATCTGTATCGAGCGTGGAGAAATCGTAACTATCCTGGGCGGGAGCGGCTGCGGGAAAAGTACTTTGCTCAAGGGTCTGATCGGACTGCTCGCTCCCCAGCGAGGATCGATTTTCGTCTACGACAGGCAGATTACCGGGCCAACCGCAAAAGAAGCTCTCAACTGGGCAAGAAGAAAAATGGGCGTACTTTTCCAATCCGGAGCACTCATCGGCTCACTCACGCTTGCAGAGAATATAGCTCTGCCGATCCAGGAATTCACCACTGTGCCCCCCGTGATCACGGAAGACATCATCAACCTGAAACTCGAAATGGTCAAGCTTGGCGGCTATGGCGCCTATTATCCTCCCGAACTCAGCGGCGGCATGCGCAAGAGGGCTGCTTTAGCACGAGCCATGGCGCTGGACCCGAGGATTCTTTTTTGCGATGAGCCATCGGCGGGCCTGGACCCGGTCACATCTGCGGAAATGGATCAGCTCCTCCTGGAATTGAACCGCTCACTCGGCATTACCATGGTTGTCATCACGCACGAACTTCCGAGCATCCGCACGATTTCACACAGGTGCATTATGCTCGATGGCGCGGCAAAGGGAATTATCGCCGTCGGCGCCCCTGATGAGCTGGAAAAGAGTGACGATCCACGGGTTTTTTCATTTTTTCACAGGCTGACCACGGATTAAGAGAGACTCCTGACCGAGAGGAAAACCAATTGGCCCGCAATGTCAATCCCTACAAGATAGGCCTGTTTGCCCTGATCTGCGGCGCCCTGATCATCGGAGCGATCATATGGCTTGAAGCCATGTCCCTTCTTGAGGACACGAAAACTTACTCCAGTTATTTTGATGTCTCGGTCAAGGGGCTGCAGAAGGATGCCGTTGTGAACTATCGGGGAGTGCCTGTCGGACGGGTTTCCCGTATCGGGATTGCACCTGACGGACGACTGGTGGAAGTGCTGCTGAATCTGAAATCCGATTTCCGGGTGGACCAGAATATCTCCGTTCAACTCCGCGAGCAGGGTCTGACCGGACTTCGCTATCTCGAAATTGACAAGGCGCCCGAAGACATTGCTGAAGTAACTCCTCGGGTGGGGTTTCCCACCAGGTATCCCGTTATCAGGTCCTATCCGTCCGAACTGGAGCAGCTCAAAATGGCGCTGCAGAGCATGTATAAGAAAGTTTCGGCGATCGACCTGAAAGCACTCACCGATACATGGACCAGAACCGCGGAACTTGCAAACAACCTCCTGGAGCAATTCGGTGCAGACGAACGGGCCGGGGATCTCAAGGAGACAATCGCCGCCTTGAAGCAGGCTTCTCAGCATGCAGCGGCTCTTATGCAGAGGCTCTCAACCGCCGCCTCCCAGGAAAGCGTCAACAGGGGTTATAAGGACCTCACTGCGACGCTGGCTGCAACCAGGAAAGCCTCTGAAACCCTCGCACGGCAGCTTGGCGGACTTCCTCCGGATGTGCTCAGGCAATTGTCTCTTCAATTCGGTGAGACGATCAAAAGCGGTGGAACAACCTTCTCCACTATCAACAGCAAACTCGGTGATTCGGCCATCCTGCTCGAACAGAACCTACAGCAACTCAGAGTGCTGCTCATCCAGTTGAACTCGCTGGTACAGAGCCTCAAAGAGCAGCCAAACAGGCTGATCTTCCCCAGTAAGGAGCAGCATGATCCTTTCAAGAAAAAATAGCTCGGGTACTCAACAATCCAGAGAGGCAATAACCGTGTGGAGATACTTATTAATTCTGGCTGTTTTTCTGCTATCCGGCTGCATGAGGATGATGTCCGTCTCCAGCCCGCCGGAGTATTACCAACTGGATTACGCCTTCGAGCCGCAACGCTGCGTAAAACCGTTTTCAGGGGCGGTGCGAGTCTGGTCTTTCTCAGCCTCCGCCCCCTATGATCGCGAACAGATGGTAGCAATTGCCCCCACACAAAAGGTCCGCTTTTCCTCAACCCACAAGTGGGTCAGTCCTCCGGGCAACATGGTTGCGGACAAGCTTATGCGCGATCTCTCGCTTGGAACAGTGTTCGAGAACGCGGTTCCAGTGGGAAATCCCATGCCTGCGGAATACGAGTTGAGCGGACAGATCTACCGGTTCGCTCTCGAAGAAAACGGCTCCCCCCATCGCGCCGTACTGGACCTGGAAGTCAGCCTCTGGCGCGAAAAACCAATCCGGATTGTTCTTTTTCGAAAGCATTATCATTATCAAAGCGCCCCCCTTGGTGAATCCGATCCAAAGGAATTCTCCAAAGCAATCTCCTCACTCGTCTCTCAGCTATCGGTAGACTTGAGAAACGCCCTGTGCGACATCAAACCAGACAGCTCGCATCCAGCCGATGGCTGATATGCTCGACCTGTCTCTTCGTCTTTTGATCTTTCTCCATTTGTTTCGTGAGATCGTTTATGGCGTAGAGTACCGAACTGTGGCTACGCATGAATGATTTTCCAATTGATTCCAGGGACTCGGTCGTGTAGCGCCTGCACAGCAGCATACCAACTTTTCTGGCCGCTGAGAGTTCCTTGCGTCTTTTCGACGACCTGAGTTCATCGGGAGAAACCTGAAATGCACAGCAAACGATCCGTTGGATATGCTCTATTGTCAGTTTGGGCAGCCGATCCAGCATTGTCTCGGTAACTTCGCGTGCAAGATCCAGGGTAATCGGTACTCCGAGGATGTTTGTCTTGGCCATGATACCAACCAGGCAGCTCTCCAACTGCCGGATGTCCCCGGTTACCCGCTCCGCCATGAACTGGATGACCTCCTCGGGCAGATGCGCATTTTCCGCCAGCGCTTTTTTGCGGATAATCTCCAAACGAGTCGTGAAGTCCGGGGGGCCGATCGGCGCAACCAGTATGCCGTTGAGCCTCGACTGCAACTCGTTGCTCAACTTCGGAATATCTTTCGGGTAGGTATTCCCGGTGTAGAGGATCCTTTTGCCGCGATCCATCAGTTCGTCAAGCGTGTAGACCAGTTCGCTCTGAACCTTTTCCTTCCCGCTCAAAAATTCCACCTTCTCCAGAAGGAGAACATCACATTTCGTGCGAAACTTGTTCTTGAAAGTCTCGATGTTACCGCTCTTCAGAGAGTATATCATCTCATTGGCAAACTGCTCCGCGGTAATGTAGTGCACCCTCAACTCGGGATCGGTGCGGCAGATGTAGTTGCCCACTGCGTGAGATAGATGGCTCTTGCCCAGGCCCGTTTCTGAAAGAATGTACGCAGATTGATTATAGAGCTGCTGTCCGCCCGCCACACCCATGGCGGTCGCGTAGGCCAGGTGATTGGAATTTCCTACGACGAACTGATCAAAGGTAAAACGCGGATTGAAAACCGGCCCCACACGACGAACGAAATCATTCATCGTGACCTGCAGCGGGACCTCGCTCGGCATTCTCATGTGATCCTCGGGCTCACTCTCGGGCCGACTGCTCAGAACCTGGTAGTCAAGCTTGCGAACAAGCGGGAAATACTCCCGGATCACCGCCAATAGCTTCAACTCCAGTTTTTCCCGAAGCCATTCGATGTGAAACCGGTTCTTACACCCCAAGGCGATGGTTTCGTTGTCCAATTCTATGAATTCAATGGATGCGACCCAAAGCTCGTATTGCCCCCTCGACAGGATTGATTTGAGCCTATTCTTTATTTCCTGCCACTTCTGATCCATAGGTTCCGCCCGTCCCTGTCTCAATACCATTGCAAGGTTATCCTGAAACCAAATCCCCTCGATCTTGAGCGTACGCGCGCCCCAGCGCGTACACCCGTACTGCGATCAACATCTGAAAATTTTTGATGGTTGAGGTGAGTTGAAGAAGATTACAGCCCCGGAAGATTTTTCACTATAGCCCCCTTTTGCGGGGTCTGTTCTAGACAATTATATCCTGATGGTCAAAGCTGATCTTCAGAGTTTAGGGGAAGAAACCGGAAAAGCCGTCAGCGGACAAAAATCTTTACGATGAATGGATGTTAGACCGACACATGGTCTAAGTGACTGACAATCAAAGGAGTTTTTGATTGAAATTTTATTGAACAAATTCCGCTATATAGCAATCTCTTACCGTGCCATTCGCCAAAATCGGCGATTTCGATTTGCCCTTTTCTCCCATTTTCGCAAAATATCATCGAAACGCATTGTCATGGAACCGCCACGGAAACGTAACCCTTATCGAGGGCTGATCCGTTACATATATCCCTTCATTTTCCCAGACTCTCGCCGGAATCTTCTTCGGCTTCACCGCCCTGTAATCAACTCGATCCGATTTCCGGCTTTTGCCTCTGTCGGTTAAGCAGTTTCTCCAGGCCCGTCATGACCAGAAACCCTGCAAGAAATAACGCGCTTATGCCCGGCGCCGGATTCTCGGAGATGTGGTGAAAGCCGGCGGCGCCGATGAGGATTCCCAAAACTATCTGAATTATGCACGTCATGTCCAGCCTCCCTTTTTAGCGCATATCCCCGCAAAATACGTTCCAACATCGATACAGCAGGCAAGGCAAGACTCCATAATTTGTCATCACCGGGCATGACGTCGTAAGTTATCGGACTTCTTATAAGATTTCTATCACGTCGAGTTTTCGGCCGGATCAAACCGGCGAGAGGAGCAGGATATGAGATTGCCGAAATATCATGATTTTAAGGAAAAACAGGAAACAGGGGATGTCTGCTCGCGCTGTTCCCGAGAGGAGTTTCTTCTTCTGATAAAGCACTACTTGATTTGACCGGCCAGTATTGAAGCTATCTTCTCAGCGGTCTTTTCCTGAAACCCTGCGAATTTCTCAGCGGCTTCGGACATTCTCGCGTTCTCTGCAGGGTTCGTCAGCATTTTAGAAACGAAATCCGCCAACTCTTGCTCTGAAGCAACTCTTGCACCGCACCGGCCATCCAGCAGAAGAGTCTCTATTTCATTAAAATTGTAAAAATGCGGCCCCCAGCATGCCGGCCGGCCCTGCGCTATCACTTCGAGCGGGTTATGACCTCCCAGCGGCGCCAAGCTGCCTCCGAGGAACGCTACATTGCAGACAGCGTAGGTTTTTGCGAGTTCGCCAAGTGTGTCAAGCAGAAGAATACTTTTATCCCTCGCGCCTTCTCCTCTGGATCTCATTCCGTAGGGGCGCCCCTGGTTCTTTAAAAGGCCTTCTATCTCATTGCGCCGCTTCACATTACGCGGCGCAATAACAAGCAGCGGGGCAGCCCCTTTCGTTTCGAGTCGCCGGTGGACCCGCAACAGGATCTCTTCTTCTCCCTGGTGAGTGCTCCCGGCTACCCATACAAAGCGTTCGGGCAAAATACCCAGTTCGGCCCTAAGCAGCCGGATTTCTGCCGGTGATATCCTATCCACCGATGTATGGAGTTTGAGATTGCCTGCCGCTAACGATTTCTCCGGCTGAACGCCCAGGGACACAAAACGTTCCCTGTCCAACTCCGTTTGCGCTAAAACGAGATCGAACTGTCGAAAGAGCATTTTCGTGAAGGCGCCCAGGCGCGAATACCTGTTGAAGGAAGCAGGAGACATCCTTCCGTTGACGAGAACACAGGGCGTTGAGCTTGAGCGCAACCGCACCAGCAGGTTTAGCCAATAGTCAGTCTCAATCAGCACAAAAAGCGAAGGACTGATGCGCCTTATCAATTTGGGCGCCACCCAGGGAAAATCATGCGCCATGTAAAAAAGGTAATCAACCAGCGGAGCGACCCGTTCGCGCGCAAAAGACATCCCCGTCTCAGTGGCGCAGGAAAAGGCAATTTCCAGATCTGGACACATTTTCCTTACTTCCCTGAGCAGAGGAACCGCGGAAAGGACCTCTCCCAGGGAGAGCGCATGAAACCACACGCGCCTGTTACCGCGCGCAGCAGCCACTGGAAGCTCAAATCCCATTCGCGCTCGAAAATTCCGGCGATACTTTCCGTCTGTTCTCGACTTGCAGAAGTAAAAGAAAAAAAGCACCGGCCAGGCAGCAAACAGCGCTGCATTATAGGCAAGACAAGACACCAGAAAACGTGGTCCCATCAGTTCGCCCCCGCCAGGTTTATAGCCAGCCTGGCGACGCGGTCTGCTATTCCAGGTGCGCCGAGCATTTCCCGAATAAGCTGAAAGGCCCGTTTCTGGGATTCAACCGACGCCGGTGTGGAAAGCAGTTCTACTGCGGCGTGGGCAATATTTGCTGCCGTTGCTGCCTCCTGCACGAATTCCGGCGCAATCTCCCTGTTCAGAATGAGATTGGGCAATCCGATATATTTAACCCTGATAAGGGGCCTGGCAATTAACCCGCTGATGCGTGACAGCCTGTTCGTGATAATCATCGGTGTCTCAAGAAGTGCGGCCTCCAGGGTCACGGTTCCCGATGCCGTAAGGATAAGGTCGCACGCCCTCACAACCCGGTAAGTATCACCTCTGACAACCCGCACCGGCAGTTTCCATTGCGCCACCCGCCTTTGCATCTCCTCTGCATCCAGAGATGGAGCAACCGGGATGACAAACCGGGCATCGGGCACGGACGCAACTAGTATTCGGGCGGCATCCAGGAGCATCGCAAACAGGAGTTTGATTTCACTTCGACGGCTACCGGGAAGGAGCCCTATCAGAGGGCCGGAAAAATCGTGATAAGCAAGCCTGCATTCCGAAAGCGGCGGAAGGGTATGCAGAATATCCATTAAAGGATGGCCGACATAATCGACTTCAATGCCGTGAGACTGGTAAAATGGTTTTTCAAACGGCAGGATGACCGCCATACCGTGGATCATTCTTCGGATGGTCCTCACTCTACCCTCTCGCCAGGCCCACACCTGGGGACTGACGTAGTAGAGGACCTTTGCGCCCTTTTTTCTCGCGAATCGCCCAAGCAAGAGGTTGAAATCCGGAAAGTCGATCAAAATGACCAGATCGGGCCGACTGGAGTTCAAATGCGAGGTTATCTTTCGCCACGCTCCGTATATTGCCCGAATATGAGATCCTACTTCGGAGGCGCCAACGACGGAAATATCACGATTGTCCACAATGAGAGGTACGCCGGCCTGTTCCAGCAGCGGACCTCCCAGGCAGGTAATGCGCGCACCCGGAGCAAGTGACCATAACGCTCTGGCCAGTTGTGAACCGAGAAGGTCACCGGAAGCTTCTCCCGCGCTTATGAAGATTTCCAATCTCTGTTCTCCGGTAGAATACGAGTCGCACCAAGTTGTTCCTCTATCTGCCGGGAGATGCCGAGAGCCACGGCCAACGCCCGGCGACCCTGCTCGCCATCGACCTCCGGTGGACTTCCGGTGCGCACGGACCTCAAAAAGGCGCTGATCTCCTCTTCAAGTGAATCCTTCTCGACTATCTCGAACTCCTCCATTGAAAGCTCCGGAAACCCGCCTTCATCCCATTCGGCTTCGCGATAGACGGCATAAGCGCGTTTTTTTGCATAATCCGCGGAGAAATAACAGTTTTCCTGAAAAACCCGCAGCTTCCTCATGTTCTTGATAGAGATCCTGCTTGCCGTTAGATTTGCGACTGCACGGTTTTCAAACTCCATTCGAACACTTGCTATATCCGGAAGCGTGCTGAGTGCGGAGACGCCCGAAGCGTGCACCGCGACAAGGGGAGATTTGATGATGTTGAGCACGATGTCGATATCGTGAATCATCAGGTCGAGAATAACATCGACCTCAAGTCCTCTTTCATTGAAAAGAGTGAGCCGATGCGCTTCAATGAACATTGGATTGTGCAGGCGAGGTCGAATAGCCGTAAAGGCAGAGTTGAATCGCTCAAGATGCCCAACCTGCAGGATACAGCCCTTCCTCCCGGCTTCCGCAATGAGACTCTCGGCCTGCTCCAGGTTTTTTGTCATCGGCTTTTCAACCAGCACATGCACTCCCGAAGAGAGTAACTCGCGCGCAATATCGAAGTGATGGGGAGTAGGGGTTACTATGCTGACGGCATCAACCTTTCCGATGAGTTCCCTGTAGTCCGCCAGGGCATTTGTCTTCACTTCTTCGGCAACTCTGCGAACACGCTGCTCATCGGGGTCGACCACCGCAACCAGGTCTGCCTCGGGAAGCCTGGCATATTTCTGTGCATGAAAACGGCCCAGGTAACCAACTCCTATAACCGCCACCCGAACGGCATCGGAGCGAGGTTTTCTGATAAGGACTCCGGCGCCCGGTTGTTCATTCGCATGAGTCACCGCATCATCGGCAAGCCGGTTTCCGTTCTGGTCGAACAGGCTGGACTCCAAAGCTGCGAGCGCATCCTTATCCTGGCTTTCGGGAGGCCAGAAACCATCTTTTTGAACAATGATCGATATTCCCGCGGAATCGGCAAGGTCAATCATCTTATCCCGGTCAAACATCAAGGTCCTGCCTGCCTCGACAACCAGCACCCGGGCATTGACCCTCTTCATCGCCTCGATCGTATCAGACCCGACGGCAGGCACATCGAAACGAAGATCCTGAATGGGCTTGCTGACCTTGATGACAACCCCGCCCTCTTTGCAGAGTCTTCCTCCCCGCAGAATAGTCGCATCCGTACCGTCCATTCCCTCCACCGCGAGCACAGCCTGATTTTTCACGATGAGGCACTGCCCGATATCAAGCTTTCCAATAGCCTTGGCAAGCGTCCAACCGAAGGCGATATCGGCCTGTTCCCGCCGATTGGGTTTGCGGCGGGTCAAGGCGCCTTCCGGCGCCAGGAGTTCGGGAAGAAAAATGGTGGATGGCTGGATGAGTATGCCCTCAGACTCCAATTCATCGGCAAGCGCCCTCAGAAGCGAATCGTCTTTCTTGTTTCGCAGTCTACTGAGGAACCGCACCGCTCTCCAGTCCGGGCGCACTCTCGCGTACAGACGCGTCTTGTTGATCGCCCCCGCCATAGCGGCATGCGTAATTCCCGCATTTCTGAAAACCTTTATCAGTTTGTTCAATTGACCGAGCTTGAGCAGATGAAATTCTTCGACGTATTTGGACAGGGCAGGGTTGGTCTCTCCGTCAAAGCCGATCGCCAGGACACGTACGGAAGCCTGTCGGGCGGCATGCGCGAACAGAAGCGGAAACTGCCCACTCCCGGCAATGAGTCCCACTTTGTCAATCCGCCTGGTATCGGAACTCACTGTTTCCGTCGAAGACATTATCGGGATATTCCTCTTTTTGAATTGACTGAAACGAATTCGATCAGTCTCTCGACTTCGGGAAAAGGATCGACCTCGTGGCGCGCTTTCTCAACCGCCTCCTTCACCGTCAGGTTGGATCGAAAGAATATCCGATAGCATTTCTTGATTGCCTGAATCGTCTCCGCGGAAAAGCCGTTGCGCTTGAGACCTATGACATTGGGGCCGTAGAGCTTGGCATGCTCAGCGCCGGTTGCCAGCATATAGGGAGATATGTCCATGCGTACTCCGGAAAACCCTCCCACACAGCTATATTCCCCAATCCTCACATACTGATGAACGGCGACGATCCCACCAATCACGGCGCCATTGCCGACCTCGACATGCCCGCCCAGAGTTGCGGAATTCGCCATTACGACGTTGTCGCCCAGGCGGCAGTCATGAGCAACATGGACATAGGCCATGAGAAAGTTGCCGTTCCCCAGCCGGGTAACACCCTCGCCCCGGTGAGAACCCCGATGGATGGTGACATTCTCACGGATAATATTCCGGTCTCCAATAATGACCTTCGTTTCTTCGTTATTGTAGGTAATGTCCTGCGGCGCCATGCCGATGGACACAAATGGATATATCTTATTATTCTCTCCAATTGTCGTGTTGCCTTCCAGAACTGCATGAGGTCCCACGACGGTTCCGGAGCCAATCGTAACGCCGGCCCCAATTATGGAATACGCCTCAATAACGGCATCCCCGGAAATCTGGGCCTCCGGCGATACAATGGCGGTTGAATGAATACCCATGTTATCTCCACTTCTATACAGGACGATCTTTCGCCCCGGACCAGGGGCCTTTACTCGCTCGCAGTCGCATCTCCACTGATGTCGACTGTCGCCATCAACTCAGCTTCCGCCACCATCTTTTCATCAGCGAACGCTTCGCCCCGCATCTTGAAAAAACCGCCCTTCTGCTTCAGGATCTCAACCTTCAGGACAAGCTTGTCTCCAGGGCGAACAGGCCTGCGGAAACGCACCTTGTCTATGCCTGCGAAATAGAACGGCCTGTTCTTGTACTGCGGAAGAATTGTGAAGACCAGGACTCCCCCGGCCTGAGCCATGGCCTCGATAATCAAGACTCCGGGCATTATGGGATCGTTGGGGAAATGGCCTTCAAAGAAGGGTTCATTCGCGCTGACGCACTTTATGGCCACGATCTTGCCCTCGCCGCTCTCCACGACCCTGTCAATGAGGAGAAAGGGATAGCGGTGGGGGAGAATATCCTTAATCTGCATTATGTCCATCATCGCTTTTTAATTCCTCCTCCAGTTTCTCCACCCTCTCCCTGAGCTTTTTGAGTTCCTCTTTCAGACGGGGCAAGCGCTGGATATTCGCATAAGTTTTAAACCATTCGTTATAGGGGACCGCCGGAATGCCCAACATATTCTGATCAGGTTTGATCGAATGAAGGATCCCGGATTTTGCGCCGATTTTCACCCTGTCCCCAATGTGGATGTGCCCGGCTATTCCGACCTGGCCGCCGAGCACTACTCCATTGCCCAGATGGGTGCTGCCCGAAATGCCGACCTGTGCGACCAGCAGGCTGTCCTCGCCCACTTCGACATTGTGGCCGATCATCACTAGGTTATCAATCTTGGCGCCGCGCTTTATCCATGTCTTTCCAAAAGTAGCCCGGTCTACCGTGGTGTTGGCGCCGATTTCCACATCATCATCGATCAGAACAATGCCGGTCTGCGGTATCTTGATGTGCTTCCCGTGATCGTCATGGGCATACCCGTAACCGTCCGAGCCGATTACAGCCCCGGAATGAATGATTACGCGGTTACCGATGATGGTCCCGTCAAGTATTGAAGCTTTGGGATGGATAACGCAGTGCTCCCCGAGCCGGACATTTCTCCCCAGGTAGGCGCCGGCTAAGACCTTCGACCCGGCGCCCAACACGCAATTGTCGCCCACGCATGCCAAAGGCCCAATGTAAATATCGTCTCCAAGGATAACATCTTTCCCTGTAAACGCTGTCGGGTGTACGCCGGCATCCTCGGGCGATTCCGGCTGGAACAACAGGGCCGCTCTCGCAAGGGCAAGGTAAGGATTATCCGTGATAATGAGATTGAAATCGAGGTTCTCGAACTCCGGGGATACGATCAAAGCCGCCGCCCGGCACCTCGAAACAAGATCGCGGTATCGGGAGTCGGCCAGAAAGCTCACCTGATCGGGAGAAGCAGAATCAAGTGGGGCGATTCCATGAACCCGCACTTCGGGATCCCCCTTGATCCTGGACTGGAGAAAACGCCCGAGTTCATCCAGGGAATACGATCCCCTGCCGGTGTGAAGTTCCTTCAAGTTAATTTCCATCCAGAAAAGAAAAGTGGGTTAAAGTCAGGCGGCATGCCAATCTCGAGGAGTCCCGGAGACACCGGTACAAGGTTCCGGCATCTCCGGGTGGTGTAATGCGCAAATGAGAAACGATCATTTCGGAGCGCTTTTGTCCAGTTCCTTAGCGATACGTTTCGTCAGATCGTCTTTGTCGGAAGCGTAATGGAGGCTGCCTTTTTCAAAAATGAAGTCGTACTTTTCGTCTTTGCCAATCTTATTGACTATCTCTGAGATCTTTTGGAAAAGAGGACCTCTAGTCTGGTTTGCATATTGGTTGAACTTATTGCTCGACTCCGAGGCCAATTTCTCCAGTTCAGCCGCTTTTTCCTGCAGTTCTTTCTGCTTGCGGTTCCTGGTTTTCTCATCCATCACATCTCTTTTCTTATCAAAATCTTCTTTGGCAGCCTTGAAGTCCTTGCCCTTCTGATCGAGTTCGCCGCCAAGCCTTTCCTGCTCCCTCTTTAGATCCTCAATTACCCTTTTGCCCCAGTTTGATTGGCTTGCCGCCGAGTTAGCATCAAAGTAACCCAACTTGAGCGAACCACTTGCGGCAAACGAGCAACCGGCGGAGAGGCCAATGATAAGTCCAGCCGTAACAAGAACACGTCCATAAAGCTTCTTCATTTTTCTTCGACTCCTTAAAAGAATGCACCTGCAGAGAACTGCCATTGATACGAATCGTCACCAGGTTGCCGATCAAGGGGGTACCCAATCTCGATCCGAAGCGGTCCGAATGGAGAGTTCCATCGTAGACCGGCGCCCACATCTTTCCTATACTTGTCTATATCGGTTATCTTATCTCCAGCATTGAAGGCGTTGCCTGCATCGAAGAAGACGACTCCGCGAATCCCGTACTTCTCCATCACCGGGAAAAGAACCTCGATATTGGCAACGGCATAGCTCGTTCCGCCTATTACATTTCCCCTGAAATCCCTTGGGCCGACTTCGGCAAACTCCCACCCGCGAAGTGAATTAATACCGCCGAGGAAATAACGTTCCCAGAGCGGAAGGTCGTCGAAGGCACTTCCGGATGTATGCAGAAACCCGACCTCGCCTCGAATGTGTCCAATAAGAGACAGAAAAAGAGGATGATAAATCCCTGCCTTGTACTCATGCTTGAAAACATCGTAATCGGCGCCGATGGCCTTACCGGTATATTCGGCGGCGGCGCCAACATAGGTGCCTTTCGTCGGCAAAAAGGGATGATCGGTCGTATCACGCTCGAACGAAAACCCCACCGAACTCTTCCAGTTAAACAGCGCAAGGCTGTCTTTGGCTGCTTGAGAAAGGTTTTTATTAATGTCGTAGGCTTTTGCCTTCTCAAACATGTAGTATCCACTGATACGACTATACTGTCCGACCGGGTAGCCTGCGCGAAGCCGAAAGCCGATGGCATCCTTGGTAAAATCCTGGTATGCCCTGATCCAGTTGTAGACATCGACACCCGCTGAAATCGGCCTTCCAAAAAGCCACGGCTCGGTAAAACTGAGCATATAACGCTGGGCTTCCTGCCCGAGGTAACCCTTGAGTGCTATGTATTGTCCTTTGCCAAAAAGGTTTCGCTGCTGCACCTGGCCGCTGGTGAAAAGACCGTCGTCCGAGGAGTAGCCGCCGCCGACGCTGATCTGGCCTGTCATTTTCTCTTTTACCTTAACGTGAAGATTCATTATCTCACGTTGATCGGTATCTGTCGGGGTTATGGCGACATCCTCAAAGTAGTCGAGCTTCTTGAGCCGGGTAAGGCTGTCTTCGATCTTCTTCGCACTGAAGACATCACCTTCCGAGATCTTGAGTTCGCGCCGGATGACGTTGTCCCTGGTCTTGGTGTTCCCGGTGACATAAATCTGGCCGATACGGATGACATCCTTCTTGACCACCTTGAAGGTAATATTCGTTGTATGCTCTTCCTGGTCGCGTTTGATCTGCGGATCGACTTCAACGCGGGCATATCCCTCGTTCATGTAAGCCTTCGTTACGAGGTCTATATCGCTGCGGACCTTTTCGCGGCTGAAATATGACTTTGGCTTCAGCTTCAGCTTCTTCATTATCTTGGTGTCGGATTTTTCGAGTTCATCTCCGGTAAGATCGATATTGGTCACCTTGTATCTTTGACCTTCCTCAATAGCGATGGTGATGTGGAAACCATTGTCTTTGAGGGCGGCGTCGGGGGCGCTGACTTTTGCATCCATATAGCCTTCATCATGATAGAATGCAGTCAGTCTGTCGGTGTCGGTTTCAAGAATATCCCGCTGCAGGATTCCCCGGTCGGTAATCAGCGAAAGGATGCTTTTCTGCTTGGTCTGCATGACGCCGCGCAGCTTGCGCGGTGAGAAGTTCTTATTGCCGACGAAGTTAATCTTTTTGATGTATACTTTTTTGTTTTCTTTGATGTTGAAAGAGACGGAAGCTTTCCGGGGGTCCTTCGGAAAATCGATCTTAGAGGCTATTTCTGCGTTATAATAGCCTTTCTGCTGATAAAGTTTGATTATCTTTTGAACATCCTCACTGACTACATTGCGCTGCAGAACCGTGTAAGGTTTTGTGGCGATCGCCGCAAGGATATCTTTTTCCTTGATTTTCTTGTGCCCGTTTATCCTGACTTCCTGAACCGAGGGGTTTTCCTGTACTATGAAGGTCAGGACTCTCCCGGCCGCGCTGTCGGCAACTTCGGCGTCCACCTTTTCAAAATAGCCCAGCTTGTAGATAGATCGAATAT
Source organism: uncultured Syntrophobacter sp. (assembly GCA_964539645.1). Lineage (GTDB taxonomy): Bacteria > Desulfobacterota > Syntrophobacteria > Syntrophobacterales > Syntrophobacteraceae > SbD1. The sequence continues at coordinate 45,231 of CAZIJV010000001.1, forward strand.
CCTCGCTTACCTGCTCAGCTTTGAGGATTTCCCCTTTCTTGCTCTTGGCGGCGCCCTTGACGGCATCGGCCTCTATCCTGTCGTTTCCTTTCACTTTAATGTCGGCGATAACGGCTTTGGACAGAACCTGTATGCCCATCTGGTGTACGATTTTTCCAGCGGCTCCCGCCAGGTTTTCCACTCCTTTTTCCTCAGCGAAAAGAGCGATGGGACTCTTTTTTCCGGAAACATCCACAAGTTTGGCGTCGATGCTGATCGATTCGCCGATCTGGTTAAAGCTCCCAAACAACACATAAGCCGCGCCCAGCCGTCCACCGACAGACCTGGCCTGCCCTTCGGACTGGACTGCGCCGCCGGCGGCCCGATGCACTTCCTGCGGGTCGATGATCTTCATGCCTTCACGAGCGCCCAACCGCGCGAAGACTTCATCGACAGCTTTTTGGGTTTTTCCGGCATCCTGTTGCCCATGCATTACGAAGGGCATTATAGCCACCTTCGGCGATTGCTCCTGAGACCAGGCGGTCGAAAGGGCGAAAATGAGAAAAATGCAAGAACCTATGAGTCCCCCAACTCTTTTGCTGCACACCATAATTATCAGCCCCTTCGCTGTGACTGCCTGCTCTGAGAGCCCGGCCCCGCCGGGTAACCGGCATAAACCATACAGCCCAGAGCATCACCGCATGTATGCCTGACTGCCATATTTGTCCAGTTCAGTCCCCTGCCCTTTACCTCGGTCATTCTAATACCACCTTCTGAACGCACGCCCAACACAATTTTGATGAGGGGCGCAAACCCTTTTCCAGCAAGGTATCAGGCAGTCTCGCCCACATCTGAATGCACACGATCCTCGCGCAGTTGACCGTCTTTCAACCGCAAAACCCTGTGCATCATCGAGGCCAGCTCCTGGTTGTGCGTAACGATTATCATAGTCAAACCAAGCGTCTCGTTGAGCGAGACAAGCAGCTCATGAAGAGTCCTGCCGGTGCGGCTGTCCAGATTACCGCTGGGCTCATCCGCCAGGAAGAGCCTGGGACGAAGCAGAAGGGCTCTTGCCACCGCCACGCGCTGCTGCTCTCCGCCCGAGAGTTCGCCTACCCGGTGCCCGAGTCGTGCCGACAGGCCGAGGATTTCAAGCAACTCTTCAGCACGTGATTTTGTCTCGGCCCTGGGTAAGCCGGCGATCATTCCCGGCATCATCACGTTTTCCAGGGCATTGAATTCCGGAAGCAGGTAATGAAACTGAAACACGAATCCAATGTTCCGGTTCCGGAAATTGGCCAGTTCCCGCTCGCCGGAGACGAAGACATCCTGGCCTGCATAGAGCACCTTGCCGCCGCCGGGTTTTTCCAGTGTGCCCAGGATATTGAGCAGGGTCGATTTCCCTGCTCCCGATGCCCCCACAATGGCGATTCTCTCTCCGCTGCGAACAACCAGATCAAGATCCTTGAACAACTCGATCGAACCGGCGCCGCTCCCGAACACCTTGGTGAGGCCCAGGGCCTGCAATTCTATGGTCTGCCTGCCGTCACTCATATCGCAACGCTTCCGCCGGATCGAGCATAGCCGCCTTACGAGATGGATAAAGAGTGGCGAGCAGGCTTATGCAAATCGCCGCAAAGGCAATGAGGGCCAAATCCAGCGGCTCCATCTTGACCGGCAGTTTTGACAATTGGTAGACAGTTGGCGGCAGATCGATGAATTGATACTCCTTCAGAAGGCTGCACAGTGAAAATCCTCCGGCCAGTCCAAGCACGGTTCCCGACAGACCGATCAGAAATCCTTCCAGGACGAATATTCTGCGGATACTCGCGGTGGTCGCTCCCATAGCCTTCAGTATCGCTATATCCCGCCCCTTCTCCATCACCAGCATGGTAAGAGAGCTTACTATGTTGAACGACGCCACCAGGATGATCAGGGTCAGAATGACGAACATCACCACCTTTTCGAGCTTGAGCGCGGCGAAGAAGCTGCTGTTCATCTGTATCCAGTCGCGAACGTAGAAAGGGGCGCCGAGCCTCTTGCGCAGTGATTCGCGCACCACGCCCGCTTCATAGATATCGTCCACCTTGATCTCAATACCCGTGACCGAATCCCCAATTCCGAGCAACTGCTGGGCGGCGGGAAGATCGATGTAGCCAAGATGGGTATCATACTCAAACATGCCCGAACGGATGATTCCCACAACATGGAAAAGCTTGCTTTTGGGAACTTGTCCCATGGGAGTCAGTCGCCCGGCGGGTGAGATGATCGTCAGGTGGTCGCCCATCTGCACACCGAGATTATTGGCCAGTTCCACGCCCAGAATTATACCCGGATAGCTCTGAGCGGACCCTGAAGCGGGTGTGACCAAGTCGGCCAGGTTACCCCGGATGAGGTTCTCCTGGATCTTTATCACGCGCGAGGCGGACAAAGGATCGATCCCGCGCAGGGCCGCCCCCGATACGCTCTTGCCGGAGGTGATCATGACCTGTGCAAAGATGAAAGGAGTGGCGCCCACGACACGCGGCTCTTTTTCAATCTCCCCCATAACCTCTTTATAATTCGAAATGGTTCCGCCGTAGCTCCCGATATTCACATGCGAGGTAATGCCCAGAATTCGCCCGCGCAGATCCTCATGAAACCCGTTCATCACCGCCAGAACGACGATCAGCGCTGTCACACCGACAGCAACGCCCGCAATCGATATAAAGGTGATAAGCGACACGAACGTTTGCCGGCGCTTTGCCAACAAATATCTGATGCTGATGAAGAATTCAAAGCCCATAATCTACGGTTGCGTCTTCTTTTCCGGTCTCATGTGAGGAAACAGGATTACATCCCTGATGGACGGCGAATCGGTGAAAAGCATAACCAGACGGTCGATTCCGATACCCTCGCCTGCCGCCGGCGGCATCCCGTACTCCAGCGCCCTGATGTAGTCGTCATCCATGAAATGCGCCTCTTCATCCCCGGCCTGGCGGGCGCTTAACTGAAGCGCAAATCTTTCACGCTGATCCCTGGGATCGTTAAGTTCCGAAAATGCATTGGCCATCTCACGAGCTGCGATAAACATCTCAAAGCGGTCGACAAATTCGGGATTTGCATCGTTTTTCCGCGAAAGCGGCGAGACTTCCAGCGGATAATGATAGATAAAAGTCGGCTGGATAAGCCTCGGCTCGACAACCAAATCGAAAATCTTGGTCAGCAGCTTCCCATGCCCCTCGAACTTCTCAATCCCGATCCCGATGGACCTGGCAAAAGCAACAGCCTCGTCAAAGTTCTCGACAGCCTTTTCCGGAACGTCTCCAAGCTTTGTCAACGATTCGCTGAAGCTGTACCTGGCCCAGGGCGGTGAAAGGTCGATCGTGTGGCCCTGATATTCCAGATGCAGCACACCGTTGTTTACCGCCGATGCAATTTCGGAAAAAAGCTCTTCGGTAAGATCCATCAGATCTTCATAGGTAGCATAAGCCTGGTAGAACTCGAGCATGGTGAACTCGGGGTTGTGCTGCGTGGACACCCCTTCATTCCTGAAGTTCCGGTTGAGTTCATAAACACGCTCGAATCCCCCCACCAGGAGTCTTTTCAGATAAAGCTCAGGGGCGATCCTGAGATAGAGGTCCATGTTCAGGGCGTTGTGAAAGGTCTTGAACGGTTTGGCGGTCGCCCCTCCAGGCACCGCCTGCATCATTGGAGTCTCAACCTCGAGGAAACCGCGCTCGGAGAAAAAGTTCCTGATGGCGGCGACTATCCGGGCCCTCTTCCGGAATGTCTCCCTCACCTGCTCGTTGACGATCAGGTCGACGTAGCGCTGCCGGTAGCGCAATTCAATATCCTTGAGACCATGATATTTTTCAGGAAGCGGGCGCAGATTCTTGGTCAGTAAAACCAGCTCTTTTACCACTACGGTGAGTTCGTCCGTTTTCGTCCTGAACAACGGCCCGCTCACGCGCACTATGTCGCCGATATCCAGCTTTTTCGCCAGCGAGTAGGAGTCCTTGCCGAGCCGGTTTTGCTGCAGGTAGATCTGGATTTTCCCTTCGGCGTCGACTATGTGCATGAAGGTGGATTTTCCGAAGGAGCGCACCGAAAGGATGCGCCCGGCTATGACATAGTCGGTTTCTTCGGATTCGAGTTGCTCGGCTGTCTTGCCTTCGGCGTGCCCGAGCAGGTCCTTTATTCTGTGCTGTACGGGAAAGCCGTTCGGATAAAGCCGAATCTCCTGTCGCTCGAACTCAGCAGCCTTTTCCAGCCGCTCCCGCACTACGATATTCAAATCATCCATCTATCGAAAACCTTCCCGGAATCCATTCGATTGCTTCTCTCGAAGAGAGGAAACGTTAGATTATTTGCCCGGAGACGTCAAGGGGCTTGTCTTTTTGCCTGTAGTTGCAAGCTGTTGCCCAATTTAACGAGGGATTCCACGGTTTTTGCCAAAAATCAAATACACCTCGCTCGAACAGGCGCTTACCGGCTTATTGCTGAATTACCGCAGCTCACTTTGCACCGGGTCCCCGATCCGGCGGCGGCCCCTTTTCCGCCCTGCTCTTCATCATCTTCGATATGGTGAAGGCGATGATCAGAAGTCCCAGTATAAAAGGTATCCAATCCCCCTCAAAGGCCTTCGTGATACCGTAGGCGAAAATGAGAATGCCTGCGACAAGACTCAGCCACTGTGTCGAGCGGTTCATAATATGATCTCCCCGGAACCGAAATAGTCTACATTGCCGCTGATTTTATTGACTGGAGAACACCCCCGAGTCAGGGGTCTTAGGTAACTTCTTTTCAGGGAAAACGCAAAGAAAAAGGGGGCGCCCTTTTCAAGCCGCCCCTCCAGCCGATTCATCAACGCAACAACCAAAAGGTGACCGGAATGAGAATCGATTTAGGTTGACATTGGAGGCAAAAAATCACTATTTAGGGGGTCTGCGCGCCTGTAGCTCAGTTGGATAGAGCAACGGACTTCTAATCCGTAGGTCTGGGGTTCGAATCCCTACAGGCGCGCCACTTTATTGAGAACCGCCAAGGATTACGATCACATCCGCATCGGCTTGAACGGGGTAGGACATACCGACCGGCCCTGAAGCGTAGACCTGAACGGCTACACCTTTCTTCAAATCCTCAAAAACTGCTGCAACGCGCTTTCCCTTCTCGACCCTGAAAATCGCCGTCTTTGCAGTAACGCCCACGGACATGCGGTCTTCGCCCCCGGCGCTTCTCGATCCGGCTTCGACAAAGATCGTCCCCTTGCCTCCGGATTTCATAGCCTCTTTCGTTGCGCGGGTCACTTTGCGGATTTCTCCCTCTATGAGCGGTTTCCCATCGTCTTTTTGCGTAACCCTCCTCCCGGCTCCGGCAGCCTGAGCTTCGTCGCCAATTAGCACGTCATACTTCGAAAACAGCCTGCCCTCCGCTAACTCAAATTCTTTCAGACTCTTTTCGGTCCGGAGCTTTTCAATGATTTCACTGCTTACTGCTTCGTAAGGGGCCGCACGTTCCGGCAGACGATCTTCCATCCTGAAAATCAGGAGCCCCCCTTCCACTTCAATAATCGGGCTGATCTCCCCTACCCCCAGTGAGAAGAGTTTTTCCTCGATCTCCGGCATATATCTGCCTTTTGAGAAATGCGCCGCATCCTCTTCCGGCGATTTGGAGGAATGCTTCCGAACCAGTTCCAGGAAGTCTTCTCCCGCTCGAACTCTTTGTACGATCTCCTCGGACAACGAGTGCAGTTCTGCTTTTTGTGGCGCCGTCGCTTTGGAGGGCCATTCGAGGAAAATAGAGGTCACCCTGATCTGCTCCGGCGTGCGGAATTCGTGCGAATGCTTCGCATGGTAGGCGCGGGCCTCTTCATCTGTTGCAGCCGCGCCGGAGAGGATCTTTTCCTTGGTGAACTGGTCCGCCAGGAGGGCTTTCCTCACTTCGGCCAGCTTATTCTGAAATTTAGCCGAATTCTGGAGCCCCTGAGCCTCGGCTTCCATGGAAAAGACCTCGATGCGCACCAGTTCCCTCAGAAGCTGCTGCTTCCCCTCTTCGGAGGAATAGTCTTCACGCATGGAGGGCGAAAGGCGCTTAAGCCTTTCCTCAACATCTTCGAGTGTGATCTGCTTCGTTCCGATGGTGGCAAGGACTTTCGTCTCAGGCACTCCCGTAGCATGAGCGGTCCCCGTCATCCCTTCGGGAACAGGAAAAACCCAAAGCGGGATAGCCAAAAGAGCTGAACAAAGGAGCTTCGAAAGCCGCATCCTCAAATCCTCCGTGGCCCTGGCGGGCAAGACGGCGTCTCACAAACCGCATCTCTCCCCGTCATCCGTCAGGATGCAATCGGGGAGAGGCGGTGATATGTTTATATTTGCTGCCGGCGGACTCATGCCGGCAGAGCGGCAGCTACCTGGCGACAGCGGTGACTCTCATGTTATTTACCGAGGTATCAAAGTAAGGGGAAAACATTTCCAGGGGTTGTGAGGTATAGTAGCTGCTGTTCACGCCATTGGCATAATTGTTGGTTATGAAATTCAGAATCCAGGGACCGCCGCTGCATCCGGGCGTCTGATTGGAACCGATGCCCGGTCGGCTGGGGGATTTGGTGCTGTCCATTCGGGACAGCGAGGCCTGTGTCTGCACCAGCCAGGCGCCATTGTAAGGGCTCTTTCCGGGATAGCCAAACATGTTCCAGTGCTTTGTGGTAGACTGGTTCCAGGCAAAGCCCAGCCATCCCACTCTCCGGGAGAGCTTCAGACCTGAGATGTCTCTCACTGCCGCAAAGCCCACGTCCCGCCCAAAATCGCTGCGGGTGTGCCAGGCTGAGAATGTGGTCATCCAGAATGATGACCAGGTTCCGTAAGGCCTGGTGTTGTTTCTTTAAGCGGGGATGAAGACCCAGTTGGTGTGAAATTTGCCTTTACCGTCGGAAACACAATGGCCTGCGGTCAAAACAGCTCGTCCCCCTATGGATGATCCCGAACAGACGTAGTTCTGTCCGTCACTCTTTGTGTAGAATATTTTTCCGATGGCGCGATAAGGGAACAATGTCGAGGTTGTTCCATAGAGGGCGGTCGGGACATTAAAAGTGGTGTGAGGAGGAGGATAGCTGTAGCCGAGCATTTCATTCGGGATGTCGTCAGCCGTTTCGACTTCAAAGGCGCCCGTCAGGGCGAGAGTGTCATTCGTTTCATTGGAAAGAAGCACGGACACTCCACCGGGGCTGCCGGGCACCTTCCCTCCTTAAAACAGCAGCGGGAGAGATACAAAAGATGATGATAAGAGATGGCTTTGTATCTTATGAGGTTATTGAAGTGGTTTGTTTTCAGACGATCGTTGCCAAGTGCGCATACAAGGTCAAGCTCTTTCGCTGAAACATCCCTGACCGCTCAAACTCATCCATTCTCGAGGCGGCGGGGATGACTGCCGGTCGCGGGCAACTCAGTTACCAGGCAGCAGGGCGGTCAAATTTAAAGCATGCTCCCGATGTTCCGGCCGCACGGGCTGCACTTCCGCAAAGTCTCTCCACTTATGCCTCAGTATCTCCTGCCTGTCCTGTGGCGAGAGGTATTTGGAGCGATACAGCGGCACTCCGGGAAGAAGCTCTATATTAACCGCCTGCATTAACCCGGAACTGCTGTGGGCGCGTGAAGGGATAAATGCATGACACACTTCATGCATCAGCGTGTGCTCATCGATTCGTGTCATTACGATATAGCGCCTGTATGTGTCATCGATCACCGCCTGCCACCCGCCCAAAAGCCCGCCGGCAACCAGGTCGGCGCCCGACTTCGAGCCGAATCCCACCACCAGGTCCGCATCGGTGTGACCGGTTTTCTCGAACAGGCGTTCAAGCATCGGAATGGGCGCCTTTTTCTCCCAGGTTATCTGCATACGGGCAATAACCTTCATTTTTATACCTACCTGCTCTGCTAAAGATCCCGATACCCTCGATATCAACTCATCGATCTGCGCGTCAGCAAAACTGCCATCATTTGCAACCAGTACTTTCAATTCCCGAACCGGCTGATTTTCCATAATGAAATTCGGCTTGTTCACTTCAGAACCGATCGTGGCGCAACCTGGCATGAAAAACAACAAAACGGCAAGCAGTAATGGGAACCGCATATTCAAGAAGGAGTAAAAGAAAATGGGCTTGCGCATGTGTTATCCTTTCCATTTCCAACTGGCGCCGGAGAATAATCCGCAGCAGCAACAGCTCTGCAGACCGCCTCATCTCCGGTCTGCTACCGTCCCATTTCATGGGGCCGGTATATTCCCGGCTAGTTGAGAAATCGACCTCTCTGTCAAAAATCTTGAAGGATAAATTCCCGCCGCTCCACCTCTGCCATTGAGGGCGCTTTGAGCTAAGGCCGGTGATCGAAGAGAATTCTTTGCGAAGAAGCGTTACATTACAGCGCGGAGATGATCTCTTGACGATACTTTCACATTGAATTACAATTTCTTGTTATTAAAAGAAAAGTCCCTATTGATTTATTTCATTCACAGACAATAGTAATTCTGAAGTAACTTTATTTCACTTTACATCTGCATTATATTAAATTACTTCTTAAATTTTCGATAATTGGTACGAATTTACCTTAAATATACCCTACAAAATAACCCTTTACACCTGCATTCATTGATATATACGGGAAGCATCGAAATCTTGCTGTTCTCTGATTGAACTTTTATTCATTTTCATGGGCTTCATTACCGTACATCCGAGCACTTTAGGTCAAACGTCACTGTAGTTTTGGTTTCACGCATAAATGGAGCCGTACTGTGACTGATCGGTTAGAGAAGACAGATGGCAGTCCTCCACTCTCGGTACCTAGCCATGAGGCAAACATAACGCCCGAAGTAATGGGGCCGACAGTTCCGGAGTTTGAAGATTCCGCCGACATGCGGGACTATCTGGAGGTGATCCTTCGCCGCAAATGGCTTATCTTGTCCATTATCTCGATCTCCCTGTTTACAACACTCGTTGTCAGCTATGCCATGAAACCGCTCTACCGGGCTACAGGCAAAATAGAGCTGAGCATACAGGCGCCCAAGGTCACCAAGTTCGAGGATATGGTGATGCTCGGCTCTCAGCTCCAGACTCGTGAATTCATGCAGACCCAGTTGAAGCTTCTGAAGAGTGAATCACTTGCCGGGAGGGTTATCGACAGACTCCAGTTGAGCGCCAACGCCTCATTTAATCCTCTTCCAGGCGAACCGGGGAGCATCTCCGGTTTATTTCTCTTCATCAAGCAGTCGGTTAAGGCTTGGATGGGATGGAAAGATAACGAGGACCCGAGAATTGCGGAAATGAAGATTCGCAAAGGAATCGAGAACCGATTCATCAAGAGCCTCGATGTCCAACCCGAGCGGGATACAACGATTTTCTCACTGGCGTTTACTTCTCAGAACCCCACAGTGGCTCGCGACGTGGTCAATGCCCTGATTCAGGAGTTCATATCCTGGCAGGTCGACAAGAAAATCGAGGCTACCATAACGGCGAAGAAACGACTGGAGAAACAGATAGAACTGGCGAGGATTCAACTTGAGAGGGCCGAGGACAGTCTCAACGATTTTTCACGCAAGGCCGGAATCGTTTCACTGAATTCAAACCTGAATCTTGTCTATTCGCTGTTGGAGGAATCGAACAAATCCTACGCCGCAGCACAGGCCGAACGTATTCACAAGGAGACTTTGTACAGGCACGCAGGCCATGGCGCCGGTTCAATACCCTCCGGGCTTGAGACGCCGCTTCTCCAGAAACTCCGCGCCGATCACAGCACTCTTGCCGGTGAATACAGGGACGGGATAACGACTTTTAAGGATGAGTACCCGAAGCTGCAGAGCATCAAAGCCAAAATGAACGATGTGGATAAGCAGATAAGGGTCGAAGAAAATCGCATACTCGAATCGATAAAGAACGACTTTCTCACGGCGGTCAAGAAAGAGGAACGACTGGGCGAGGATTCGAATGCCAAGAAGGTGTTGGCGCTGGAACTCAATGACAAGGCTGTCCAGTATAAGATACTGGAACGCGAGGTAGAGACGAGCAAACTGATTCATCAAAGTCTTTTTGAGCGCTCGCGGGAGATTGACGCGAAAGTGGGTACCGATATCGGTAACATCCAGGTGGTCGATCATGCAACACTTCCCCTGGCCCCTTATTCGCCCAAAATCCCCCTTAACCTTCTCATCGCACTCCTGGCCGGAACAATCTGCGCTTTGGGCGCTGCTTTTCTGCTGGAATACCTGGACAACACTGTCAAACGCATCGATGAAATCTCAGACCGGTTTCAATTACCCGTACTCGGTGTTCTTCCTTTGGTGCAACCGGATGAACTGCCCGATATAGGTCACCTCGTAAGGCTAAAACCAACCGCAGGGTTTTCCGAATCAACCAGAACGGCCAAAGCTTCCATTCAGCTCTCCAGTTCTATGGATCGACCCCCAAAGTTGCTGCTCGTGTGCAGCACGGCATCCGGTGAGGGCAAGAGCACCATAGCGGCCAACCTGGCCCAGGCTTTCGCATCGGAGGAAAAAGTACTGCTCATTGATGCCGATCTTCGCAGGCCATCTCTGCACAAGCTCTTTTCCGGCAATGGGCGCCAGATCAATCACTTGAACGGCTTAAGCAATTATTTGACGGGTGTGAGCAATAACGGAGACATTGTACAGGAGACGAGCGTACCCAACCTGCAGTTGATCAATGCGGGCCCGGTTCCCCCGAACCCGGCCGAGTTGCTCTCATCGAGCCGCATGCGGCGCCTGCTGATGGAAATATGCAAGTACTATGACAGAATCATCATAGATGGTCCACCGACAACCGGTTTTGCAGACGCGCTGATCCTGGGTCACTATGTGGATGGAGTAATCCTGGTGAGCACGCTCGGACAAACCCATCGGGAGGCGCTGCGCATATTCCGGAGAAACGTCCACAATGTGGGAGGAAGACTCATAGGAGCAATCGTCAACAAGCTCAACGTGAGCAGCCACTACGGTGGGTACTACTACAGGTATTACAAATACTATAGCTACCAGCCACAGTACAGGCAAAAAAATACACCCGACTTGATAGCAAAAGATCCTTCTTCGAGCTGACAGGATTTTCAATCCATATCGAAAAATGTCGGATTCTTTATTTTCATTACCTTGCCTGCCAAGGCTGTGTAATTGAGTTGGCGGAGCTTTGTGAAGGCAGCGGATTGCCAATGACAGGAGTGGATTCAGTGGATCTGAGAGGAGCGAAGATTCTGGTGATAGGAGGCGCGGGCCTGATCGGATCGCACGTTGTCGAAGAACTGCTCAAGGAAGATGTGGAAGAAGTGCTTATATACGATAACTTCTGCAGAGGCGTTTGGTCCAACATAGCCGATTCAATGAATGACCCAAGATGCCGAATCTATGAAGCAGGAGGCGACATTCTTCACACTGATATCCTGAACGCGGCAATGAAGGGGATGGATGGTGTTGTACATCTTGCCGCTCTATGGCTCCTTCAGTGTCATGAATTCCCCGTGGCGGCCTTTGATGTCAATATACGTGGAACATTCAATGTGCTCGAAGCATGTGTTTTCAATGGAATAAAGCGACTCGTCTACTCCTCCTCTGCTTCCGTATATGGTGACGCTGTGGCAGAACCGATGACCGAGGACCACCCCTATAACAACTGGACTTTTTATGGAGCTACCAAGATTGCCGGCGAACATATGCTGAAGTCTTATCACAAACGCTATAATCTTAACGGCGCCGGCCTTCGCTATATGAACGTCTATGGCCCTCGGCAAGACTACAGGGGCGCCTATATTGCCGTCATTATGAAGATACTCGACAACCTCGACAGGGGGGTGTCTCCCATTGTGTACGGTGACGGAAGCCAGGCATATGATTTCATCTACGTCGCGGACACTGCGCGTGCGAATATCTGTGCGCTGAAAAGTGAGGTTCCTTTCGGCTTCTACAATGTGGGAAGAGGTATGAAGACATCCATCAGGACATTGACTGAGTTGATACTCAGAATCACCGGATCGTCTCTGCCGATAAGGTTCGAACCGGCGGGTCAGACATTCGTCACCAATAGAGTAGGCGATACCGGCAAGGCTCAAAGAGATCTCGGTTTCCGCTGGACCGTGGACCTCGAAGAAGGCCTCAACAGATTAATTGCCTGGAGGCGATCCCACATCAGGGAAGTAGAATTGAGAAGAAACCATGCAGCGCAGTTTTCAGGCCGCCCATAATCTCCAGCCGACATCTTCGAATTCACTTGCAATCCCATGAAAACGATCCCGCTCATCAAACCATACATAGACCAGGATATTATCGATTCCGTCTGCAGTGTGCTCAATAGCGGCCATTTGACCGAAGGACCGGTTACAAAGCAGTTCGAGGAAGTATTCAGTAATTACATCGGCTGCAGGTATGCGATTGCGGTCACTTCCTGCACTACGGGACTCGAAGTGGCCCTCCGCGCCCTCGGCATCGGGTCCGGCGATGAAGTGATCGTCCCGGACTACACCTATCCCGCCACGGCGGGCGCCGTCGCAATAACCGGCGCCAGGCCGGTAATCGTCGACGCCAGCAGGGAGACAATGCTGATCGACTACGATACCGTCGAAAAGGCGCTCAGCAGCCGCACACGAGCGATCATCCCGGTCTCTCTTTTTGGCAACCCGCTGGACTATGACCGCATCTCTTATTTCAGGGAGCAATATGGACTCCTGATAATCGAGGACGCCGCCTGTGCGCTGGGGGCCGAATTCAAGGGAAGGAGAGCGGGAAACCTCGCGGACATCTCCGTATTCAGCCTGCACCCCAGAAAGTTTATAACAACCGGTGAGGGTGGCATGATAACGACGAATAATGCTGTGTGGGCTGAGTGGATGGACTCATATAAACACTTCGGTATGGCCAGGTCCGATACACGGGAAAGTACGATATTCGAGCGCATCGGCGTCAACTGCAAACTCAGCAATATTCTGGCCGCCGTCGGTCTCTGTCAGATGCGGAAAATAGATGAGCTTCTCGACAGGCGCATAGAACTGTCCAACAACTATATCGCCCTGTTGCAGGATCATTCTGAAGTGGCGATTCCCGGCGTTACATCCAATGGGAAACACTCCAGGCAGTCTTTTTGCATCTATATAAACAATCGTGACGAAGTGATGAAGAATATGCGAGCCATAGGAATCGAGGCCCAAATAGGGACATACTCGCTTCACATGCACCCCGCCTTTAACGGCTCAACCTGCCGCATCAACGGGGATATGGCAGGGAGTACGTACGCATACCATCACTGCCTGGTATTGCCTCTCTATCATGAACTCACCGAGGCGGACCAGCGCTATATAGTTGAAAGACTCTGCAGCTTTCTTAAAACACGGGTTTGAGACAGTGTGCGGTATTGCGGGATTTGTTAACCATAAGGGCGAGCCTGCCTCCCCGGTCATTTTGAGTAAAATGGCGGAGACAATCTCCCATCGGGGCCCGGATGGCGACGGACACTTTTCCAACGGCGCCATTGGCCTGGCGCACCGCAGGCTGGCAGTCATCGATCTCACCCCGGCCGGACGGCAACCGATGGCCACACCAGACGGCAGGTACATAATTGCCTATAATGGCGAGATCTACAATTTCCAAAAGCTTCGAACAGAGCTTGAGGCTCTTGGATGTCATTTCCGGTCACGCACGGATACGGAGGTTGTACTTTACGCCTGTTCTCTATGGGGAGCCGGCTGTATTGAACGCTTCAACGGAATGTTCGCCTTCGCACTCTGGGACAATGAAGACCGGGAACTCCTCCTCGCCCGCGACCGCTATGGCATCAAACCGATTTATTACGCAGAGAGCAACGGTGTTTTCGCCTTCGCCTCGGAAGTCAAGGCAATCCTTGCCCACCCGACTTTTCGGGCAAAGATGGACAAAGAAGCGCTGGTCGAATATTTCACCTTTCAGAATTTCTTCACCGACCGCACCCTGTTCAACGGCATCAGGCTCTTCCCCGCCGGTCACTGGGCAACGCTCGAACCCGGACGCGCCCCGGTGTTTAGACGCTACTGGGACTATTCTTTCTCGGAACCGGAACAACCCGCTTCCGAGCCGGAATACATCGAGGAACTTGACAGGCTTTTCCGCCAGGCGGTCAATCGTCAGCTTGTCAGCGATGTCGCCGTTGGCGCCTATCTGAGCGGCGGCATGGATTCGGGTTCCATAACCGCGGTCGCCGCCACGCAGTTGCCCTACATCAAGACATTCACCTGCGGCTTCGATCTGCATTCGGCTTCCGGCATGGAGTTGAGCTTTGATGAGCGGCAAAAGGCCGAATTCATGTCCTACCTTTTTAAGACCGAACACTATGAGATGGTTCTAAAGGCCGGGGACATGGAGAGAATCATGCCGAAATTCGCCTGGCACCTTGAGGAGCCACGGGTCGGACAAAGCTATCCGAATTATTATGCTGCGCAACTGGCTGGAAAATTCGTCAAGGTGGTGCTCTCGGGCGGAGGGGGCGACGAGTTGTTCGCCGGCTACCCGTGGCGCTATTACCGGGCCGCGGTTAACTACGGCTTTCAGGACTATATAGAAAAGTATTATGCCTACTGGCAGAGGCTCATTGACAATAGAGTGCTCTGGAGACTGTTTGCCCCCATTAAATCAGAGGTAGCCAATGTCTGGACGATAGACATTTTCCGGGATGTTTTCCAAAAACATGCGCACACCATGGAGCGGCCCGAGGACTATATCAACCATTCGCTTTGTTTTGAAGCGAGGACTTTTCTGCACAGCCTCCTGGTGGTTGAAGACAAGCTCAGCATGGCTCATAGCCTCGAGACCCGCCTGCCGTTCCTCGATAACGACCTCGTCGATTTTGCCATGAAGGTGCCGGTTTCTCTGAAACTCTCCTGCCTCGATGAAGTAGTGCGCACCGATGAAAACGAACTGGCCAAATATCATCAGAGGACGAGGGATGGAAAAATGATCCTTCGCAAGGTGATGTCGCGATATGTTCCCCGGCAGATAGTTGAAGCTGAAAAGCAGGGATTCTCCGCACCCGATGCAAGCTGGTTCAAAGGAGAGAGCATCGAATATGTGAAAAGGCGCCTCCTGGCGCGTGATGCCAGAATCTACCAGTTTTTCGATCCTGAAGCCGTTGGCGCCCTCGTCCAGGAGCATCTCGACGGTAAGCTCAACCGCAGGCTTTTTGTTTGGTCTTTGCTCAATCTTGAACAATTCTGCGAATCGTTCCTGCAATAAAGCCCCGCCTGTTTTCCAGGGGCATTCATGCATTGGAGAGATATCCCGATTATGCAAACCCGGCATTCACCTGATGAGCAACTAACGGCAAT
Source organism: uncultured Syntrophobacter sp. (assembly GCA_964539645.1). Lineage (GTDB taxonomy): Bacteria > Desulfobacterota > Syntrophobacteria > Syntrophobacterales > Syntrophobacteraceae > SbD1. The sequence continues at coordinate 60,533 of CAZIJV010000001.1, forward strand.
TGCAGAGCAGTTGCTCTCTCTCTATGAGAAATTGAGAGATGAAATGAGAAAGAAATGGGATCGCGACCTTCCAATCGAGGAACTGCTTTTCGATCGGTGGGAGCGGGCCCGCACGCTCAATTTCGGTGAAGGCGCCAGCATCTACCACAGCAGCTATATTTACGGGGATGTCAAGGTTGGAAGCCACACATGGATAGGCCCTTTCACCCTGCTCGATGGAACCGGTGGACTCACAATCGGTGACTACTGCAGTATCAGCGCAGGAGTGCAAATCTATTCGCATGACTCCGTCGAATGGGCTACAAGCGGCGGCAGATCGCCCCTGAAATATGGTCCCACCGTGATTGGTTCCCGGTGCTACATCGGACCTAACAGCATAATAGCCCGTGGGGTGCAAATCGGCGACGGGAGTATAATTGGAGCAAACAGCCTGGTGAGCGCTTCCTTCCCTCCGAACTCCAGACTGGCGGGAAACCCTGCCAGGCAGATTGGATAACTGACTTGGTAAAAGACCTGACAGGCCTCAGGATCTGTTCCCGGTGCATCTACGATGAGACAGTTCCCGGTATAGACTTTGATAAGAACGGCGTGTGCAATTACTGCCACATGATAGATTCTCTGAAAGAGCAATACGGGCTGGGAGAGCCCCGAGGCGAGCAGAGACTGATGGAGGTGGTCGACCGGATAAAGAAAGAGGGGCGGGGGCGCAGATATGATTGCGTGATCGGAGTAAGCGGTGGAACGGACTCCTCCTATATGGCGGCCAAGGCCGTGGAATGGGGTCTGAGGCCGCTTGCCGCGCATTACGACAATACCTGGAATACGGCGATCGCCACGCAGAATATCCGTAAAGTCCTGGGCAAATTAAACGTCGATCTCTACACGCACGTTATCGATAATAAAGAAGCAGATGATATAATCCGCGCTTTTTTCATGGCAGGCGTTCCCGACCTGGATTGCGCAACGGACATCGCTCTTGCCGAAACTCTTTACCGCGCTGCCGCCAGGTATGGCGTAAAGTACATTCTCGAAGGCCATTCCTTTGTTGCCGAGGGCATTTCTCCGCTTGGGACACTCTACATGGATGGAAGGTATATCAAGTCCGTTCATCGGATGTATGGTTCCCTGCCGATGAAGACCTATCCCAATATGCCCTTCATGACATTCATGAAGTGGGTATTGATCAAGCGTATCAAGAAAATCCGGCCACTCTGGTACATCGAGTACTCCAAGCCGGAGGCACGCGCATTCCTGGAAAAAGAATTCGGGTGGCAGGATTATGGAGGGCATCACCTGGAAAACCGCATTACCGCTTTTCATCACAGCTATTACAATCCGGTAAAATTCAACATCGATAACCGCAACAATTCGCTTTCCGCTGCTGTTCGCGCAGGCATTATGACAAGGGATGAGGCTATCCGCCTCTATTCGGCGCCTCCCTATATGGAGCCGGAATTGCTGGACTATTTCAAAAAAAGACTCTGCCTTTCCGATGAAGAATTCAACGCGATCATGACCCTGCCTCGCAAATCTTACAGGGATTACCCCACATACAAGAAGAGATTCGAGCGGCTGAGGCCGCTGTTCTATGTGCTTGCCAAAGCCGACCTGGTCCCCATGAGCTTTTATCTGAAATATACTTCCAAATCGGAGACTTTGTCTTGATAACAATAATCGATCTCGGAACGGGAAATCTTGGATCGATTCTCAACATGCTCAGGAAGATAGGAGTAAGTGCAAGGATCTGCTCCGACTCCCATGAAATCGCCAGTTCGGAGAAACTGATTCTTCCCGGAGTGGGACATTTCGACCGGGCAATGGAGCGGCTTGACTCCACTGGTCTCAGAACCGTTCTGGACATCAAGGTGCTGGAAGAAAAAATCCCTGTCCTGGGTATCTGCCTCGGAATGCAGATCATGACCCGCTCAAGTGAAGAAGGTACGCATTCAGGCCTTGGCTGGGTCCCGGCAAGCACCAGGCGCTTTAGCTCGTCGCCAGGCTCGGCGCTGAAGGTACCGCACATGGGTTGGAATGACGTCACCCGATTATCTGCAAGTCCTTTAACCGACGGATTCGACACAGACTTTCGGTTCTATTTCGTCCACTCTTATTACGTGCGGGTTGATGATCCCGGGCATTCTGTTCTCAGATGCCGGTACGGCACGGAGTTCGATGCAGCGTTGCAGGTGGACAACATTTTCGGAGTGCAGTTTCATCCGGAAAAGAGCCACAGATTCGGAATGAGACTGCTGGAAAATTTTGCCGGAATATAGCCTCCGCTATGCTGCGAACTCGCGTCATTCCCTGCCTTTTGCTTCGAGACGAGTCGCTGGTCAAAACTGTACGGTTTGGCAGGTTCGGCTACATCGGAGACCCCTTGAATACCTGCCGGATCTTCAATGAACTCGAGGTTGATGAACTGGCGTTTCTCGACATCACAGCCAGCCGCGAGGGGCGCGAGCCTGATTACAAGATCCTCCAGGAGATCGCCAACGAGTGTTTTTTGCCTCTCTCCTACGGAGGAGGTATCCGTGACCTGCCTACGGCCGAGAAGATTCTCGCCATCGGCTTCGAGAAGATAATCCTGAATTCCTGCCTGTTCGATTATCCGGAACTCATTACGGTTCTGGCCAAAGCACTCGGGAGCCAGAGCATAGTAGTCGCCATCGACGTCCGCAGAAGCTTTTGGGGCAGGCGCCACGTATTCAGCCACTCCGGTACGGTGAATCAAAAGCGTGATCCGGTGGAATGGGCAAAAGAGGTTGCCGAGCGCGGCGCAGGGGAGATTCTGCTGACCTCGATCGACAGGGAAGGAACCTGGAGCGGATTTGATGTGGAACTCACGCAAAAAGTGAGCGAAGCCGTTTCGATTCCTTTGATAGCCCACGGCGGGGCCGGCTCTCTTCAGGACATCTCAACTGTCGTGCGTCGGGGCGGCGCCGACGCCGTAGCTCTTGGCAGCCTGGTGGTCTACCAAAGAAAAGGTTTGGGCGTTCTCGTCAATTTCCCTGATAAGCAGAAGCTCGAAGAGGTTCTGGAACATTCAATCGGGCATGCAAAATAATCCCGCAACTCCGGCAGAACTCCCGCTCAAAGAGCGACTGGGGTTCCTGCTCCGCGACTCGGTCCTTTACGGGGGCATTGTCGCGCTCAGCAGGCTCTCTTCTCTGATTACTTTCCCGATTCTGACTCGCTGTTATTCAGTGGAAGATTACGGCATCCTCGATGCCTTCGTGGTTCTGACCAACCTGCTCACGATTCTGGTGGTCTTTGGACAGGACTCGGCTGTTGCAAGGTACTTCTACGAGTACGATCAGGCGAGTGCAAGGCGCCAGATGGCTTCTCAATCTCTTGCGGCGCAGTTGTTTCTTGCCGCTCTGTTGCTGCCGGCCCTGTGGGTTTCCGCCGAACAGCTCTCGTATCTTTATGCGAACAAGCCCGGGCTCTCGCTCCTGTTTCGGTTGAGCCTGGCCCAGGCGCCCTTTTCTCTTCTCATCAATTTCAGCCAGAATCTTCTCAAGTGGACCTTCGATCGACGGCCGTTCCTCCTCCTTTCCGCGGGCTCCATCATCGCCGGGTTGCTGGCAATCTTCGGGGGGGTATATATTTTCCATGTTGGTCTTGCCGGTTTGTTCTCGCTCTATCTCGCATCCCGAATCATCTTTGCCGCACTGGGGCTCTTTTTCTGCAAAAAGTGGATCGAGATCCCGAGAGGCGCTCAATACTTGCGCGAACTGCTGCTGTTCGGCATCCCCTACGGACTCATTTCAGCACTCGGCGCTTTCATCCCCGCAATGGACCGTGCTCTGATCAGCAACCTGCTCACTACTGAAGCTCTTGGATTCTATGCAGCCGGATATAAAATGGCTTCTCTGATCAGTCTGCCTGTCCAGGCCTTCCAAACCGCATGGGGTCCTTTCTCCTTTTCCATTTTTAAACAACAGGATTCCACCCGGACCTACGACCATATTCTGCTCTATTTTACGATCTTTATATGCATGTGCACGCTGTTCCTCTCATTCTCCGCCGGGCCTTTGCTTATCTTTCTGGCGACATCGAAGTATCTTTCATCGACGCAAGTCGTATTTCCCCTGGCGCTGGGCCTTTGTATTCAGGCCATGGGCTGGATATCGGGAATCGGAATCGATCTGTCCAGGAGGTCATATCTGAATCTCTATGCTGTTATACCTTCCGTAGCGGTAAGCGCGGCATCCATTCTGCTGCTCATAGAGCCCTTTGGAGTTATGGGCGTCGCCATCGGTCTATGCATCGGCCACGCCTTCAGGACCGTCGTGTATACGCTGCTGGCATATCGAGCATACCCGCTGCGATTCTCCTTGGGAAAACCTCTGCTGATAGTTGCGGCAACCACGGTATTGGGAACAATCGTTACCGGCGCAAACGATCTCGGTGTGTTGATGACCGTCGTAATGCGCTCAGGGATTCTTCTCCTGTTTGCGCTTCTCATCTGGCAGTTGATATTGACTCAAAGCCAGCGAGACCATTTCCTGGCTGCCTTCCGTCTTGTTTGGAGATAAAGCGGTGCGCATTGCCCTCATATGTAATATGAATAATAACAACTTTTCTTTAATGCGCTATTTGAGAGATCTTGGCGAAGATGCTCACCTGTTCCTCTTTGCCGATGAACTCGCTCATTTTCTACCTGAAAATGACACCTGGAATTATGACAGGTGGAAACCGTTCATTCATAGGCTGGATTTTCGCAATAGTCAATATGACCTGGTACTTAAAATCGGCAGAAGCATTGGCCGTCATTTTAAAGGATTCGATGCCTTTATAGGAAGCGGGCTTGCTCCGGCGCTTCTGGCAAAGGCCGGAATACGACTTGATATCTACTACCCATATGCAACGGAGGTAGAATATGTTGGCGCCCACTGGTTGCTATCTCTCATAAGAAAGGGATCATTAAAGAGGCGTCTCTTCTACAGCTATGTCCAAAAAAGGCAGATAGAAGCACTATTGAAATGCAGAGTATGTATCAATACTTCCATGGACAGCTATACTGAAAATATCTTCCGGTCCTTTATAGGTACAAGCACAATAAAAATGACCATCCCCATGGTTTATAATCGTGACGATACCCAGCCGGAGAATTTCGTGGCCCGGATGCTCGCCCCGACTTTTTCTGCCCATAGTTTCACACTGGTATCCCACGCCCGCCATTTCTGGGCGCCCGGCACGCTGGAATTGTATCCGACGGAGTTAAAAGAGAATTTCAACAAGCACAATGATTGGCTCATCCAGGGGTTCGCAGCCTTCGTGGAAAGAAACCCGGAGCATCATCCGCTTCTTGTGCTCTTCGACTATGGCCCGGATGTAGGAGCGTCCAAGGATCTGGTGAGAAGCCTGGGAATTGGGAGAAATATCCTCTGGCTCCCCAAATTGCCCCGCAAGGAAATAATGCTGCTCCTCAGCATAAGTGATATTGGCGTAGGCGAATTTCATGCAGCGGGCCTCTGGGGTGGGACCGGATGGGAGACTCTTGCCGCGAGAAAGCCTCTGCTGCAAAGCGTTAATTACTCTCCAAGGCATTTCCGCGGACTATTCGATTGCGACCCTCCTCCTGTTCTGGACGTCAAATCCCCCGCGGACATAGAAAAGCATCTAGTGGATTTTGTACAAAACAGGGAAAAATATAAAGAGATAGGAGAGCAATCAAGACGCTGGTTTGACGAGAATAACGGCATCCGATTGGCATCGCGATACCTGGACCTGCTGAAAATCACGAATTAAAGGTGATGAAAACAGATCATATCTATGGACAAGATGAGCTTGCGCGAGCGACTATTCCATGCGACTCTCTCAATGAAGGGTATCAAGACATACGAGTACCTCAAGCAGATCCAGGCGGAGGATGCTCTTTGCAGCGGCCGGATGATCCTCGAATCTTCTTTATCCGCGATATTGCTCCACTGCCGGCGACACGTACCATATTATGCCAGACTGATTAATTCCCGTCTTTCCACAAAAGAGACCGATCCTTTCAAGATATTATCATTATTGCCCGTCCTGTATAAAAACACACTGAGGGAAAAGCCCGATCAACTCAAATCCGATGATATAGGAAAGAGGAAGTGGTTCTATAACACATCGGGCGGATCGACCGGCGAGCCTGTAAGGTTCATCCAGGACAAGTATTACCTTGAAATGACCAATGCAATTGCTGAACTGTTTACCAGCCTGGCCGGCCGCAAACCGGGCAGTCCGAAGTTTCTGCTGTGGGGCTCGGAGCGTGATATCATAAAACCAGGCAAGGATTTTAAGAAAGTAATTCTGAACTCACTGGGCAATACCATATGGCTCAATGCTTTTCTTATGACGCCGCATCGAATGAGGACCTATATCAACCTCGTTAATAATTCAAAAAAGGGTATTATTATTGCCTATGCCCAGGCAGCCTATGAACTGGCCTGTTTCGCATCAAACGAAAATGTCAGGGTGACTCCTCCCCTGGCCATGATAACTTCAGCCGGCACATTGTATCCATTCATGAGAGAGAAAATAGAAGGTGTTTTCTGCTGCCCCGTATTCAACAGGTACGGTTCACGCGAAGTTGGCCTGATTGCGGCCGAAAGGCCGGGGGCTGACGGTATGATAGTCCCGCCATGGAGCACCTACGTGGAAATATTGGATCAGGACGGAAATAATCTAAAGCCCGGCATGGAGGGTGAGATTGTCGTAACCAACCTCCTCAATTACGCGATGCCTCTTATCAGGTATTCAATCGGTGATAGAGGCGCACTCATGGAAGACGAACCCATATACGGATATCAGAGAATCAAAAAGATAAGCGGAAGAAACGTCGACACATTCATTCGCCGGGATGGAACACTCGTTGATGGCGAATATTTTACCCACCTTCTCTACTTCCGGGACTGGATCGACAAATTCCAGGTCGTACAAACCGGCTACGACGAAATCATCTATAAGATCGTGACCGCGCGGAGTAGCAGGCTTTCAGAGGCCCGTGAGGAAATAGCAGCGAGGACCCGCCTGGCCCTTGGAGACTCATGCCGGGTCCACTTTGAAGTTATGGAACATCTGCCCCCTTCCTCATCCGGAAAATACAGATATACCATCTCACTGGTTCCACGGGAAAACAGTTGAAACACATGCTCTATCCGAGTACCTGACAATGATCTTTCTTTTCGTCTTTGTGACGGCGTTTCTGATCCCGGTATATGCGGGCTATCGTGCGGGCAGGCCCCTCTGCGGAAGAAAACTGGCTCGTATCACAGCCGCTTTCGCATGCCTGTTTATGCTGCTGCTCGCACTGGTGGACCATTACGACCCCTTCATGCCTGGCGGAGACGACTACGGCTATTATGTTGATTCCACATACCCTTTCCAATCGCTGGAAGCGGTGATCTACAGCATTGCCGGGAGCTATGAACAACCGGGGTATCCTGTTTTTCTCAATTTGATCAACCTGATTGCGGGTGATAGCCTTTATGCCAGAAAATCAGCGAATCTCGGCCTGCTGCTCCTGATTTCCGTTTTCTGGTACGGAATAGGCAAAGAGATTGGCGGAGAGCGGACTGCTCAGGCTTTCTTCCTGGGCATACTGCTCGCCACACCTCTTTGGTTCTACTTCTTCTTCCTGTTTAAAGATATGTCGATAATATTCTTCTTCTCCATGTTTATACTTGGCGCAACGCAATTCTTTATACACGGCAAAGGCGCCTCCTTGATGCTGATCAGTTCGTTCGGGCTGGCGCTTTTTCGATTGCCGCTGCTCCTAATAAATGCGGCCGTGCTGTTGGTATTTGCTTTCCTCGCTGGAAAGGGCGGAGGCGTTGGCCGCTTCTTGGCCGCAATTTCGTTTTTCCTGCTGGTTGCAACAGTGGGTTTTTATCCGGAGGTGCTGGATACTTTTGGCATCCCGAGAGCCGGCAGCGTCTCCATCCAGTCCATGGTTTCAAGGGCGCAGGAATATAACGCCATGGTGGAGGGCAATCCCCCGGCCAAATCGGTGCTGCTTTATTTCATGATTGAAACGAGCGGCCTGAGATCGCTTGGAACCTGGGATGACACCTCTTTTCGTGGAATTACAGCTCTTCCATGGATCTTTGCGGGGTTGCCGTTCTTTTTTATCGGGACCTACCGGATACTCACCAATCGAGTGACAAATACATGGAACCGTATACTGCTTTGTCTCCTCGTGATTGTTTTGATCTACCTGGCGGTCTCACTCATCGTAAAAGATACCACACGCTGGCGCATTCCAGGTTTCCCGGCAATGGTATCGATTGCCGCAGTCGGATGGCTTGAGATGGAAAAGAAGAGACTGCCGCTGCTTGCGGCCACGACCTCGAGCAGTGTGATCGCTTTCGTCTTGTACTATCTCTTGAAAGAATGAGCGCTCGGTCAAAAGGTTCCAAATAAGCTTCCCCTTCTTGAAAAACTCTTTGATTCAAAAGCCTTGTCGTGAATGATCCATTGAAAATCCTGATGATCTCCCCTCAGTTCAGGCCGCTCATCGGAGGATATGAGCGGGCGGCGGAACGTCTTGCCTCTGAATTGGCCGGGAGGGGACACCATGTCACCGTAGTCGCGGAGCGGCGATCCGGCAAATGGCCGCGAAGAGAGCGCATCGGTGGTTTCACACTGCAGCGGCTGTGGTGCTGTTATCATCCAAGGCTGCATATGGTGAGTTCTCTGTGCTTCTTCGCATCGTTTCTGCTTATTAGAGGCATGCACTACGATCTTTTCCATATACATCAGTATGGCGCGCATTGCTCTTTGGCGATTCTCGTGGGTAAAATCATGAGACGGCCTGTAGTTCTCAAAATCACCAGCACCAAAGAGCAAAGCATCGAAAATTCACTGAACAGAAGTTCGCTCGTCTGGAAGTACATCGTCTCCAGGCTCTATCGCAAAGCGGATGCCTACCTGGCGCCCAGTCGCCGGGCCTTCGCCGAGGTCTCCTCTTTTGAATTCAATTCCGGACGGATTCACCTGGCTCACAATGGCCTGCAAACAGAAGCCTTCTTTCCCTGCACTACCGATGTGAAACAAGGCATTCGATCCAGCCTTGGGCTCAGATGCAGGTTCATGGCGTTGTTTTGCGGAAGGCTGGCTGAACCGAAGAACCCTGACGGGCTTTTGCGGGTTTGGCCCGAAGTAACCAGGGAAGTCCCAGGCTCGCTGCTCTGCGTTGTGGGCGATGGGCCTCTTCGTTCTTCAATGATGGAACAGATTATTAATCAGAAGCTGGAGAACTCTGTAATGCTTGTGAGGGCGCAATCAGACGTACTGCCCTGGTACCACGCCGCGGATCTGTTCATTTTGCCGTCTCACCTCGAGGGCCTGTCGAACAGTCTGCTCGAAGCATTGAGTTGCGGACTGCCGATTGTCTCCACGGCTGTTTCGGGAAGCACCGATGTCTTTCGCCTGGGTGATGTTGGAGAACTGGTTCCGGTGCGGAACCTTCAGGCTCTGCGCGATGCAGTGATTCGTATTCTCAAAGACTCCCGCAGAATGCGCAGATGCGGCATGGACGCCCGTAGGGTTGCGGTCCGGCATTTTTCCATATCCCTGGCTGCAGACCAGGTTATCGAACTCTACCGAACCCTCTGCCCGGGTCACTGACTCTTCCATGAACCCGGGACGCCATCCAATCCATGGACCTTGCGAATGGCGATATTCTGAATTCCATGCTCTATGGATCCACGAACAAGTATCTTCTGAAACGGGCGATGTCTCGAACTGTCCCTTCGGAAACACTTCTCCGCAAAAAACATGGGTTCATTCCGCCGACCGCCCGGCTCCTTCGCGAGGAGATGAGGCCCTGGTCCTGGTCGTTGCTCCAGAGGCTCCTTAGTCGCGCTCCTTTCTTGAAACCATCTTGGGTTCATCGAAAGTGGGATGGACATCAGGCCCGAAAGCGCAATCACCTACAGATCCTTTTTGCCTTGCTGATGCTTGAAATATGGTGGGAAACATTTGTGGAGCCAATGTAATGATGTCACAGCGCAAAATGCCATCGTCGCCTTCGATCCTGATGGTCACATCCCACTACTACCCGTTTCTGGGCGGGCTCGAGAGACAGGCGCACATGCTCGGTCGCGCCCTTGTACGCCTCGGCTGCCGCGTCACGGTGATAACCGGAAGATCGGAACCTGATATGGCTCGTCACGAACGGCTGGATGGAGTCGAGGTCTGGCGGCTACCCACTCACATGACGAGCGCCTGGCGAAGGGGCGCCACTTTTGTCGCTTCCCTGCCCTTTGTCATGACCGTCCTCGCTGGGCGGTATGACGTTGTCCATGCGCATTCCATCAGTTGGTTTCTCGCGGGATGTATCCCCGTAGCCCGGTTGTGGCGAAGGCCATGTCTGGTCAAAATCCCCAGTTTTGGCGAGTTTGGGATTTCAGGCCTGCTTCGACGCCGCTCGGGAGACCTGCTGCTGCGCCTCCTTCGCAAAGCGCAAACCTGGGTGGCGCTTGCCGAAAATATCCGCACTGAACTGATAGTTAACGGCTTCCCCCGGGAGCGGGTGTTCACGGTTTTCAACGGCGTTGACACCGCACTGTATCACCCTGTCAGCCTGGAAACCGGGAGAGAGTTGCGATCCACCCTGGGGCTCTCACCCAAAAGACCTCTCGTGATCTACGCAGGACGATTGTCCCCGGAAAAAGGCCTACTGGACCTGTTGGATGTCTGGCCTCATGTTCAGCGCAAGACAGAATCCAATCCTGAACTCCTGATCTGCGGCGATGGCCCGCAGCGCGAGCAATTGGAGACTGTCGTCAGAAAAGGATCTCTCACCTCCGTCACTTTCGCCGGATCAATTCGAAATCCGGCGCCCTACTACCAGGTTGCCGACCTTTTCGTCCTCCCTTCTTATGTTGAAGGCAACTCCAATTCCCTGCTGGAAGCGATGGCCTGCGGGTTAGCGGCTCTCACGACCCGCGTGGGAGGATCTGCCGATATGCTGGGCAATTACCCACAGGACTTTTTAATTGATCCGGGAGATCGAAGAGCGCTCGCCTCAGGTATGATTCAACTCCTCAACGATAAATCACTGCGCTCCAGACTTGGCCTCGACCTGGCAAAGAGGGTTGCCGCCCTCTATTCCATAGAGCGCATTGCCGAGCATTATCTCCAGTGCTACCGGATGCTGCTGGCTGGTCATACAGATCAGATCGGCAAGCTGCATTATGAGAGATGACCCATGTGCGGAATTGCGGGAATTGTTCAAATCAATGCTCATGAGGCCGACCTTTCGGCCTGCATTGCAATGACAAAGGCTATGTCTCACCGGGGTCCGGATGATGAGGGTGTCGAAAGAATATCGGCAGATCCCGCAATTTGCTTCGGTCACAGGCGTCTTGCCGTCATCGACCTGTCAGTCGCCGGACACCAGCCCATGCAGGACCCAGAAACCGGCAACTGGATCACCTTCAATGGCGAGATTTACAATTTTGCCGACCTCCGCAGCGACCTCAAAAACCGGAGGCAACGTTTTCACACGGCGACCGACACCGAGGTGATTCTCAAAGCATACTCGATCTGGGGGAGAGACTGCGTCAAGCTGCTCCGTGGCATCTTCGCCTTCGGGATCTGGGATGCGGACCGCAGGAGTCTCTTACTCGCTCGTGATCAGCTCGGCGTAAAGCCTCTTTATATCTGGCACAGGGAAGACGTACTTATCTTTTCGTCCGAAGTCAGGGCAATACTAGCCACGGGCATGGTAGGCAGAAGGCTTGACCCGAAGGGTCTGCACTCTTACCTGGCCTACGGATCGGTGCAGGAGCCCTTCTCTTTGATATGCGGAGTTCGTTCCCTTCCTCCCGGATCATTTCTTCTCTATGCAAACGGCAGGAAGCGGATAGAGAAATTCTGGCAGATCTCTGAAGCCGTCAACGGGGGAATTCCCATTGACATAGAAGAGCAGACCGCCTGCCGCCTGGCGGATGCCGTCGGGAGCCAGCTCGTTTCAGACGCCCCCTTAGGCGCATTCCTGAGTGGAGGCATCGACAGCACGGCCATCGCCGCCTTGATGAGCCAGACAGCCACAACGCCTGTTCGCACCTTTTCCCTGGTTTTCAGTGAAAGCCGATATGACGAAAGGCGATGGTCGCAACTGGCCGCGCGTCATATCGGTTCCGAACACACGCAGATCGAACTCTCCGGAGAATCGGTGCGCTCCCGCCTGTCGGCGGCGCTGAATGCCTTTGATCAGCCAAGTGTGGATGGTCTCAACACCTATTTCGTTTCAGAAGCGGTAAGAGAGGCAGGACTTACCGTGGCCCTCTCGGGGGTTGGAGGAGATGAACTCTTCGGCGGGTACGATGGATACCGCAAAGCTCTTCTCGCCGAGCGCTTTCATGCTGCGGCGCGCAGCATCCCTGGAATGGCGAGAAGGGGGATTTCGCACCTCCTCGCCTCCCATGCTCGCTCCGAGCCACTGAGGAAAGCAGCCGAACTCCTCACCACGGTTCGATTTCCCTACTTCGTTTCCCGGAGACTATTCAGCGAACGCCAGGTTCGGCAGTTGGTGATTCCGGAATTCACCGCACCCGACTCGTGGGAAGAAGAAGCGTTCGGCGAGATCGAGACTGCGACGGCAGGTTTTGATCCGATCAACCGGGCATCCGCCCTGGAGCTGCGGACCTTTATGCTGAGCACGCTGCTGCGGGATACCGATCAGATGAGCATGGCGAATTCTCTTGAAGTACGCGCTCCTCTCATCGATCCCAGGCTCGTCGAGTTTTGTTTTACCCTCCCGGGTTTCTGCAAGCTCTCCGGAAGATACCCGAAGCCTCTGCTTACTTCCTCTCTCACGGGTCTGTTGCCCACTGAGTGCGTTAATCGGACCAAAAAAGGGTTCGAACTTCCTTTTGAGGTCTGGCTGAGAGATTCTCTCCAGCCTGAGATGCGCTCCTTATTCCATGAGGCCGGTTTTTGCCTGCCCTGCCCTTTCGAGTTACATGCCCTCAGGAGCATATGGAAGCAGTTTCAAGACCGGCAACTCATCTGGAGCAGGGTCTGGGCTCTTTTTGTGCTTCAGTTCTGGTTGAACCTTCATCGAGTGAGTTTTTGACGATTTCCAGCTCAAACCGGGCCGGGTGGAAACAGCAGGGAGTCCATTTTGTCGCCTGAACCGCTCCGTATCGCATGTTCAGTTGTAGGCCTCAACAGCAGTCGCGGAGGCATTGCAAGATCAGTGGCTTGCCTCTGCAGCGCGCTCTCCGATCTCGGGTGTGAGGTCTGGCTGGTCAGCGAGAGCTGGAACCGCAAGAATGACCCAATTCTGCCTCCCTCCTCTGAATATGTCAGGCTTTGTCTTGTCAAGGGCTACTACAGCGATCAACTGCGTCTTTCCTATGCACCGGGGCTGCGTGGCGCACTGGGTAAGCTGTGTAGGGAGCAAAAGATCGACATTATCCATGACCATGGATTGTGGCTCCCTTTCGATCATTGCGTTGCGGAGACGGCGCGGCGCCTTGGCATTCCTCTTGTCGTCAGTCCGCGGGGCACCCTCGAGCCCTGGGCTCTCTCACACAAGGCATGGAAAAAGAAGATGGCCTGGCGACTTTTTCAGCGAAACGATCTCGCAGCCGCCTCGCTGCTTCATGCCACTGCGCCACAGGAAAGCGAATCCTTCCGGGACTCGGGCATCTGCAAACCCGTAGCTGTTGTGCCCAACGGCATCACTCTCCCCCCTTCGTCGTCTCTCCGCTTGCCAAGTTACAGCGGCTGCCGGCAAGCGCTCTTCCTCTCCCGTCTCCATCCCAAAAAAGGATTGCACAACCTGGTCGATGCCTGGGCGATGATCCGGCCGAAAGGGTGGCGTATGATCATTGCCGGCGGGGATGAAGAAGGACACCGAAAAAAGGTTGAGGAATCGATTCGCAAGGCCGGAATCGAAACGGATTTCACTTTCACCGGCCATGTCGAGGGTCTGGAAAAAGAAAAACTCTACAGAGAAGCTGATTTATTTGTCCTGCCAACTTTCAGCGAGAATTTCGGAAATGTAGTGGCCGAGGCGCTCAGCTATGGAGTACCGGTTATTACTACTCGCGCGGCGCCCTGGGGAGAACTCGTCACACATCGTTGCGGCTGGTGGGTCGACGTCGGAGTGGAACCATTGGCAGGAGCGCTTGACGAAGCCATGCGACTTTCCCCGTCAGCTCTTCATGAGATGGGCCGGCGCGGCAGGGGCCATACCGAACGGCATCTGTCCTGGCTTGGCGTAGCATCTCAAATGCTGAAGGCTTATCGCTGGGTCATTGACGGAGGCTCACCGCCTGCTTTTGTGACCATGCAGGATAGAGACCCTTTCGATAAATACCACAGGCAGAAGTGAAGCAAGTCATACAGAGTTACAGCACCGGCGCTTTGGAACTGGCGGATGTCCCGGTTCCGGTCTGTCCATCGAACGGGTTGCTCGTGAAAAACGCCGCATCCGTCATCAGTGCAGGCACGGAACGATCCATGATCGAGCTTGCCAGAAAAAGCCTGCTTGGGAAAGCCAGGGCGCGCCCTGACCTGGTGAAGCGGTTTATTGAAAAAGCAAGAAACGAAGGACTACAGAAGACCTTCAGGGAAGCACTGGGACGGATGGATAATCCCACGCCGCTCGGCTACAGCTCGGCGGGCGTAGTCATAGAAACCGGGGTTGAAGTGCAGGACTTTTCTCCGGGAGACCGGGTGGCCTGCATTGGGGCCGGTTATGCCTCCCATGCCGATTTTGTCTCTGTTCCACCCAGCCTGTGCTGCCGGATACCCGATAACGTCTCGTTTGAAGAAGCCTCCTTTGGCATGCTCGGGATTATCGCCCTGCATGGAGTACGCTGTGCGGAACTGAGTTTCGGTGCTACGGTCGCGGTGATTGGCCTCGGCCTGCTCGGTTTGCTCTCGGTTCAGATACTCAAAGCTTATGGATGCAGAGTGCTCGGAATGGATATCGACGGGGGAAAGACCGGCATGGCGGCTTCACTGGGTGCGGATTATTGTTGCGATAATGAACTTGAAATCAAAGCAGCCGCCCAACGGATGACCGGCGGCCATGGCGCAGACGCGGTTCTTATCACAACGGCGACCAGGAGTGATTCACCAGTCAACCTGGCGATCGATCTGGTCATGTTTCGAGGCAGGATCGTACTGGTCGGAATGGCCGACATACATCCTCAACGCAATGAGATGTGGGGCCGCGAGGTTGAGATCGTCGTCTCCAGGGCAGGCGGTCCGGGAATCTTCGATCCCTGCTATGAGAACAAAGGGATAGACTACCCTGTCGGATATGTCCGGTGGACTGAAAACAGAAATCTCCAGGAAGTGATAAGGTTGATTTCGGAAGGAAAAGTGAAGGTCGGACCACTGATTACCCATCGCTACCCAATCTCTCAGGCGGCGTCGGCCTATGAAGAATTCATCGGCGGCAGTCTCCGGAACTGCGTCGGTATCCTCCTCGAATATCCCGGCGCGTGTGCGACTGATACTCCTGCCTGCATCAAATCCACCGAAAGAGTCCGTCTATTGAAGGCGCCTCCTGTTCAAACGGGGGAAGCCGGTTCTGTCCCGATAGGTGTTATAGGCGCAGGCCTTTTTGGAAAAGCTCTTCTTCTTCCGGCTCTTCGCGAGATAAAAGGGGCGCACCTCAAAGCCCTCTCTACGGCCTCCGGCGCGAACTCTTTTCACACCGCACGCAGGTACGGGTTTGAAAAATGTACCACGGATTATTGCAAGATATTATCAGATACCACGGTCCAGGCGGTCATGATTCTTACCCCGCATCGATTGCACGGGACAATGGTCTGCGAGGCGCTTGAATCCCGCAAGAACGTTTTTGTCGAAAAGCCTCTTTGTGTGAACCACGATGAACTTGCGAACATTCGAACCATCTACAACGGCCTGCAGCCTGCGCCTTTTCTGATGGTGGGCTATAATCGAAGATTCTCGCCGCACGCAGACGAGATTATGGAATTTTTCGAAAAGCGTACTGATCCGATGGTGATCCATTACCGCGTGAATTCAGGTTTTCTGCCTCATGATCACTGGGTGCACTCGGAGGAAGAGGGCGGCGGGCGCATTATCGGTGAAATCTGCCATTTTGTGGATTTCATGCAGTTCCTGGTGAAGGCCAACCCTCTGCGTGTTTTTGCCGAAAGAATAGCCGGAAATAACAAGAGTGCGGTCAATAATGATAACGTCGCCATTACCCTGAGGTTCGAAGACGGTTCACTGGGAAATATTCTCTATTCCGCAAGCGGTGACAGGTCCTTTTCAAGGGAGCGAATAGAAATCTTTTGCGAAACCGGAACCGTGGTGTCGGTCGATTTTCGCGAGACTGCCTTTCATTATGGCGGCAGAAAAAAGAAATTCAAAACCTCCGGTCAATCAATGGGATACAAGGAAGAACTTCAATATTTCGCAGACGTAGTCTCCGGAAAAAGAGAAGTCAAAACATCAGCCAATGATAATTTTCTGACAACAGCCACAACCCTTGCCGTGCACCAGTCGCTTGCTGACGGCATCCCTACCCTGGTTCACCTTTAGCTCGGCCAAAATTTCCTTCACCTATTCCTGCCGCCAGGATTCGGCTCATACCCCGGAGTGGAGCATGAGGATTCTTCTCGTCACCGATGCATACCCTCCCGAAATCCGGTCCTCCTCGCACCTGATGCAGGAACTTGCCGGAGAACTGCACTCTCGCGGCCACAGCGTAACCGTGGTCACCTGCCATCCGAGGTACAACCTGTTTGAGGACGCCGATTCGTCGCCATACGGAGAATTCCTGGTCGAAGCGGGCGTACGAGTCATCAGAGTGCATACTCCACCACACCACAAGGTCAATTTTTTCCTCAGAGGGATCAGCCAGCTTTTGCTGCCGTTTCTCTTTGAGCGAAAGACCGAACGCTACCTCACTGACGGGCTGGATGCCGTGGTTGTCTACAGTCCCCCCCTTCCCCTGTGGCGTGTCGGACTCTGGGCCAAAAAGCGTTTCGCCGCCCGCTTTATATTGAATATTCAGGACATTTTTCCCCAAAACGCGATCGATCTGCAGGCTCTCAGAAATCCGCTGCTCATACGCTTCTTCAAACAGATGGAACAAAAGGCCTATCGCTATGCCGACATTGTGACGGTTCATTCGGAGGGAAACCGGGAATTCCTTCTTCGGGCCGGCAGGATTTCTCCGGACAAACTGGTGACGCTGCACAACTGGATAGAAATGAGCGAAAACGGCTCAGAGCCGTCAAAAACACACTTTTGCAGGAAATTGGGGATCGAGGGCCATTTCATTTTCTTTTTCGGTGGAGTGATGGGACCGTCACAGGGACTCGAACTGGTGATCCGAGCGGCATCGAGGCTTAAACAGGAAAGAGGACTTGCGTTCCTGTTCACCGGAGACGGCGTGGAGAAAGAGGGCCTCCAGCGCCTGGCGCAAAAACTCGCACCGGGAAGTGTCCATTTCCACCCCTTTGTATCCAGGCAAGAGTTTCGTGGACTGCTTGAGGAAATCGATGTCGGCCTGGTCTGCCTTACCGGCAGGAACAAAACCCCCGTTGTTCCCGGCAAGATGCTCTCCTACATGGCTTCGGCCGTACCCATTCTCGGTCTTTTGAACAAGGAAAGCGATGGGCGCCGCATTATTGAGCAGTCGGGATGCGGATACTCGGCAGTGTGGAACGACCCTGACGAAGCCGCCGGCCTGATGCTTCGGATGTACCGTGAGAGATCCATGTTGAAAGTGTTGGGTGAGCGCGGACGACTTTTTGCCGCGGCGCATTTCTCGAAAAAAGTCTGTGTGGATCGAATTGAGACTCTCATTCGCTCTTAGCGGGAGGTTCATCGTGCAGCATCACCGTAAGAGAATTGCTTTGGTTGAGGGTTACATGGATGGGATTGGAATAGGAAAAACGCTGCGAGACTACTACCTGGGAAGGACTGTTCTGGTAACGGGGGGAGCGGGCGCAATCGGCAGCAATCTGATCATCGCTCTTTCCAGCCTGGTCGGCAGGAACGGAAAGATCCTGGTGCTCGATAATCTGTCATCCATCAAAAACAGAGTCCCGTGGAACGTTACACCCGTTGCCAACATCATGTTCATTCAGGGAGACGTGCGCAACGATGTGGATTTGAAGCGGGTATTCAAGGAAGAGCCCCGGATCGTCTTTCACCTCGCAGCCTTTTTTGCCAACCAGAATTCCGTGGATTATCCGGAGACTTCCGCCGAAGTGGATATTCTCGGACAGGTAAAGCTTCTCGAATATTCGCGAATCGCCCGCGTGGAAAAGTTTGTTTACGCCTCCAGCGGATGCGCGATCTATGGATCATATCCGGAACTCCCCCTGAAGGAGGATTTCATATCCATGCATCTCACAACACCATACCAGATCAACAAAATGGCGGGAGAGATGTACTGCAACTTCTACAATCATCACTATGGGCTTCCAATTGTCAACTGCCGGTTTTTCAACTCCTACGGGCCGGGCGAGGTTCCCGGACAGTACCGTAATGTCATCCCGAACTTCATCTACTGGGCCATGCAGAGCAAACCGCTTCCCATTACCGGAACGGGCGAAGAGACCAGGGATTTCACCTACGTGCTCGACCTTGTTCAGGGACTTGTCAAAGCCGGTTGCGAGGCAGGCGCGGTGGGGGAGAATTTCAACCTGGCTTCCGGCCGGGAAATACGGATAAAAGATCTCGCCGAACTGGTCAACGATACAATCGGTAACCGTGCAGGCATTTCGTATACAAGAAGACGGAAATGGGACACGAAGCCTCGCCTCCTTGCTTCCATTGAAAAAGCGGGGAACCTGATCGGATATGCGCCGGAAGTAAGCTTTGAAGAGGGTTTTCGAGCCACTGTCGAGTGGTTCGGGGAAAACTGGGAGACTATAAAAGCAGGAGCAGATTTTCCACCCGGTATGAGCAGTGCGGTTCGAGGAGCGGAGAGTTTCAGGGAGACGGATGGGCTGAACCTGGAATTGCCGACCGTTGCACGACGAATTGCATGGTCTATTAGGTGAGGGGAAAAATGAAAACGGTCCTGACAATCCTCGTTGTGAGCTTTTGCCTAGCCCTCCTTGTCACACCACTGGCAACCCGGTTCGCCAGGCGCTTTGATCTGGTGGACAGGCCTTCGGGCCGAAAAATTCACGAGAAACCTATCCCCAGGATAGGGGGCGTCGCCATTTTCTTTGCATTCTTTGCCCCCTTTACAGGCACACTGATCTACACAAATGACCTGATCGCCAAGATCCATTCCGAGCCTGCTCTGTTCCTGGTTGCCCTGGGCGCCGCAATCGTCTTTCTGATGGGGCTTGCAGACGATCTTTTCCGGCTGCATCCCATGTTCAAGTTCGCTGTTCAAATACTGTCAGCCTCTCTGGCTTACGCCGGCGGCCTGATCATCTCCCAGCTTCAGCTTCCCGGAATCGCAGCAATCAAGTTGGGCTGGCTCTCCGTGCCGGTGACGATCTTCTGGTTTCTACTGGTCATCAATGCAATCAACCTCATTGACGGACTCGATGGCCTGGCTGCAGGCGTCTGCTTTTTCGCATCACTGACCCTGCTGGTATTGAGCATTCTGGGTGGACGATACCTCGTGGCCGCAGGTCTTGCCGCACTGGCGGGCGCATGCCTCGGTTTCCTGCGCTATAATTTCAATCCCGCATCCATTTTCATGGGCGACAGCGGAAGCTATTTCCTCGGCTACATGCTTGCCGCGCTCAGTATAGTCGGATCGATGAAAAGTCAGACAACGGTGGCAGTACTGATACCGGTAATTGCACTGGGCCTGCCCCTTATGGATACGGTACTGGCGACCATCAGGCGTTTTCTTATCGGCAAGCAGATCTTCCAGCCCGACAGGAGCCATATTCACCACAGACTTCTCAAGCTGGGTTTTTCACATCGAAAGACAGTTTTGCTCCTGTATGCCGCCGCGATTTTTCTCGGATTCTTTGCCCTTACTCTCGTTAACGCACAGGATCAGACGTTCGCATTCATCCTGCTTCTGCTCGGAGTTGGTCTGGCGATTGGAATCCACAAGCTCGGCTACCTCGAGTATCTGGCGGTCGACAAGGTATTCGGCTACCTGCAGGATGTCACCGATGTGATGGGATTGAACAAGGAGCGACGCACATTCCTCAACCACCAGATAGCAATAAATGAGGCGAAAAATATTGAAGAACTCTGGGAGAGGATTGTGGAGGCGCTGGAGCTTCTGAGAATCGATCAGGCGGAGATCAGCTTCAACGGATTCTTCATTGACCTGCCGCGGGTCAGAAAATGGCGCGGGCGCGATATGGGAGAAACTGGAAACATCGAATACAGCGTCTTGTCGCTCGACCTGCCGCTTTCCGATGCCGTGCGAAGCTATGGGACCCTGCACCTTAGAAAAGACCTGGTGTTCGATCCGGTTAGTCCATACACCCTCAGAAGAATCGAGCATCTCAGGAGAAGCGTGGTCGGCAAACTGAGACTTCTGGACGAGAAGGGCGCTGTCATCAGGCAACTACGTCAATTGGAACGCCAGGCGTTGCGGCGCTCAGAGTCTTCGCGGCATGGATGAAATCGCTTGCCGACCCCCGATGAGCCTGCGAATATAGCATCCGGCCATTCGCAAGCGGGATGTTCCGGTCCTGATCCATGTCGCCATGAGACCGCTCGCTCTTCCGTAGAAGGGTGGGCACGAGTTCCATCGTGCCCACCACCTTCAGACCCCGGAAAGGCGCACATGCTCTTGGAAAGCGGTGGGCACGGAAAAAATTGTGCCCACCCTACGCTTGCTTCGTGCAATACAATTTTTAAACAGACCAGGGCTCAAGTGAGAGTATTCAAAGGAAGAACCGCTCGCTCTTCCGTAGGGTGGACACGAGTTTCATCGTGCCCACCACCTTCAGACCCCGGAAAGGCGCACTCGCTCTTGGAAAGCGGTGGGCACGGAAGAAATTGTGCCTACTCTACGCTTGCTTCGTATATTACCAAGGCACTGAGGAATGGCGAGTTGGAGGAGGTGACTTACAATGCCCGGGAAATATCGGAGTGACGCCTTGGAGGCGCTCCATGAAACCGCGCAGGGACTACGGCGTATTGGACTGATTGACGCAAAGACAATGCGCAACCTTGATGCTTCGTGCCTGACAGGCGTAGAAAAGCTATCGCCCGAGGAAATCACCGACATCAGGAAAAGGGAAGGAGTCAGTTAAGCGTTTGATGCTCAATAACGGGTTTGCGATGTAAATCCTCCAGTGAAGGATCTCTCCATCGGGACTTTGGTCTGGTCTCACCGGCGCCCCGGTCAGTCCCATTACTCTCTTCCGAAGCGGCAGGTTTTTTGGACAGCGGCAGTCGTTCCCTGGCGCCCTGCTTCCCCGCCCGTTCATGATACTCGGCTATCGAGTGAAACACCTGGAGAGCAAAGATAACGAGCACGACCAGCCCTGCAAGTATGGCCAGTGCATAAACAATCCAATTCATATCTTCTCCGTCAATGTAACCCGGATACCGCCGATTCGGTTCACCGCGACATAGCCCGCCGCCGTGCACAAGTACCGGCATCATTCAATCGGCGCATCAGGGGTAATCCTTTGGCGAATTTTCAACCATTCTTCAACAACTATCCCGAGGTGTTCCCTTGCGCAAGAGACGCACCACTATGCCCTCCTCTTCCAGGCCTGACTGTCCAGTCTGCAAAACGGGCAGATTGCAGAGAATCCGGCGTAAAGGGTGGATTTCCGGCCTTCCCTCTTCAAAGCACTACCAGTGCGCGAAATGCTCCTCAAGGTTCCTGCGCCTCTTCGATATGTTCACCCTGAGGATTCCAAATAAGGCAAAACGCCCGCTTCAGAGCCGGTTCAATAACGCCAGGCTCAGAGTTTTCATAGTCATAGCCGCCATTTCGGTAACCGTCTATTTCTCATACTCCCTTGCAACGTATCTCTACGAACATGAGTCGTCCCCGGTTGAAAATCCCGCCGGACGTTAGAGGGAAAGCGCCTTGCCGCGGAAAAGCCCCGAGCGTTTCCTGATCAGCATGCCCCTCATTGTCTTACCCCTGCTCCTCGGCGGCGCCCGCCCCTGGCTCTGGGGAACTGCCGCGGGCATCTTTTCGCTCTGGCTGGCCATACTGTTCCGCTTTTCACAGTTCTCGTTATCGACAAGCGATGTGGGCAAGTGCCATTTTCTCCTGCTGGCGCCAGTCCTGCTTTATCCATTTTTTCAACTGATTCCATTGCCGCTCTCAGTTGTGGAAGTTCTGAGTCCTCAACGGGCCGCATGGCTGAGAAGAGCAGAGGAGGCTACAGGGGCAGTTACACCTGCTGCCTGCCTCTCGTACCTTCCGGTTGATACACTCTTTTGGGGCCTTTGGTGTTTCCTGCTGGCATTATTTGCAGTGTGCCTCAGCAAATTTTTAAAGAAAGGATTTCACGAAAGGGAATGGTTATTCCGGACCCTTTTTGCTATAGCCGGATTCGAGGCATTCTTCGGGCTTATGCAGCTATTTGTCCCTTCCATCGGCCCACCCTCCGGAGGCGCTGCGGGGACGTTCATGAACCGTAACCACTTTGCATCCTTCCTTGGCATGATTTGGCCCCTTCAACTCGCATGGCTGCCGGTTCTTGCAGAAAAAAACCAAAACAGCACTGCCGTCCAATATGAAAAATCCAGGGGCGGCACGATTCGCGAAAAGCAGATCTTCTTTGCTCTTTTTACTGTCCTCTCCTTACTTGCACTGCTCTTTTCCAGATCCAGGGGCGGAATTCTGAGCGCGCTGGCAGGCGCCACGGTTCTGGCGTTCTATGGAAAGCATCGATTCCGGGCGGTGATTCTATTCCTGGCAGCCTGCTGGTTAATAACGCTTGCATATGGATGGCTCATCGGGTTTCAAGGAATATTCGACCGCTTTGCAGGCCTTGGAGAAGACGCTCGGGGAAGACTTCAGATATACCGCTTCACCTGGAATATGATCCTCGACCACGGGCTCACCGGCGCGGGACTGGCCACGTATGGACATGTCGCCTTCCTCTACCAGGTTTTTGACTCGGACCTGGTGCAGGTGAACAATGCCCATGGGGATTATCTTCAAATATTGGCGGAGTATGGGCTGCCGGTCGGCATTTTCATCGTTCTTCTTGCCTGGGGCGCCTGGTGGACTACGGCAATTGAGCTTGCCAGGGGCCGGGAAAGGAGCAGAGGGAAACCCGAGCTTGCCGATACCTGGTTGATCCGCGCGGGTGCGCTTGCCGGAAGTTCGGCATTTCTTTGCCATATTCTGATTGAATCAAGCTGGCAGATTCCCGCCAACCAACTCTGCTTCGTTACACTGCTCGTTTTGATGCGGTTGCAGCCGCCGAACCGCTCCACCGCAAAGGATCAAATTTCATCGGACAGGCAGTCAGCGTCTTATGATCGATACGCATAGCCATATTCTTCCGGGACTTGATGATGGCTCACAAAATCTCGAACAAGCCATCGCCATGGCCAGAATCGCCGTTGGAGACGGGATCAGGGAAGTTATCTGCACCCCCCACTGGACCAGAGGGACCTTTGAAAACAGCAGGCAATCCATACTGGATACGCTGCGAGATTTCAGGGAGAATCTCCACCGCCTCGGCATTCCTCTTTCAGTCCACCCGGGCGCCGAATTGCGTATCGACTTCCAGATAGCCGACAAAATTCGTGAAGGCGAAATACTCACCTTGAATGACTCCGGCCGGTTCGCTCTTATCGAACTTCCCGCAGAGTTCGTGCCTCCGGGTACTGAGCACTTCTTCTACATGCTTCAGGTTGCAGGTATATCGCCGATAGCGGCGCACCCAGAACGCAATCCCTCTTTGATAAAAGACCCGATGCGCATCTACCGCTGGATTGAATCAGGGGTTCTCACCCAGGTTACCTCGAGAAGCCTGCTGGGAAAATTCGGAGAAGCGGTCCGGAAGCTCTGCGTACTCATGATCGAGCACCGAATGGTGCATCTGATGGCTACGGATGCCCACCATCCGGCCAACAGGGCGCCCAGGCTATCGGAAGGCAGAAAGGAACTCGAGCTTATCGGCGGCAAGACCATGGCTGACCGGATAGTCACAGGGAATCCACAGGCGATCCTCCAGGCTGATAACCCGATCACACTCGACCCCATCCCTTTGAAAAAAAGATTTACGCTCCCGTTCCAAAGGCTCTTTTCCTTCTCACAAAGGTAACAGCTTCACTCTTCACCCTTCACTCTTCACCCTTCACTCTTCACTGCATCTGCTCAGTTCCACGGAATCGAGCCAGTATTCGCCCGAAATCTTATTGTCCATCTTCAAGCTCTCATTTCTGAGCACCCCCAGGACTATGGCTTCACAGTCAGGCGGCACAGTAAACCGCATTTCCTCGTTAACCCATGGTGTGGTCCCGAGAACCGTTTTGCCGCGGACTCGCAGACCATCGCACTTATAGCCGCTTACCTGAAGAAAAACCCCCTGGTCGGTCGTCAGATCTTTGCTCTTCCGAGCAAGATGGAGTCTGTAAGAACCGCTGGGATGTACCGGAATAATCTGGGAAACATGGTTGAAGTTCAAATTCCCGGCGCCCTTGAACCGCAGGTGGAGGCAACTACCGCCGTAATAAGGCGCTTCAGTCGAACGCTCTATCACCACATCCGGGTTGATCGAGAATCTCCACCCGAAGGCTTTGTTCAACGGCGCGCTCTCAAAGCCTCCATCATAAACACGCACTTCCGCTTCCTGTGTGTAGCGCCGCCAAACGCGCGCTGCTTCCCCCATGCGCCCCTTTTCGATAAGAAATTGACAAAAAGAGAGCGTGAGCGCTTCGTCCGGGGCAACACCCCTTTCTTCCATCGATTTCCAGAGAGCAAGGGCAGCGGCAGACGCCCCTGCTCTGAGCGCTTCGGTCAAAAGCAGTTGCTGATTCTGACTGTCCAGGCGGGGAACAACCGCCTCCCAACTGCCATAAAATCGCACTGCCAGAAGGCTCGCTTCATGGACGCGATGAGGGAGGCGCTCAAGGATGAAATTAAAACAGATCCTAAAATACTCCTCGTCTCTCAGCTCGAAAGCCAGCAGCAGTTCCTGCCACTTCCATGAACTGACGGACGAAATTGGCGCAGAAATAATGCGGAGAATTCTTCGCGCTTCCTCAGGGTGCTCCATTGCCATTTCGACCTTTGCAAGGGAAATCCAGGCATCGACCAGTGCAGGCGAGGCCAGGATGGCTTCCCTGTAGGAGCACGAGGCTGCAGCCGGATCGAGAAGGGAATAGAAGTCGCCGTGCCCGGCGGAAAGGAGCGCTGCGGGGAAGAAGCGCGATGAAACCTTGACGGCAAAGTTCTCTGCTCTTGCGGAAAGAGAAAAGGTGCAGAAGGCATACCAGAAGAATCCGGCAGCCAATGCAAGTGCAATACAGGAAATAGCGCCTCTCCGCAGTACCGTCATCTGGCAAGCTCTCAGGAAAGGAATCCGATCATACCGCTTCTATCATCTATCACCTCAAAAAGTTCCATATTCAACAAAAAAAGGAGTAGACCATGAAAAAGATACCTTTGATTGCATGGACCGTTTTTTTCACTCTCTGCACCACTTTTCTTCCTGCATTGCCGCAGGTTCAGGCGGAGCAGTCAGCACGCATAATTCCGCATGCCAATTCGAAGGCTGTAATCGACGGCCAGGAGTTCGCCTCCGAGATGCCCCTGCCGGAGGGCAGCCCTATAGTCTGTCACGGAACCTGCCTCGTTCAGGGTCCCGATTTTCAGCTCGCGGCGCACAACAATGCGGAGTTCTCCCTTGTGCAAACAGAAGGCGGATGGACTCTTACCGTCAAGTCCGGCCGCGTCGATTTTGCCCTCCAGGAAGGCTCGAAACTCACCTTCGTGGGCCCGGACGGAACCTTTCATGCTCAAAAGATTGCTCCGGCTACTTCGGGAGGACTGGTGAAAGGCAGCATAACTGTGAAGGGCGCCACCTCCAAATTTGCGGTTACGCAGGGGAAGCTGGAGTTGGCGGGATCCGGTCTGCTGCTGATCGAACCGGCATCCGGCGGCTCAGGAGGCACGGCAGCCACAACGACCACGATAGGACTGCCGGTTGCGGGAGCAGGCTTGGGGGCGGCTCTGGGTCTGAGCAGCTATGACAAACCGGGGAAAAGCCCGAACTAGTTGCCGGGTATACTCGAACGTCGATCCGGCGCTGTACTGCATTCGGCGCTGGAAGAGGATCGCCTATGTATTGGTCAGGATTCATCACGGTTTTCGCCTTGTCCGGTCTTGTCCTGACACAGCCGGGATGTGCCGGGATGCGCAGCGGGCCGGAACCCACTGCGAAGCTGGAGGAGGTCGTTGCACAGGACAGTAGTGCAAGACAGGAGGTAAGGCTGATAAACGAAAAGCTCTTCGCATCCGTTAAGAGCACTCCCAATTTGCAGGACTACGTGCTCGGAGAAGGAGACCTGGTTCAGGTCTCCGTTTTTGAAGCCCCGGAACTCAAGGCCGAAGGAAGAGTCAGCACGCGTGGCTTCATCACCCTCCAACTCCTCGGGGCCGTGGAGGTAAAGGGACTGACTACACGTGAAGCCGAACAGAAAATCGAGGATCTCTATCGGCAGAAGTACATACAGAATCCCCATGTAAATATCTTCGTAAAAGAACAAGTATCCGGAAAAATAACCCTTATGGGCGCTTTGAAAAAAACGGGAACACACCCCTACCTCGCCCGCCAGAACCTCTTCGAGGCCCTTGCGTTGGGAGAGGGGCTCTCCGATACCGCGGGGAAGATGGTCCAGGTGCGCCGGATGGGCGAAGACCCCGACCGCCCCACGACATTCCTGATAGACCTCGATGAGATGGTCAGAGGCGCCGGCGGCGAGATCAACATCGAGATCAAAAGTGGAGATGTGATCTATGTCCCGGAGGCGGGAATGATTTATGTGGACGGAGCGATCCGCAAACCGGGTACATACCCGATAAAAAAGAGAATGAACGTTCCGGAAGCCATTGTGGCCGCGGGGGGATTCACGCCGTGGGCGGATGAAGGCCGGATCAAGCTGGTTCGACAGAAGGGAGACGGTAAACCCGACGTGGTCCAGTTGAGTTTTAAAGACTTGCAAAAAGCAGACAGCCACACTCTCGAAGTGAAGGACCGCGACATCATCTTCGTCGAAATGAACAAGATGCAGGCTTTCCTCTATGGCCTGCGCATATCCGGCTTCGGAGGAATTATCGGAGTTGGCTATGATCCGCCGGCAAAGTAGGGAAGGCGCCGGGGAGCGCCCGCGCCCATAACGGGATGCCGGCGGACCGAAACGGACGGCGGATTTGTCGAATACACCTTAGGAAGGGAGATGAGGGAAATGGACAAACGCAAACCTGGTGGAGATCAGAGTGGTGACTTTTTCATTCTCTCCGCAGGGGTGGACACAACATCCTATGCAACTGCAAGCCGTGACTGCTACGCGTTCGATGCGCAGTACATCCGCCAGGCCCTGGCAAGCGTTGATTCTCTATACAACTGCGTGCACAGCCGGGTCCTGATGGGCGAAAATGCAACGAAAAACTCAGTTCTTCAAGGGCTGGGCTGGTTGGCGAAAAATGTGGCGGACGACGATATCGCGCTTCTTTTCATTTCCGCCCACGGGCAAATGGATGAACAACAGGGCTACCAGATCTATCTTTTCGAACCGTCGGGCAGCGCATCGCAAGACACTATCATGAGTGGAACTGAACTCAACACTGCGCTGTCACGGATCAGCGGAAAAATAATTGTCCTGATCGATACCTGCGAAGCTGCCGGCGCCTTGGCTGACAGCTCTGCAAACTCGGACCGGGCAGCCTTTGTACTATCGTGCATCGACAACCAGAACTCCTGGGGCCAACATGACCGTCAGGACCGCCCGCATGGCTATTACGTCATTGCGGTCTGCGAGGCGCTGCTGGGATTGGCCGATACGAACGGTGACCGAGAGGTGAGGCTCCATGAACTTGCAGAATATGTCAAAACTCGCTCAGAACTCCTCAGTCCTAAAAAGCAGCAGGCCGTCCTGCACCTTCCTGACCGGTGCAAGTCGATCCTGCTGGCAAAAGTGAGAACCGGACAAACTCCGGAGGAATTATGGACGCCCTCCACCCAGCGCAACCCGTTTGGAGAGACGGATGTCGATGACCCGGACGGTACAGATGTGTACGATTTCGCTAAAACGGTAAACCTGCCCGGCGACGATAGCGATCCCAACTACCAGCATTGGAACACCAGGACCATGCCCGGGAGTGTCGACTCGCTGGACGGAGAATGGGACAGCCGCTGGAACGATAGTGGTTCGCACGCGTGGCGCCCCCTCCATGCAACAATCGAAACCAAAGGTGATCGCGTTTACATTCTCTTGTCCGCCCCTCCCTCGCAAGCCGGCACAGCCGCCAAACCCTGGATCAAAGGAGGCGCGGAATACCTGATCGATACCCGGATGGACGGCAACGGCTATCTCATCGGACGCTATCAGAACTTGAAAGACAGCAGTGATACATCACCGTGGGTAGGATGGATCGTCAATTCCGAACGCATTGACGGAATCTGGAACAACGGGCGTTGGGACCTGCGCAGGGAACTTATGAGCAAACCATGATTGCCTGTAATGGCAATCGCCATCGATAAGCACTGATAGTCCTGTAGAATAACAGCGGGTGGGATTCCTGTCTCCCACCCGCTGTCCGTATTTGAGCAATTGTATTCCCCGCCATTCATTGCTCGGAAAAACCCGGATTGTTCCCTCCCGGCGGAATACCGCCGTCTCCTAAATCACACCACAACATCGATGTTATTTCCTTTGTCCACTTCCACCATGGCCGCTTCGATCAGGCGAACAGTCGCCTCTCCCTGCAGTTTCTGAACGTCCAGCGCCTTCTTGGCCACCAGGATACTGGCATCGTTGTCCGTGCAGGCGCCTGCCACTATTCCTGATACGTTTCCCGTGCTCATGCCGAATACTCCATGCCCTGCAAATCACTTGCTCGAAATAATTCCCGGTTGATGCACTCAGCCTTCCTCATTAATAATCGGCAGAAGAAGCAGACTTCTTTAGAAACTAATGGCCCCTACAGGCACCGGAAAATCGCTTATATGAGACTTCAATGCCAAACCGGTTTGCCGGGGGGCCTCCCACTCTCGTCATTCCGGCAGCGCTTCTGAGCCGGAATCCAGCCAGGGAGCTGCATCCGGGGTAGTAGATCGAAGGGCTTCTTCGCTGCATGGCTTCTCGGAAATGGCAATAATCGATTTACACTAGTTCCACTTGACGTTACTATATATGGACCTGGGAGCCGCAATGATCCGTTCTTTCAAAGATAAAGAAACAGAAAAGATTTTCCCACAGACTGCATTCTGCCAGGCTGCCGAGCGATATCCAGAAAACAGCATTTGAACGATCTGCTTATACCCCCTGCGAATCGATTGGAAAAACTGAGCGGTAACCGGTAAGGACAGTGGAGCATACGAATAAACAATCAGTGGCGAGTTTGTTTTCAATGGCTGGATGGCCATGCCTTTGAAGTGGAAATCACCGACTACCACTGAGAGGGGGGAAATATGAACAACCATGAAGAGAAGATGCCGCCGGTCCATCCGGGTGAGATTTTGCTGGAGGATTTCCTGAAACCCATGGGAATAACCCCTTACCGGTTGGCAAAGAGCTAAATGTGCCAAAAACCCGGATCAGCGCCATACTTAGAGGCAAAAGAAGTATCACCGCCGATACGGCCCTGCGGCTGGCCCGATTCTTCGGCACATCGCCCAGGCTTTGGCTTAACCTTCAGGTTTCGTATGACCTTGATATCGATCAGGACAGGCTGGGTGGAAAGATCGATGAAGAAGTAAAACCCATGAGTGCTGTCGCATCAAATGCTTGAGCAGCAAGTTTGCTCCTTCATTTTGTGGCGAGGGCCGGAACTTGAGACATGACCCGTTTAAGGACTATATTTGTGTGATATGGATTTCCAAACGTTGCTTCAAGAACATGATGCCTTGCTTGCAGAGAACAAGGCTTTGAGAGAGGAGAACCTATCACTGAAGGTCAGGCTGGGGCTGGCCGAACCCTTTGAAAGTCAGCTTTATCCTGATGAAGTCCAGGATAATTTCTCTCCGGTGGAACCATCTCTCCCACTCAATGCCAAGGCCGATCCTGCGGAAAAGATCCGCCTTTTCATGTCGCTGTTCAGGGGACGGGACGACCTATATGCGAAAAGATGGGAGAGTAAGGACGGCGTCAAGTCTGGATACACACCCGTCTGCCTGAATGAAAGGAAATCCGGTCTTTGTAGAAAGTTCAGCGTTAAGTGCGCCGCCTGTCGGCATCGGTCATACGCTCCTCTGGACGAAAAGCCCATAGAGGCGCACTTGAGGGGTGACTTCGTTGCCGGCGTCTATCCCCTGCTCCAGGATGAATCGTGCCATTTTCTGGCGATCGATTTTGATAAGGATGGTTGGCGGGAGGACGTATCCACTCTCCGAGATGTATGCACGACCTTCGCAGCGCCCATTGCCGTTGAGCGTTCACGGTCCGGCCATGGCGCCCACGCATGGTTCTTTTTCGCCAGCCCGGTCACCGCCAATCTTGCGCGAAAATTCGGGAGCGCCTTGCTTACCTACGCCATGAGCGAGCGACATGAAATTAAGTTCAAATCCTACGACCGATTGTTTCCGAATCAGGACACGATGCCCAAGGGGGGATTCGGCAATCTGATTGCTTTGCCGTTGCAGAAGACTGCGCGCCAAAATGACAACAGCGTTTTCATAGATGAAGGGTTCCACCCTTACAGCGACCAGTGGCGATTCCTTGCAGAAATCAAGAGACTTACTGAGGAGGAAATCGTTGTTCTGATTTCGAAGCTCTGTCATGGCAATGAACTTGGAGAACTCAAACAGGACGACGAGGAACCCGCAAAACCCTGGGAGCGGGTGACGAGCAGAGGGAAACTCTCACGACATGAACTCCCGAGCATAATACAGTTGGTCAAAGCCAATATGCTTTTTATAGAGAAATCCGGTATCTCCCAGAAGGCATTGAACAGATTGAAAAGGCTTGCCGCATTCAAAAACCCTGAGTTCTACCGCGCTCAAGCCATGCGCAAGTCTACCTATAATCAGCCGCGAATCCTTTCCTGCGCTGAGGATACGCCGGAGTATCTTTGTCTACCGAGAGGGTGCGATGTTGATCTCCAAACGCTGCTTGGGGAAGCCGGAGTTGAAATCGAATGGTCCGATAAGACCTACCCGGGAAGGCACATCGAGGTTGCCTTCACAGGCGTATTGAGAGGGGATCAAGAATTGGCCGTGGAGGCTATGCTCAAGCATGACTGCGGCGTTCTTTCTGCCGCAACGGCCTTCGGGAAAACCGTCATTGCCGCCAGGCTGATTGCCGAGCGAAAGACAAACACTCTCATCTTGACGCACCGGCAGCAACTCCTGTCGCAGTGGATTACGAAACTAAGTGAGTTTCTGGAAATCAACGAGGAACTTCCCGTGGTAGAGAAAAAACGGGGCCGAAAACCCGTGCGGGGCATCATTGGACAGATCGGTGCGGGAAAAGAGAATCCGAGCGGCATTATCGATGTGGCGATTATGCAGTCCCTAACGAGTGACCGTGAGGTGAAGGAATGCGTGAAGGATTATGGCATGGTGATTGTTGATGAATGTCACCATATTTCCGCAATCAGCTTCGAGCAGATCATCAAAACAGTCCACTCCAAATATGTCTATGGCTTGACCGCTACGCCAACCCGGCGTGATGGCCGTCACCCGATTATATTTATGCACTGCGGTCCGATAAGGTACCGGGCCGACGCCAGAAAGGAGGCGGCGAAACGGCCGTTCGAGCACTATGTCATTCCCCGGTTCACCGGCTTCAAAACGCCATTTGACAGGGATGAAGAGGACATGTCGATCCAGGAACTCTATTCCGGGATTGCTACGGACGCATTGCGCAACGATCTGATTATAGGCGATGTGATCAGGGCTCATGAAAACGGAAGAAATGTGCTCATTCTAACCGAGAGAACCGCTCATGTGGAATTGATTGCAGGCAGGTTGCGCGAGAAAATACCAGGTGTGATTGTCCTTATGGGGGGGAAGGGAATCAGAGAGACCAGGAATGTCCTGGCGAGAATCGCCGAAACCCCGGCCACCAGCCAGTTGACACTGGTCGCCACCGGCAGATATATCGGAGAAGGGTTTGATGAACCCCGACTGGACAGCTTGTTCCTGGCTATGCCCATATCCTGGAGAGGAACGCTTCAGCAATACGCAGGCAGACTACACCGATTGTCCGAGAACAAGAAAGAGGTTCAGATCTACGACTATGTCGATATCCACGTTAAGACCCTGGAGAAGATGTACCGGAAAAGGCTGTCAGGATATGCAGCCCTCGGTTATCGGGCAAAAGCGGAAAGCGTCACGGATGAACCCGCCGATATCATCTTCGATAACAACAACTTTCTCTCCGTCTACCATAACGACCTGATGAACGCGATGAGGGAGGCGGTGATTGTCAGCCCATTCATTACGAGGAGGCGAGCCTTACAAATGCTTCCAAACATGGCGGAATTGGCGAGGCGGGCTTCCGTGGTTGTTGTCACAAGGTCAACGAATACCTACAAGGATAAAGATAAGCCTGTCTTGGAGGAAACTCTCGCATCGATCCAAGACGCCGGCGTGCGCATTCTGTTCAAACCCGGTATCCATCAGAAATTTGCCGTGATTGATCAGAAAATCGTCTGGTACGGCAGTATCAATCTGCTGAGCTACGGGAGTGCGCAAGAGAGCATCATGAGGTTGGAAAGTCCCAATATCGCTCAGGAATTGATGAAGGATCTCGGAAAATTGATCGCAACGAATCAAGGAAGCCCGCCTGGTAAAGGAGACAGCTCCGGTGATCCCGGAAAAACTTCTTGAAGTGCTGAAAAAAGACGGCATTATCGCCATCGCTCCTTTGGGCAGGGATGGGCCCGCATCTCGTTAACACGTGGACCAGTTATGTTCGAATATCCTCCGACGGCCGGTTGCTGATTCCCGCCGGTTACATGCATCGCACAGAGGCGAATGTCGCATTCAACCCTGAGGTATTGATTACCCTCTCAAGCAGTAAAGTACAGGGTCTGCATGGAGCGGGCGCTTCATTGCCTATAGGTGCTTGGCCGATGCATTCAACGTCAGCGGTGATACGGTGCAATTCCTGCAGATGCGACTTATGCGGCAGAATTCTCGAGGATTTTATGAGGACTATTCACCGTACATTTCGGTAATGATTCTTCGCAACTGGGATGCCTGAGATGCTGTCAGTTGATCAACTCTGTCTCGTAAACGTTTCTTGCTAATGGTCCGAATCTGGTCAACTGCTATTTCGGCTGGTTTCCCAGAACAGGTGACCTGTAGCCGCGAGCGCCATTTAAGATGAAGTGTCGAGGTTAAAGGGCAGACTACTACCGTTTCCAAATATTGATTCATAGCATCTTGGCTGACAATCACGACAGGACGAATCTTACTTATCTCACTGCCGATTGTCGGATTCAAATCAGCGAAGTAGATTGCGTATCTCTTAGGACTCAAAGCTGTTCTCCTCCAGGCCATCCAACAGCGTGGAGTCGAAATCCGACCAGTCTTCTCCTTCTTCGGCCATGGTTCTGAAGGATTCTTTCCAAGAGAGTTTGTCCTCTCGTTTTTTTCTTAGGAGGAGGCCTTGTGAGGTTTCTTCGAGAACCAATGAGTCCGACAAACCATATTTCTGAAGCAGAGTTTTGGGAATACGAACTCCTTGTGAGTTGCCAATCGGCACCAACTTGACGTCTCTAGAACGAAGTTCTCTTTTCATTTCCTGACCGTCTCCTCAGGGATGCTATAGACTGTAATCACAGTAATTACATGTTAGCGCCTTTTTCCAAAAAAACAAGCATTTTGGGGAATCCAAGGAATCTCAGCCCGGAGATGCTGGAGGTTTCTGAACGGGCTGGAGTGAAGAAATCGGGGTCATTCTGCCTGAGGAGGCCCCGGGAACAAAAGGGGCGACAAACCGCATCCGTCCACAGTCTAAGGATATCGAAACTGCCATGGCTTCTTACGTAATGCGTTAACGGATTAATACCATTTGTGCTCAAGTCGGCGTAGCGCAGGGCTCTGTGCCCGGACTTTGTTAAACGCCCACAAGAGGCTATACTACTCCTTCAAAATGTCCACGCATATTCCTTGAACGCAATTGAATCAGCCATCCAAATCGAGCAGCATTTGCGCTGTGGCGCGCGTTTCGCGGCTAACACAGGCAAATTCCTCCTCGGTAAACAAGTTATGGGTCCGCATGGCCGCCAATTGCAGCAACGCTACGGAGCGCTTTGGATTGTTGAACATGCCCGCAAGTTCCCTATCCCTTTTCTGGAGCAGTTTATATACGGCCAAATAACGCTGATGGCTGCTCCGGCCGGTTTGTGCGGTAAGCCCGCTCACCTCGGAAAGAACGCGCTCACAAAACCGCTCAAGAGCCTTGACGCGAATCTCACGCAAGACCCTCCAGTCTGCTTCTTTGATCTGCGACGCCATATTTCCCTCCTTTCTGAGGAATTATAGCAACTCGGGTCACCCGCTTGAAATCGGATATGCAGCAGCCAAGCGAAAACCGAAAATTGGC
The DNA here is from genome assembly GCA_964539645.1 of uncultured Syntrophobacter sp. Classification (GTDB taxonomy): domain Bacteria; phylum Desulfobacterota; class Syntrophobacteria; order Syntrophobacterales; family Syntrophobacteraceae; genus SbD1. The sequence goes on from CAZIJV010000001.1 coordinate 95,168, forward strand.
GACAGAGCGGTTTATCGCGTTGATTGATCGCCTCTTGAAAATTTCGCACCGCATTAGACGTAGAAGCCGCAGGCGGGCAGGTGCTCCTGGATACGGAAGCCGCGGGTATCGGCGTTAAAGAAGGCAAAATCACCGACGTTCGGCTCAAGGACGGCAGAATTCTGGAAGCCGGAGCGGTTGTATCGAACGCCAGCGTGCCGGCTACAATGAACATGCTCCCGGAGGGGGCCGTTCCAGAGGAGTCCCTCAAGAAGCTCAAAGGATACCGTCCCTCCATATCGACCTTTGTCGTCTGGCTCGGACTCAACCATGACATCAGGGACAGGGTAAAAGGCTATGAGTACTTTGTCTTCAAGGGCTACGATTCGGACAAGGACTACGAGGCGTGGACGGCCTGCGACTCCGTTAACAGTTCCCTGGGCGTCACAGTCTACGACAACGCCTATGCGGGATATTCCCTGCCGGGGACTTCCACGGTATCGGTTCTTATGCCAAGCGGCTACGAACCCTGGCGCCGGTTCGAGAAGGATTATTTCTCCGGGAAGAAGGACGAATACCGGAAGGAAAAGGAACGCATCGCCGGGATTCTCATTGAGGAAACTGAACGGAAAGTGATTCCGGGGTTGAAGTCCATGATAGAGTTCATGGAAACCGCCACTCCACTGACCAATCTACGCTACATGGGGAATCCCGAAGGCGCCATCACCGGTTATGAACAGTCCCTGGGCAATTCGTTTATAACAAGGCTTGACAATAGAGCCCCCCTCCCGGGCCTCTACTTCGCTTCAGCCTGGACCAATCCGGGAGGAGGCTATGAACCCTGCCTGGAATCCGGCGCCAAGGTCTGCAAGGCTTTGGTCGAGGATTGGACCCGAGCGGGCTGAAAAACCCAAAGCAGAACAGCTCTTAAAGCAATGCAAGAACTTCAACTGACTGCAATGATTTTTACTGCCTATCCGCTATTTTGGATTCCGTCCCGCCGGCAAACGGCTCGCCGGGTTGTTCGCCGCGTGACACCACGGGCGGCGTAGCAGCCTCATTGACGTAGAGCCTGAAAACATCCGGCCGGGCATAGTGCCCGGCAACATCCATGTCGAACTTGCCCCTCGCTATATCGTTGAGATCGATATCGGCCGTGAGAATGCACTCACCCTCATAGTTCGGGCCTGCCAGAATCTGCCCCAATGGTCCTACGATACAGCTTCCGCCTCGCATCATCACGATTTCGGGGTCGTCGCCCTGGAAAGCGGCATAGTCCGGGGGGAACGCCCCCCGCTTGATATACTGGCAGCTCGCGAGGACGAAGCAGCGCCCCTCCAGGGCGATGTGCTGCATGCTCGGAATCCATGAATCCCTGTCGTCCGCGGTCGGAGCACAGTAGAGTTGTATGCCCTTGGAGTACATCGCCATCCGCAGCAGGGGCATGTAGTTTTCCCAGCAGATAACCGCGCCCATTTTTCCGATGGGAGTATCGATCACGGGGATAGTGGAGCCGTCTCCAAAACCCCATACGAGCCTCTCCATGGCTGTAGGCATGAGCTTGCGGTGCTTGCCGAGTAGCTTTCCCTCCGGGGAAAAGAAGAGCGCCGTGCAATAGAGGGTCCCCCCATCGCGCTCGATAACCCCAATGACCAGATGCATGTTGTTCTCGCGTGCTGCCGCGCCTAGCACGTCCGTCCAGGGTCCGGGGACCTCTATGGCGCTTGCCCAGTAGCGGCGGAATTCCTCACGGCCCTCGGGGAAACGCATTCCAAGCCGACAGCCAAAATCCAGGCCCTTGGGATATACTGAAACGAAGGCTTCGGGAAAAACGGCCAGTTCAGCTCCTTTGGCCGCGGCATCGGCTAACAGGCCGCGGGCCTTTTCAACACTACGTTCCACATCGAAAGGAATTGCCCCCGCCTGAACAACTGCAACGCGCAACTCAGTTTTCATAACACTCGTCCCCTATAATTGATCACCAATAAAGACTCAAATCATCAGGTATTTCTTTTTTATCTCCGGCTGCATCTCAAGGTCGGCCATGGTCCCTTCGTATCTGCAAAGGCCTCCTTCTATGATGTAGGCCCGGTCGGAAATCTCCGTGGCGAACCGGATGTTCTGCTCGGTGAAAAGAATGGTGATGCCCAATTCCTTCAGATGCTTGACCTGGCGGACAATTTCCTGGACCACCACAGGCGCGAGCCCCTCCACCGGTTCGTCGAGGAGCATCATCTGGGGATTACCCATCAGGGTGCGGCCAATGGTGAGCATCTGTTGTTCTCCGCCGCTCAAGTAACCGGCGGGCCGGTTTTCCAGCGGTTTGAGAGAGGGGAAAAGCTCGAAAACTCCCTGAATGCCCCAGGGAGGGGTCTCCTCCGTCAGAGACGGTTTGACCGCAACCTCGAGATTCTCCCGCACTGTCAGGTCCGGAAAAACTATCCGCTCCTCCGGGACATATCCTACCCCCATTCTCGCGATGTCGTACGGAGGCAGGCCAACGAGGCTCTTCCCGTTAAAGGTTATTTCCCCCTCCCGGGGGCGGGCAAGTCCCATGATGGTTTTCAGGGTTGTAGTCTTCCCGACTCCGTTTCGGCCGAGCAGGCAGACGCACTCGCCCCGTTTCACCTCCAGGCTGACCCCAAAGAGGATATGGCTAGTTCCAAAAAAGGTATGGACTTTGTCCAGTTTTAGATTTCCCATCAGTATTGCTCGCCAAAGTAGATTTTTTGAGCGGTTTCGTTCATCCTCACCTGGTCCGGCGCACCCTGTATTATGATGTGGCCGCGATGCAGCAGAGTGACGTTACGGGCGTGGTTGAAGACTACCGAAAGATCGTGTTCCGTAAAAAGTATAGTGATGTTCCTGTCACGGTTTAAATTGTCGACAAGCGCCATGGTCTCCTGGGTCTCTTCCAGCGACATGCCCGCGGTCGGCTCATCCAGCAATAGAAGCCGCGGCTTCCCGGCAAGCGCGATGGCAAGCTCGAGCTTCTTCTTGTCTCCCTGGGACAGCGCCCCGGCAATTGCGGCCCTTTTCCGGATCAAACCGCACAGTTCCAGGATTTCTTCGGTCTGCTCGTCTCCGATTCCGTCCGCGGACCGAAACAGGTTGAAGGCCATGCCCATTTGAGCCTGCACCGCGGAGCGCACATTATCGAAGATGGTCATTTTCGAGAAGATATTGCTTACCTGGAAGGCGCGGGAAATGCCCATCCGGGCAATCTCGTGGGGCAGCCGGTCGGTGACGTCCTCACCATCGAAGAGGACTTTACCGGAATCCGCACGGTAATAGCCCGTCAGCAGGTTGAAAAAAGTGCTCTTGCCCGCGCCGTTGGGGCCGATAATGGCATCCAGGTCCCCTTCCCACAAGACAAAATCAACATCACAGGTAGCGTGGAGACCTCCAAAACTCTTGTTCAGTCCGGTAACCTCCAGGATTTTTTTCCTCATCTTGCAGTCCTGTCGCTTATCGACTCCGGCGCTCCCGACCCGATGGGGTCCGCTTTTTTCCGGCGAGTCCCCGATAGTCGGCCCTCAATGATCGAAAGAATACCGCCCGGGAAAAACAAAACGATCACGAGAATGATGGAGCCTATGGTCAGAGGCCAATAGACCGTGTACCGTGTCACGTAAGCATTGAGGGCCGTATAGATCAGTGAGCCCACCAGCGGTCCGGCAAAAAAGTCCGCGCCCCCAATCAGGGTCATGAAAACAGGCCCCCCTGACTGCATCCATCCGAGCAGGACCGGTGAAACGCTGCGTTGAAAAGGCGCCCAAAGAGAGCCCGCAATCCCGGCGAAGGTACCCGCGATTACAAAGTTGAGGAGCATCGCCCTGCGCACGTTGATGCCCACGAATGCGGCTCGTCGCTGGTTGTCGCGAAGCATGCGCAGCGTGTACCCGAAGGGCGACCGGGTTATTCTCCAGATGACGAACATGGACACGGCCACCACACAGAGTGTGAAATAGTAGTAATTGAGCGAATCCCGGAAGAAAGGAGGCGAGAGAATCCCCTGGATGCCGTCATCCCCGCCTGTAAAACCGTACCAGGAAAAGACGATGTAGAACAGCAACTCCCCGAAGGCCAGGCTCAGGATGGCAAAGTATATTCCGGTGAGGCGAACGAGAAAAAAACCGACGACAAGCGCTCCAAGGGCGGACACCGGAATGGCCAGAAAGAGCGCGAGGAAGAACTGCAGGTAACTGATCTCCCCGCTCGTCGCCTGACATGCCCGGCAGGTCAGCGCGGCAGCGTAGGCCCCGAGCCCGAAAAATGCCGCCTGGCCAAAAGAAATCTGGCCCATGTAGCCATAGATCAGGTTAAAGCTTATCGCGAAAAGCCCCAGTATGAGAATCTCCACTCCCACGACCGTGGAAAACTCACCGGCGATAAGAGGCGCAAAGAGGGCCACCGGAGCAAGCACCGCCAGCACCATTGCGGACAAACCGGTTCGACCTGAAAAGAGACCGGACCATTTGCCTTTTCCAGTATTCTCGGTCGATGCGACCTTTACGGTTGTAGTCGGCATTAGTACCTCATTTCCGTACCAAAAAGTCCCCACGGCCGAATGATGAGCACAGCCACCAGGATAAGGAAAATGATCGCCAGCGCACCGCCCGGCCAGATCAACACCGAAAACGAATAGATTATTCCTACGATCAGCGATGCCACGAAGGTGCCGAGAATGCTCCCGAATCCCCCTATCACCACAACTGCGAAACACTGGACGATAAGGTCCATATCGAGTCCGAGCCCAATCGGCACAATCGGCAGGAATACGCCCGCGGAAAATGCGGCTATCGCAACCCCCAGGGCAAAAACACCCGCGTAGATAACCGGTATCCGAATCCCGAGCGCGCTGACCATCTCCCGGCTGTGTACTGCCGCCCGGACGATCTTCCCGTACCGGGTGCGGTGCAGGAAGAACCATAGCCCCGCGGCAACCCCGAACCCGCATCCAATAACGACGAACAGGTATGGATTTACATAGGCGCCCAGAGCTTCCACCGGTTCGATGGGCAGAAAAATGCGCCGGTTTTGAACACCCCATATCAGTTTTATCAGGTCGCTGATTATCAAAATCAGGGCAAACGTGAGCAGCAACTGCTCAGGGAGTTCCCGGGCATACATCCGTCGGATAAGTACTCTTTCTATCACCCATCCGACACCGAACATAAAAAGGGTCGCAAGGATAATAGCGGGCAACAGCAGGAGTCCGTATTGTCCAATCGCGTTGCAGAGCACCTGGTAGAGGGTGAAGGTGATGTAGCCGCCAAGCAGCCACAAGGTGGCGTGAGCGAAATTGAGAATGTTCATTACCCCGAATATCAGCGACAACCCGGATGCGACAAGAAAGAGCATCATGGACCGGGAAATACCGCTGAAGAGCTGTATCAGGAAAGAACCTATGTCAGTCGGCATTGCTGAATCCTGGTTCTTGGGACCAAAACGGGACCGGTTCCACTTCCCCCGTTACTCCCTTCCGAGAGCGGGAATAACAGGGAGATTTTTAACAAATTTCAGACTTCAGCCACTTCTCGAATGAAACCCCAACGGCGCACCGAACTAACTTCTCTTTTTCTGGAGCTTTCGCACCTCTTCACAGGTCGGCGCCCAGACCTCATGGCCTTTCACCAGGATCATGGTCTTGGGATTGAATATGGGGAACGGGTATTCGGGAGTGTCCACAACCTCGCCTATGTACGACGGGCAATCGAGCTGATTGTTGCAGTCGCGGATGGGAAGCTTGCCGCGGCAGGTATCGATGGTCGCGCCCGTCAGGGCTTTTCTCACCGCCTCGGTTTCGACCGTCCCGGCTTTCGTGACAGCCTGGTCCAGGGCATTGAGCGAATCGGCGTACATGCAGGCAAAATCGTCCGGGTAGTCATCCTTGCCGAACTTTTCCCGGTAGATTTTTACATAATTCTGCATCATGGGGTTGTCCATGTGCGCGAAAAACGGACAACGATTAAGGCCGATGATGCCCCGCGGCAGAGTCTGACGCTGCTGCATCAATTCGGTTACGGGCAGGAATACTCCGGGATAAGTCACAAATTTGAAAAGGCCGGCGGCTTTTGCCTGCTGGAGGAAAGTCTCATTATCCTTGCCCGCGATGGCGCCGAACAGAAAATCAGGCTTCAACGACATGACCGCAGTGATGTACGAGGTGAAATCGGTTTCCCCGAGTTTCGCCCAGAGTTCCTTCATCAACTGGGTTTCAGGTGAGGCCGCCTTCAGGTTTTTGACGAAAACTCTTTGCGCGTCACGCCCCCACTCGTAGTCCAGCCCGATCGTAGCGTATTTCTTCCAGCCCTTCTCCTTGATCATCTTCGTTACCGCCACCACGGTGGCGCCGGATTGCATCCTGGTGGTCGGGCCGAACATGAAGGTGTAAGGCGTGAAATTCTCGTTGACTATCTTTGAGCTATTGCTGGTGGCGGTCAGGTGCAGGACTTTGTGTTCATGTATGATCTCCTGGACAGCCATGGCAACCGCGCTGCTCCACGATCCGATGATCGTTTTCACCTTTTCGTTCAGGATAAGCGACCTGGCTTCCCTCGATCCTACGTCCGGCTTCGTCTGTGTGTCACGAAAATGCAGCTCGATCGGGTGCTTGCCCAGAAACCCGCCTTTGCTGTTGATCTGGGCGGCAATGAGAGGCAGTATCTTGATCGGACGTTCCGAGTAATTTGCCCCGCTGCCGGTTGTAGGCAGCAAGACGCCGATCCTGTAAGGTTCAGCCCCCTGCGCGCCGGCATACCTGGGCACAAGGGTCAGAATACCTGCGGCAGCGGATGTGATGATGAAATCCCGACGGCTGACAACCCGACTCATTATTTCAATGCTGCTACCCAAACCTCTCCCTGCACTACCGCTCATGACAGTCCCCTTTTTCTACGATTGTTAGAAAATCCGCCCGTCATTCACTGACATTTACCCGTCTTAAACATAGCTCGCTATGACAACATCCCGGCAGCCCTTAGAAAAGGGGGGAATACCATCAGCTTCGACACGTGAAGATCTCCTTCAGAAAAGGGAGAACACCAACAGATTGGCCCTGAGAATCCCCCTTATGCCAAAACAAAGGGGGAGCAGCATAGAGTTCGCCCCGGTCACCGCCTTTTTCTAAAGAGAGAATACCAATGGCTTCGCCCTCCCCCCTTCTCTAAAGGGGCAGGTAGATCTTAAAGCGCAGACAGTACCGTTCTTATCGCAACGCAGCAGTAAGCAGTTCCCCAGCCGCTTTTATATGTGATCGGATTAATTCGGTAGCCTTCTCTATGTTTCTTTCACTTATATATGAATACAGAAGCCTGTGCTCTTTCAGGAATGTTTCGACATAAGGCGTTAAGTGAACGACATTTAAAATGAAGTAGATGCTGTCATAGAAATTCTTAATCATCGAAACGAAATAATCGTTTTTGCTCATTGTAGCGATGTGCATGTGTATCGCGGTATCAAGCTCCCACCTTCTCCTGTCATAGACAGGCGAATGGTGGTTTTCATAGAGGATTACCTTTTCTTTGAGTATGTCCAGATCTTCCTCGCTTCGATGCTTTACCGCATACTCAATTGAAATCACCTCCAGACGTTCTCTCAGGTCGAATATCTGCTCGGCCTCCCCTGCACTGACCTCCTTCATAAAAAAGCCCCGGTTTTTCTTCGATATGACAAATCCCTCCTGTTCCAGTCGCATGAGGCTGTTTATGATTGGGGTCTTGCTCATTCCCAGTATCTCTTCCAAATCGCGGTATATCAGTTTTTGTCCAGGTGATAGTCTCTGGTTCATAATCAATTGTTTAATGGCTTGATATGCCTCAATATTCTTGTTTGTTTCGCTATCTTGCATCCTGGATGTTCCCTCAGCTTCCCCGGAAATAGTCCGCAAACCCGGCCCTGCAAATGGATTCTGCGCTGGCCGAAGACTTGGATCATATAGTTCATCCAAAATCTGATCCAATTTATCATACGATTTTTCCCATTGTCAACCTTTTTCTATGAGCCGACGAAACCCTTGGATTGAAGGAGAGAGGAACCTCCACAGGCTGTTGTCCAAATCGCTTTTCATGATACCCAAAAACCACTCGATTATTGGCCGAAAAGCTGGCATCCTGACAATCCTTCCTGAGAGTACTTTTAAATATGATTGAGAGGAGCAAGAGGTGCAGTCAGGGACAATCAGCAGCGGAATACCGGCGCTTGACAGGGTTATTGAGGGATTGCGCATCGGCGACAATGTCGTCTGGCAGGTAGACGACCTCGATAATTACGCCAGGGTGGTGCATCCTTTTGTGAGTAAAGCCCTCAGAAACGGCCGCACCGTTGTCTACGTTCGCTTCTCTCCCGGAGAGAGCATTCTGCATGGCGAAGCGGGTCTCATATGTGAAGAGGTCGACCCGGGGCACGGCTTTGATTCGTTCAGCGCCCAGGTAAACGAAATCATCGAGGAGAGAGGACCCGGGACCTTTTACGTCTTCGACAATCTTTCCTCACTGGTAACCGAATGGGCTACGGACGAACTCCTGGCGAATTTCTTTCAGGTTACCTGCCCTTATCTCTATGAACTGGATACGGTGGCCTATTTCGCGCTGACACGACGGCAGCATTCCCACAGCGCAGTAGCTCGAATCCGCGACACCACCCAGGTTCTGATCGACCTCTATCATGTTCGTGGAGAACTCTACATCCACCCGCTCAAAGTCTTTGACCGCTACTCTTCGGAGATGTTCCTGCCCCATCTGTTCTCGGAAGGAAACCTCGCGCCACTTTTCCAGAGCGGCGATGCCTCAGATGTATCTCTCACCGCGAGAAAACCTCCCCTGAGATTCAAGCCGGAGTCGATTGCGCCCTGGGAGAGCGTGCTTCGCAAGCTCTTCCAGTATGGAGAGGAGGAACTGAAGGAGCTTGAACATTCTCCGGAAATCCAGGCGCTCAAGCAGGAACTCTCGCAGATGATCATAGGCGGCGGTCCTGAATTCAAGCGCCTGTCGGATGAATACCTCACGCTGCAGGACCTTCTCGAAATCAGGAGCAGGCTGATCGGTTCCGGCCGCATAGGCGGCAAAGCCGCCGGGATGCTCCTTGCCCGGCGCATTCTCCGGAAGGACTCCAGGGGAGTGGATTTCTCCACCATCCTGGAAAGACACGACTCATTCTATATCGGCTCGGATGTCTTCTTTACTTTTTTGATCAATAACGACCTGTTCCGCCTCAGGCTGCGCCTGACGAGAAATTCTCAAAGTTCCCAGGCGGAGTTCGAGCAGGTGGAGGCGCGTTTTCTCGAAGGCATTTTTCCGGATGAGATCATGGAACAGTTCAAGGATCTCCTGGACCACTTCGGCCAGGCCCCGATTATCGTCCGCTCGAGCAGCCTGCTCGAAGACGGCTTCGGGAATGCCTTCGCCGGAAAATACCGCAGTGAATTCTGTGCAAACCAGGGGAGTCCCGAAGCGAGACTCGAGGCTTTTCTGCGGGCCGTTAAGCTCGTCTATGCCAGCTCCGTCAATCCCGATGCCCTCGCCTACCGCAGGCAGCGCGGGTTGGGTGAAGCCGACGAACAGATGGCCATCCTGGTACAGCGCGTGTCCGGCTCACGCTTCAAGAGCCTTTTCTTTCCTGCCCTGGCTGGGGTAGCATTCTCCCGCAACTTCTATCGTTGGACAGACCGCCTGGACCCGGCCCAGGGGATGATAAGGCTCGTCTTCGGCCTCGGCACGAGAGCGGTCAACAGGGTAGGAGGCGACTACCCCCGTTTGATTGCTCTGAGTCACCCTCTGCTCCGCCCGGAAATGGGGGCAAAAATCGCCTTTTATTCGCAACGGGAGGTGGATGTGTTGGATCTTGCGGGAAATGATTTCCGGAGCCTTCCTCTCGATGAGATCATCCAGGAATGGGATTATCCGAACCAGGAACTCATCTTTTCCACTATGAACGATGACTTCATCAGCGATCCAGAGGGTCTCTGGCTAAGAAAACCGCAGGCGGCCATCGTAACCTTCAACAATCTCCTTGCGCACACCGATTTCATCAAACTCATGAAGGAACTTCTCGCAAGGTTGGAAGCGGCGTACGGCTATCCCGTGGACACTGAATTCACGGCCTTTCCGGATTCTTCAACCGGCAAGCTGGTGCTCAACCTCGTCCAGTGCCGTCCCATGCGGCTGCCGGGGTCGAGCGAAGGGATCGCCCTGCCGACAGCGCTTCCCGGGGAACGTATTCTTTTCAGGGCAAGCCGTACACTTTCGGGAGGGTCGAGAAGAGATATTCGATTTATGGTCTACATAGACCCGAGATCATACGCCCTAAAAGCGCCCATTGACGTAAAAAAGCAGCTCGGCCGGCTCATCGGCGAACTCAACCGGCATCCGGAGATCATTCGGGATCGCATTATCATGATGGGTCCGGGAAGATGGGGCAGTTCCAACATCATGCTCGGGGTCAACACCAGCTATGCGGATATCAACAACGCCTCCGTCCTCGTGGAGATAGCCCGTGAGGAGGCGGGGCACCTTCCTGAAGTCTCGTTTGGGACTCACTTCTTTCTGGATCTCGTGGAGTCCCATATCATCTATCTTCCACTCTATCCCGATGATCCGAGTTCGGATTTCAATTTTGCATTCTTTGAATCATCGCCCAACAGCCTGGGAAGGTTCCTTGAGGGCTGCGAAAAATATGAGGAGTTCATTAAGCTCATTGACGTGCCGCTGGTCTGTGGGAACGCATTTGTTCAGGTCGTTGCCGATCCTCAGAGCGGCAAATCCCTTTGCTTTCTCCAGCCGGCACAGCCGAAGCGATAGAGGGAAGATCACTCATCGATCCCAGCTAAAAATGCGCTCTGTGGCGGTAGTTTCTCAAAAGCCCCGTAACCAGTCCCACAATCTCCACCTCGCTCGCAGCCACACGGATGGGTTTCATGGTCTCGTTCGCGGGGCGAAGCTCTATCTCATCTCCGTAATGGTAAAACTTCTTGACCGTTGATTCGCCATTCACCAGGGCCACCACTGTTTGCCCGTTGTCCGCATGCTGCTGCCTGGTGATGATCAGGATATCTCCATCTCGTATCCCATCTTCGATCATGGACTCCCCCTTGACGCGGAGGGCAAAATTGTTTCCCTGCCCGAGAAAATTCTCCGGCACCTCGATAGACTCCGGCACTTCGATTGCTTCGATGGGAGTTCCCGCCGCAACGGCGCCGAGAAACGGGATGGCGCCACTTCCGGATTGAAGAGGAACCAGTTCGAGCGCTCGCTTCTTATTTTTCCACGGTATCCGCAGATAGCCTCTCTCCTCTATCTGCTTGAGATGCTTGAAGACGGCGTTCAACGACTGAAAACCGAGATTGGTCCGGATCTCCTCATAGGACGGAGCATAACCGTGTTCATCGATGTAGCCCCGAACAAACCGGTATACTCGTTCCTGCGCCGGCGTGAGTCCCATATTTTGTCCTCCTGACAATTCGTCAGCATGTGTGGCCGAGTTGGATCGCCTTCTCCTTCAAAGATCCAAGGAAATGCAGATCCGCCTGTGAAGCGCCCTGCCCCTTTTCCTTGATGATCCTGATCAGGTCGAGGATCTTCGAAACCCTCGGCGATATGACATCATAGCCGCTTTTCCCGGATTTTCCATTGCCTTCTCTCGACTGCGCAGAGCGGCCGTGAAAGCGGAGAAACTCTTCGCCCGACTTAAACACCACACCCTGCCAGAAGTCCTTGTAGACTTCCGTCGATCCTTCATCTATGCGCCGCGCGGTTTCCATAATATTGAGGCCGGCCTGTTCCCGAACCGTGCGGATTCGGTATCCCCATATCTCTCGATCACCGAGATAGCCGAAAGGACCGGGAAGTTCATGATCAAAGCAATACGAGCGCTTTAAAAAGGGCCACTTGAAAATGGGTGAGCCGGAACGGGGAAGTCCATCGCTCCCTACAAGGACCACATATCCGGGAAGCTTGTTGCATTCCTCCCACTCCCTGTAGGAATTCTTGACGGCAGAGTCCACCATTGGCTGTGAATCCCGGGCAAGAGCATTTTCTACCGTTATCTGGAGAAAATATACCTTCTGCCTCTTGCCGCTTTGCGTGAGTACCATCACAGCCCTTTTTTTCAAAGTGTAAAGATCGATGCCCATTCTCAGCCCCCGGATAATTCTTTCGCATTGCGCCTGGAAACCCGTACAAAATCCCTTCTCCCTTCCATGCTCAAACGATCTGGTGCAGGTCGTTCTTCAGGGTAGGTGAATATTAGGTGAATGTTTTTCAATTGTCAACTTTTTTTGTTACGCAATTCTCGAACATCTGCTTGCCAGGGGAAAGGAACAGGGATTAGCCTCCATTCTGGCCGGCATATCCTCCCTCAATCCGGGCAGCATTCGATTTCACCTCAGGCAGGGCTTTACTGAGTGCGGCCGTTTCAAGGCCGCGGGAGTCAAGAAAGGCAAGGTCTTCGATGTGATCTATTGCCAGAGGTTTCTTGCGATAAGCTGAAATAATGAAGGGGATCGATTCTGCCCACCCGGGCACAAATTCGGAACCGTCCGGGCGGGCTGCAGGCAATAAAGAATGAGGGTAAACTCCCATTGCCCGAGATCGAAGTACCGCAGTGCGGCGCTACAGCTTTTTGTGCTTTTCCCTGATGTCCCTGAGCAACCGGTCGAAATCCTGAATCACTCCAGTGTGGCTCATAAGCACCTTGCCGGTATGGGACACCAGGATGATGGTCGGGGTCTCCCTGACTCCCACCGCCTGGGCAATGGCGACATCCTCGTCCGGGATAAGCGGAAAGGGCACCTTGAAGTTCTTTCTGAAAGCATCTATCTGCTTTTTATCGTTTCCGGAGCATATCCCTATGATTTTCACATCTCTTGCCAGGGCGGCATCTTTCTGGATCACCTGGTACAGCTTGTTTACTATGGGTGCATTCGTGTGACAATGCGGACACAGGGCGCTCAGGACCTCGATGAGAACCAGCTTGGCCTCAATCTGGGGGACGGTGTACGGGCCCGCCTTTTTGAGACCGAGATAGTTCGATATCTGCTTCGAATCAGGCGCGGGGAGGGTAAACCGAGCAAGCTGTGAACCCGTGGGAATCGGCTCGTCGAGAGAGCCGAAAACATTAAATGAAGACAAGGCCAGCAGCAAACAGGCAACAAGTTGAATGCAGATCAGGATACGTTTTTTCAAGTGCAATTCCTCTCCAAATCAGGTGATTATCCGGGGGTTTCTATTCTATCTGGTCCAGGCTGCCCCTATCCTTCTTTACGCCTATTTTGGCAAACAGCTTTTGTTTTACCTGCTCATCGAAAACCTGCCACTTGTGCTCGCGGTATTTCTCGCCTTCGCCGCCGGACAGGAAGCCGATCGGAACCTGGAATCCTCCGGCAGATATCTTTCCCCCGCCATAATGGCTGCCGGTTGCATCCTTGCCGAATGCCTCCTTTATGAATTCATCAGGATCAAGTGTAATTTTATCTGTCCTCAACGATCCGATGATGACTTCTTTCTCCGTACCGGTGACAATTCCATAGATGATCGCGGTATGTATGTTTTCTTCGGTCACCAGGAACTCGGCAGTCTGTGGAATAACGTCTCTGTCCTCCGCTCTCAGGTACCCGACTCCAGCGATCGAAAAGCTCTCGACGATAACCCGATTCTGCAGGCTGCGGCAGATGATTTCCATGGTTCTCTTTGAACGCGACTGGCTCATGATTTGCTGCAATAGTTCAGGATCTCTGCAATTGCTGAGAAAGGCCGCCGCCAGGAAGTCCTCACGAAACGCCCTGATAAGCCCCCCCGTATCGGTCAGGATTCCATGAGTGAGCGCCGTTGCTACCAGTACATGTTCTCTTCGGGATTTGTCGAAGTCAATGATCCCATGCTCCAGGTAATCGGCGTAAATCGTAGCGGTTGCGCCAAAGTTTCGCCGAATGTCTTTGAATACCGGTTTGAGCCTCTGCTGGTGTTCGTGATGATCGATTACGGCAAGTGCGGCAATCCCTATCTTTTCGAGGTGCCTGAGGACATCTTCGGCAGTCGTCCCCTGGTTGTCTATGAACACGGCGCCGGCATATTTCTTCCAATCATTCGAGGGATCGAACTTGAGGAGTTCGATTCCAAGCAGCCGCACCAGGGCCACGTTTTGGGGATGGCTGATTTTGCCGCCGTAGACTATGTCGCAATCGATGCCAAATGTGCTGCTTATAATCTGATGCGCCAGTGCTGACGAGATAGCATCGGGGTCCGGATAATCCTGGAGTACGATGACATGACTCTCATCCCGGTGGGCCTGCATGAACTCCGAAAACTCGGATACTGAAGAGGCGCCGTCGCTTATCACGGTAGACTCCTTTGTCCTTCCGCGGTGATGTTTCGAAAAGTACGAGTCTTCTATGAATACCATTGTTCCGATTCATTTCACAAATGATTCCGGCGCCAACGCCCTCAACTCTGTTCGATTTCTGTTTCTATTTCATCGTCGATGATGCAGTATTACATTTCAGGTCTGCCTATTGTGCAAATCCCGGGAACGGAGGGTCTGAATTGAACGGGTTACTGTTAAGATGGCTTTTGCTCACTGTGGCAATTATGCTGACACCTTATCTCGTAGGGGGCATAAGCGTCTCCGGTATTTTCTCCGCGTTCTTCGCCGCGGCGGTACTGGGCATCCTGAACGCTTTTATCCGCCCGCTGCTCATTGTCATCACCCTGCCAATCAATATCTTCACACTGGGCCTGTTCACCCTGGTGATCAACGCCCTGCTGCTCAAGATGGCTTCCGCGCTCGTGCCCGGCTTCGATGTGTACGGCTTCTGGTCAGCCGTCTTCGGTTCCATAATAATAAGCCTGGTAAGCTGGCTTCTGAATTCGTTCATCAGCGAGCGAGGCAGAATAGAGTATATAGATTTGAGGAAGAGAAGAGACGGGACGTGGGAATAGCCGTCCGGTTACTTTTTTGTGCGGGGCTGTACTAAGCAAACGGCGACCCGTCTCGGCCGCCGTTGCGATGCAAAGCGGTTGAGCAAGCCTACCTGCGTTCTCGTCTCCCGCCGTTGTCATCAAAACCGAAGTCGTCGAAGCCGCCATCCCGTCCTCTGTTCCGATGCCGGTGTCCCCCATCATCGAAATGAAAGTCATCGTCTGAGCGAAGAAAATCGCGCTGCCTGAAGTCATCTCCCCCTCTGCCGCGCCCCCTGCCATGGCCTCCACCGCCATTACCACCTTTTGCGAGTTGCTCGTACTTTTCTTTCGTGTCGAGGCCTGCATTCTGATGCTCTATTGCTCCAAACGCCTGTGTGCTGAACCAGGCCGAAGCGGCAAGAAATACAAATATGGATAAAGTTCTTCTTGCATTCATTTGCGAATTCCTCCTGTGTCGCCTTCGCTTATACGGCGGCTAAGAGTTCTGATCAGCTCCGCCGATCCGGTCGGCTGTCTCTACCATTGACGAATGGCTTCGGCACAATCTAAGGGTGGAATAACGATTGCGCAATGCTAATGCGTCTCTATCGCGCATTTAAGTTTACCAAGACTCGCTTCGTGTCGCTACCAGTTATTATCTTCTAATTAAGGTATTATGAAATTGAGAAAATTTTGCACTGTTGTGGACAATTTCCTCCCTTCTTTCGTCACTATACATAAGTGAGCATTGGAAGGATTGTTCACACGGTTCAGCACTAATGACGAGGGAGGTAGTTCGATGAGATTGGCAAAAAGCATAAAAGGGCTGCTTGCAGCGGTCGCCGTTTTTTCCACATTGCTGGTAGCAGCGCCCAGCTTTGCTGGCGGCTACTACGGCCACGGCTATTACGGGCATGGCGGATATTACAGGCATTACCACAGGCCGTATTACCGGTCTTATTACCGGCCGTACTACAGGCCGTATTACCGGCCCTACTATTATCCGCCTGCGGTATCCTTTTCATTCCCCTTTCCGTTTTTCGGTTTCTATATAAGATAAGGCCGCAAAACGCACGAAGGCTTGTCTTCAAGAGGCCATCCACGATTTGGGCCTTCCCGGCCCGTCGAAGGATGGCCTTCTACTTCCTGAATTCCCTTCCCGAAAAAACACGATCATGAGTATTATCCTGATCTTTTGCATAGATTTATTCTATTTTTTCTGAAGCTCCCGTGGCATTTTCCGATCATCGGAGGGAGCTGGCCGGATAGTGTTTTCCTGGTCGGAGAATCCGTGCAACTCCTGGAAATGGAATCAGAACGTGTCAGAGCGTTCATCAGAAACTTCCTCCAGTTTGCCCTGAAGCCGAACTGAGGGGAGTTCGCTTCGAAGTCGAATGGGATCACAATCTGCCCCTGGTGAATATGGACGTGGGGCTCATGCACCAGGTGCTGACCAATCTGGTGAAAAACAGCCTGGATGCCGTTTCAGAGCCGGGAGTCATCCGAATTGAAGGCGCTGTGGAAGGAGAGTTCCTGAAAATAGTTGTACGAGACAATGTCCGGGAGCAGGTGTTCAATCCCTTTTATACGACCAAGGGGAAAAACGGCACGGGCCTGGGGCTGTCTATATGCAAGACCATCATCGATGCTCACCGGGGAAGTATCGACTGTTTGAGCGAGCCCGGCGAATTCACGGCCTTCATTCTCAAACTGCCGCTCACCTGGCCTTAAGCACCCTCATTGACAGGCAACCTGCAAGGGCTTCTACTCTGAGCCCAACCTGACCTTCTTCCCTCCGCCAAAGACCTGTACCAGCACGGCAAGCCCCAGCAGCAGAAACAGTGAATCGCGGACAACATACCATGAGGTATGGGGAGCACCGGTTACCTCCGTGCTGAAACAACCACAGTGCACGTCGATGCCTCGGGCGATATTGAAAATAAGCGCGGAAAAAAAGGCAACCAGAAGAAAGTCCGCAAGAACGACAGCTCCGGGAAGCCAGACCCCAGCGATAATGAACAGTCCCAGGAGCGCCTCGAGCCAGGGAAGAACGATTGCCGCCATGTTCACCAGGTAATCCGGCAGAATCTGGTAATTGTGGATGATTTTCGCAAATTGGCCCGGGTGGATAATCTTGTCCATAGAGGCAGCTATAAAAACACCTCCCAGCGCCAACCTCGTGAGAAGGAACAAATATTTGCCCGCAGTGGATTTCATTCTATCCAATCCTGAGTCTTCACATTTTTTCTTCAGCGCAGCGCAAGACCTGCCGGCTGACGCAGAACCAACTGCGCCGCCGGAATTGCCGCTATCAATGCGGCAGCGCAAACCAGCGGCAGAGAGGCGGCAATTGTAAACCAGTCGATCGAGAAGATGAAGGTCCAGCCGAAAGATTGTTTGTTTATCACGAAAATCAGCAAAACCGATAGAATAAAGCCGCACAGCAGGCCAAGAATCTCAGCAAGAACCACCATCATGACGGCTTCCCAGCTTATGACTGCTCGTATCTGCCGGGAACTCGCGCCCGTTGCGATCATGGTCTGGAACTGTCCGGCCCTTTCGAGAACGAGGATAGTCAGAGTAGTAGCCACGCCCAGAGTTGCAATGATCAATGAGATGAGAAGCAGAACCGTGGTTATGGCGAAAGTCTCATCAAATATCTTGAGAATGTTTCCGCGCAGAGTGGAGCCAACCATAGCTTCCAGGCTGTAACCCCGGTCGGCGGCGTTCAATAGTATCGTGTTTTTCAGATTGATCAGTTTCTCTTCAGAGTCACTCCCCCTGCTTTTCAGGAAGATGCTCGCGCCGGTCCAGTCGCAGTCTCCCGTCACACTCTGAAACATCGCGAGAGAGCAGTGCACCACCCCTCCACTGGTTCTGTAGTCGCGAAACACACCCATGATCGGGAGGTCCAGGTCGACTCCCTGTACCGTTGCATGGAAACGCTCACCGACAGCCAGGCCGGTCTGGTTCGAAAAGACCTCCGAGACGATCACTCCCTCCCCTTTGTGCAGCGCCTGCATCGTTTGCTCACCGCCTCCCGCCATGAACAGGAATCCTGAATGCCGGGCAAAACTCACCGTATCGATCGGCTCCAGCAGGTAGGGAACATCGCCATGGTTCAAGAAAATTCTGCGGTAGGGCACAAGATCGAGCGCATCGCGCATGCCCTCCAGTTCGGCGGCAATTTCGCGCGGGAGAGGATCGCGGTAACGATTCAGATCAGACATCTTCGCCCGGACGTATAAATCGCCGTTAATACTCCGGTTGACCCAGGCGGAGACCGTATCCCTGAAGCTGTGCACCATGATTACCAGGGCGGCAAATAGACCAATGGCCGTAATGAGCGCACCCGCGGAAATGGCCACCCTGGCGCCGCCGCTTCTGAGATAGCGCGTGCCGAGGTAGGCTGGCTCACCCATGCCCAGGCTTCTCACCGCCAAAGGCAGGTGAGTCCCTGCCGCTCTAAGAAAGAAGGGCGAAAAGAGAGCAAATCCCAGGAAAAGAAAAAACGTCGCCATATAGCCGGGGATGGGAATTCCGGAAAAAGAAGGCATTCTGGAAAGAGGCCACACAAGGGAGGCAAGACCCAGGCCGAAAACAGCCAGCAATCCGATGAGCCTACCCTCCTCCGACTCAGGCGCCTTTCTCATGAGCATTGCCTCCCGCTCCCGCACTCTTGCGGCTTCATAGGCAGGCTGGCATGCGGCGAGAAGGGCCACAATCAGGGTGACTGCAAAGGAGAGGAAGATTTCCCATGCACTGAGATGTATACCTTCTACATGTATTCGTACAAACAGATAGGATATGGTCGAACTGACGTATCCGAGCAGTTTACCGGTCAAAAAAAGCCCGACCGGTATGGAGAGCCCCCATCCTGCCAGACCAAAGAACGCCCCCTCTGCGAGAAACAGGGAAAAGACCATTCGCGAAGAGGCGCCGAGGGAGCGCAAAATGGCGATTTCTTTCCGGCGGGAGGTCGCATGCAGAGAGATCAGGCTGTAGACCAGGAACATACCCACAAAAAGGGAAACAAAGCTGAGCACCGAGAGATTCAACTGGTAAGAACGAATCATTGCCTGCCCGGTCTCTTTGGACTCCGATGGCTGTACCAGAAAGACTCCGCCGGGGAGATGCGATTGAACCGCCTCTATCTTCTCAGCGCTCACGGGTGGGTGAAAGAGCAAATCTATACGTTCGACCTGGCCGAAGACTCCCGTGAATTCCTGAAAAGAGGAAATGTCCGCAATCGCCATATTGCCGCCTTCGAGCATACCGAGTCCATCCGGGTCGAGTCCTCCAAGAATGCGAAATGCCTGGATCCCCGTCGTGCTCTGGAGACGAACCGTATCACCGGCCTTCAGCCCACGTTTTTCCAGGAACCGCCTTCCCGCAAGCAGGGTGTAAGGAGATCCGATCAGGTCCCTCCATTTTGGCGGATCTGCTCCTGCCTCATTTTGAGTGGATTTCCAATTTCGGAAGGAGCGGTCGAGAATGGGGTCGATACCTATCAGGAGGAGCGGCTCATCGTCCCCTTCCACCCGTACATAGGTGGTGATGAATGGCGAGGCGGCCTTGATCTGAGGAGTTTTTAACAGCGAGGATATTATCTGCTCGGGCACCCTGCCGCCCGGTCGGACGACCGTGCGGTCTGCTTTTCCGGAAATCGCTTCGACACCTCCTGCAAATGACTCGATGGACGCATTGGTGGCCAGCCGCACACTGGTGAAGACGGCCGCTCCAAGCCCTATCCCGATCAGCACGGCAAAAGTGCGCCATGTATGGCATCGGAACTGGCGCAGACTGAACCAGGTCCAGAGTCGAAAGAAAGTGCTCATGATCCGGAGCGCTCCACCACCTGTCCGTCTCGCAGGAGTATCATCGCAGTCGCATAGGGATCGGCAAGCAGGCTGTGTGTGGCGATGATAACGGTTCGCCCGAACTGGCTGTTGAGTTTAGCCAGGAGTTCGATCACGGTTTCTCCGTTCCTGCTGTCGAGGTTACCGGTGGGCTCGTCGGCCAGGATGATGGAAGGTTCATTGATGAGCGCACGCGCGATAGCGGTGCGCTGCATCTCACCCCCGGAAACCTGGGAGGGGTAATGGTCGAAGCGCTTATCCACTCCCAGCCATTTCAGCAGATCGCGCGCGCGCCCCAGGACCTGCGCCCGCATCCCTCCTGCAAGCAAACCGGGAAGGCACACGTTTTCCATCAGAGTGAGCGTGGGCAATAGATTGAAAGACTGAAAAACTATTCCGACGGACTTTCTGCGGAATTCCGTCAGCGCAGCATTCGATGCCTGCTCCAGCTCAAGGCCTGCGACCCTCAACCGGCCGGCGGTAGGTCGGTCCAAACCGGCCAGAAGAGATATCAGCGTGCTCTTCCCTGACCCGCTTTCTCCCTTGATAACCACCATATCCCCCTGCCGGACACACAGGTCGATATCGCGCACGCCGACGACCTCACCGGTTCCCATGGGATAGATTTTGGTGAGTGTGCCGGCTGAGACGGCAGGCGTTTCGGACATGATCAGTTGCTCGCAATCGCAGTTATGAGTCTCATGGGTCATAATGATCTTATAAATCCGTAGTTGGGACCGGCGATTTCAGGGACCGCACACCCCGCACCTCCTGCAGTTGCTATCCGGCATGCATTCGGGGCTGTTCTTTTCCTGAAGCGCGCGCATGTATTCTTCCCACAGGTATCCGCGCTCAATTCCATGATCGATCACCTCCCAGGGAAACACCTCCTCTTTTTGCCTCTGGCGAACCACCCAGAAGTCGGGATTGTGAGGAGCGTTGCGCATGGCCTGGTTCCAGGAAATTCCTTCGAGCGCGACCTTACTGAGAAACATCGATACCCTGCGGTCTCCTCTCGACAAGAGGGCCTGAACGTAGGCCCATTTAGGCATGTCGAAATGTACTCTCACATTTGAGACCCTTTGCAGTGATTTTTGGATCCATTTCGCCTTCTCTTTGAGTTCACGAACACCGGCAAAGGGGGACCACTGAAAAGGCGTGAAAGGCTTTGGGACAAAAGAACTCACACTGAGCGTGATCGTCGCCAGGCGAGTCTTGCCGCGCGTTGCGCTCACCACGTGATGCCGAATGCCTTTGGTCAAATCCACAATCGCCTGCAGATCGTCGGGGCGCTCAGTCGGCAGCCCTATCATAAAATAGAGCTTTATATTGAGTATCCCCTTAAGAGCGAGGAGTTCCGCCGCTCTGAATATTTCTTCCTCCGTGAGATTCTTGTTGATGACACGCCTGAGCCTCTCCGACCCGGCTTCCGGGGCTATCGCAACGGCCTGATGCCGGCTGCTCTCCAGCGATGAGAGAATCTCGGGGGTGAGCGAATCGGCCCGCAGGGACGAAAAGGAAAGCGAGCCTCCCTGCTGCAGAAGCGAATCGCACAGATAATTGATTTCAGGATGATCGGAAACCGCGGCGCTCACGAGCCCCACCCTGCTGGTATCGGTCAGCACTTCACCAGCCGCGTTCAAAAGCGACTCAGCGCCATGGTATCTTACCGGACGATATACAAACCCCGCCGCGCAGAATCTGCACCCTCTGCCGCACCCCCGGCCGATTTCCAGCAGAAGCACATTGCTGAATTCCGTATTGGGGGTGAGCACAGCCGTTTTGCAGGGAGCGCTCCGGGCCAGATCGGCGCGTCTGTAAGAGACTTTTTCCGGAAGTCCGCTTCCCGCTGCAGGAAGCACTGCATCCAGCGTCCCTTCGGAATTGAAAGAAGGCACGTATAGAGAGGGTACGTAGATCCCGCTGACATTCCTTCCAAGCTCCATCAGGAGTTCAGATCGTGGAGCCCGGGATCGTTCGAACTCCGTCAGAAATTCGACATACTCAGGCAGGAGCGCTTCGGCCTCTCCCGCGAAAATAAAATCGAGGAAAGGCGCCATGGGCTCAGGGTTAAGGAAAAGCGCCACGCCGCCTCCGGCGACAAACGGGCTCCCGGCGTTGCGATCCTCCGTCCGGGGGGGAATACCGGCAAGAGCAAGCATCTCGATGGCGTTTGTATAATCGTTTTCATAAGGGATGGAAAAAGCAACCAGGTGGAAATCGTTCAGGGGCTTTTGCGATTCGACGGTAAGCAGGTTTCCGGGATATTTCCGAATTATGGCGAGATCCTCGGGTTCCGGATAGAACACCCGTTCGCATACGATGCTGTCAAACCTGTTCAGCGCATCATAGACAAACTGAAAACCCAGGTTGGACATCCCAACGGCATACCGGTTCGGAAATGCAAGTGCAATACGAACCTTCACGCCCCAGTTCTTTATCCGGGTTCCCTTCTCACCCGCAAGCCATGCTTGCTGCCGCTGTTTCAATTCCCAGATCATGTGCGCCAATCCGACCGTGTTCCTTGACCATTAGAGCATGCAGGACCTACCGCAATGATAACAATTATGCGGAGTTTTGTAGAATCCATTTCCTGTAAAGGTCCGCCCCGGCAGCCGACGGCGCCCGGGGTGTTTTCCGAGCCCGTAGCATAGTCCCTTGTAGTTCTCCGCGCAACAACCCCGATGGAGACTATCCAATTTTCACTCTAATCCTTACCATTCTTGAAGGGCCCTGATTCAGGGAGTTCTATTAAATGACAGGATGATATTTACCTGGAAGGTCTGCTCATACCGGCCATGGGTTACGTCAATGACGCCAGACTGATGCTGGAGTCCCTGGTGGTATGGAGGCTGGGAATGTCTCGCCACGGAAGGATCAGTATTCTTTCCAGCATCCGTGAGGCAGTTGCGGAGGGCATCGGGCCGGGAATAGTTCAGTTGGAGTCGTGCATGGCAGCGAAATAGGTGAGGGATAACAAGAGAGCATCTTTCTACATGATAGGAGTGTTCCATGGAAGGTCAGTGGATCGAATGCAGGGAATGTGGGGCTCTCCCTTCCGAAATGCAGGGATATGCCGCAAAGACATGCGGCTTATGCGGCGCACTGCACTGTGATGAATGCTTGAACGAAGCAGGGTACTGCACTCCCTGCAGCGAAGAGTCATCATGGTCGAAAGAGGATGGGATCGCGGTCTGACAGCCTGATAGACCGAAAAAGCATTGAACCCTACCGTATCAGAAAACAAACAACGGCACGGCCATCCATTGGATTACCGTGCCGATTCATTCATCTATAAACTCCATCCCGGCAGGCAAATATTACCGTGCAGATCAGATCTTTCCGGTCCCGACCAGGCGGGCGAAATGCTCAAAGGAGCGATCATAGGTCTTCTCTGCTTCAGCAGAAAAACAGCATCCCGGCAATTGCCTGCTCTTGAGATGGTACTGAATGCATTCACAGCAGATGCCCGTTCTGGTACAACCGCTGTAGCTGCAGGTACACCTTTGTTTATTCTGTTCGCTTTTGCATTCCATTAGTGCGAAGGCTCCGCATGGTGAGCCGGACTGCTTTTCCCGCCCTTGATGAGTGCGGCTATGAGCAGGATGAACAGAAGTACTTCCCAGCCGATCACCGCCGAATAACTCTCCGTCAACCCGTAAGTAATGCCCCCTCCGATGATTGCCGGAACCCCTGACAGAACTATCATTCCAAAACGCCACGCCCAGTCCATATACATCTCCTCAATTAGTCCGGTGGTCCCTGGTAAACAGATCAGTATTGCTCAAAAATCTCCTAGCACAAGGCTGTTTCTGTTTCAACATCTTTGTGCCGGATTACACAGCGCAGGCGATCAGTCCGTTTCCTCTCCGCCTCCCGAGCGCTTCCCGGCGCAATCGATTCCGTACTTTTTGATTTTGTAGTGGATTGCCCGCCGACTGATGCCCAGCAGTTGTGCGGCGTCTTTCTGCACAAAGCCTGCCTGCTGAAGTGCGCGCAGGATGGCGTTGCGTTCGCTCTCCTCAAGCGAGAGCGAAGAAGTATCGCTCAAAGGCGCTGCCGCTGTCTTTCGGCCCGGTTCGGGCAGGTCGGAAAGGCTCAGATCACTCTGGCGCAGGATCCCGTCACGACACAACACCACACCTGCCTCGATTGCGTTTTTCAGCTCCCTGACATTTCCGGGCCACGGGTAGTCGCAAAGCCATTTGACCGTCTCCGGCGGTAATTTCGCCAAGGGAAGGTTCTCACTTTTGCAGAAGTTTTCGACAAACTGCTGCGCCAGGACGGGAATATCCTCGCGTCTTTCACGCAGAGGCGGAATCTTCAAGGTGACGACACGCAGCCGGTAGTAGAGATCCTCCCGAAAGACGCCCTTGGATACTTCATCGGGAAGGTTGGAATTCGTGGCGGAAATAACTCGGCAATTTACCGGAATCTCCTTTATGTCCCCTATTCGACGGATCTTGCGGTCTTCGAGAAATCGCAGGAGCCTCATCTGCATGTCCTGAGAAATGTTTCCAATTTCATCGAGAAAGAGCGAACCTTTATCCGCCGCTTCGATGAGGCCTTTTTTGTCCTTGACGGCATGGGTAAATGAGCCGCGGATGTGTCCAAAAAGCTCACTCTCCAGCAATCCGCCGGGTGTGGAACCGCAGTCAACCACGACAAACGGCTGCTCGCGGCGCGGCCCGCGCTGGTGCAGCAAGCGCGCGACACGCTCCTTGCCCACTCCGCTCTCGCCCAGCAGCAGCACGTTGACGTCGCTTCTGGCAATGCGGTCTATCAGCTCATAGAGTTCCCGCATTGCCGGACTCTTCCCGCCCCAGAGCGATTGGCTGATAGGGGGAAGCGTGTCCAGTGTCGGCCGGGGTGAACTCTTCTTGATGACTTCCTGAACTTTCGTGATCAGTTCACGACCATTGAAGGGCTTGGTAAGATAGTCAACGGCCCCGGCCTTGAGCGCCTTTACAGCGTCGGGAATAGTGCCGTACGCGGTCAGGAATATAACCGGCAACCCGGGGCGCACCTGTTGAGCGGCAGAAAAAAGATCCATCCCCCCCATCCCGGGCATCTTGACATCGGTAATCATCAGATCGACCTGCCGGGCCTTAAGGACCTCGAGCGCCTCCTCCCCTCCCGAAGCCGTGAAGACCTGGTAATCGGTCGAGGATAGTCTTGCTTCCAGTACGGCCAGAATGTTCAGGTCGTCATCGACCACCAGAATCGCAGGTTTTGTGGGCAATTCATACTCCATGACAGGAGGTCACGGGTTGGCCTCCTGCTTTTTTTCCTGATATTTTCTGTGTATTTCTTCCACGGATTCAAGCTGGTGCCTGAGCCTGCGAACCTCCCGCTCTCTTAATTCGAGCCGCGAGCGCAGGGTCTCCATCTCCTTTTCTTTGCTCTGTAATACCCCCCTGGCAGTAATGTCCCTGGGATCCTTCGCCGAACTCTTGCGCATCTGCGCTTCCCTACCGCTTCCCTGAGAGGCTTGAACCCTGGGTTCCAGCCGAAGCAGGAATGGGGTGATCAGGCGCGGGTCCTCGCCCTCTATTGCGGAATTGATCTGACCGGCCCAGCTCTTCCAGGCTGCAATTGCATCAATGTATTCCTCTTCCGTCCGGGCAAGGACCAGTTTCACTGCGGCAAGCGCAAACAGGGCCTCGCGCCTGATAATCGGCGACTGGGCGCTTTCGGTGAGAATCTCGAAAGTGATCTTGGCCCTTCTGTAGTCGCCCGCCTCGAATGCCAGCACCGCCTCCTGCAAGGCATCCTGTTCCACCTGCTGCCGGATTGTCAAAGACACCGCGGAGATTTCTCCGGAAGCCAAGGCGCATGTCCCAAAGCCGGTAAACAGTAGGAACAAAGCGCAGCCTGTAAGAAAAATCATCTGACAAACCCTCATCTCTAGGACTATGTTCATGTTCACTCTTTCCGAAAAAGCGGAAGGGTAAAGCTGAAAGTGCACCCCTTTTGGGGATTGCTGGATACCCCTATCTCACCGCCGTGTGCTTCCACGATATACTTGGATATGCTAAGACCAAGGCCGACTCCGTCAACCTGATCCCGCACTCCGGATGCCCGGTAATACTTATGAAATACGAGAGTCTGTTCCTCCCGCGGGATTCCCGATCCGCTGTCCCTGACCGAAAAGACCAGCCCGGGCTCCTTTTCAGACTCCTCCTTCCGGACTGAAACCAGAATTTCACTTCCGGAAGGCGAAAACTTTATAGCATTTCCGAGCAGGTTGAGCAAAACCTGCTGGAGGTTGTCCGGATCACCGGAAAACTCAGAGATGTCCGGCGCCACCTCGGAGCGGATCGTGATACCCTTGGCTTCCCCTGCCGGAGAGACCCGTGAAATTGCGCCTTCGACGAATCCATAGATATCGATTGGTCGCGGGTGAATCTCCACGGCGCCGGCCTCGAGCCGGGATATCTGCATGAGGTGATTGAGCAAAGTGGTAATACGCTCGATTTCGCGACTGGCTATCAGCAGGAAGCGTCGCTGTTTATCGTTTATATCCCCCATTACCTCTTCGGCAATAAGGTTGACCGACTCGCGTATTGAAGTCAGAGGAGTCCTGATCTCATGGCTCAGCATCGAGATGAAGTCAGACCGCATCCTCTCTTCTTCCGTAAGCCGGGCGGCCATGTCATTGAAGGCGCCTGCAAGCTCGCCGAATTCGTCATTTGAATAGATGCGGATCGGATCGGTCAGACCAGATCGTGACAGCGACTTTATCCCGCGCCGCAGCTCGCGCAGCGGCCGACTCATTGCAAAGCTGAATGCAATCACTCCGAACAGGCCAATCGCCAGGCAGGCCACCAGCCCGACAAAGCCCCACTGCACGGCGGTGCGACCTCGTTGGTTCAGGCTCTTCATGCCTTTTTCGATCTGCTGCTCGTTGGCGGCCCTCGCCTTGGTCGTCTTCTCCACCCACTGGTTGATCAACTCTTCCTGTATCCACGGAACACCCGGATGTTCCGCGTCCGCCGGTTCTTTTCGCTGCGCCGAAAGCTGATCCTGGTATTCGCGGTACAAATCCTCCCAGGGTTTTTCGCCGCCATTTTCTACACCAAGCCATATTATTTCGAGCAGATTGGCTTCATATTCTTTCTGAGCGGCAGCAAAATACTCCTTATAGTCATCCTTTTTCAAGAGATCGTACTTTTTTTGATTCTCAGCCATCCACCACAAGCTGTCGATCATCTTCTTTGATGAGGTGGAAATGCGGTAGTTTTTATTCGTGATGTCTTCGGAAATTTTGACAAGTTCCTGAATATGGACGAAGAGGCTGAGGATGGTGCCGTAGAATATCAACGAAGCAACCAGGTACCAGCCAAAAAGTTTGACCAGGATTCCAAATCTGATCTTCATCGGTGCGTCTTTGCCTCACTCGGACTGCAGTGACAACAATCCGAACTGAATATCCCGGGCTCGAAACCGCCGTACCGCCAAGGCCAAAACAAAGCAACGCTCGAAGAGCATCGGCCGGCTGCTTTTCGTTCATGAGCCTGATAAATACTAAAACATGGAATACAGGCTAAAAAAAGAAATTTAAATTAAAACGGTGTTAAGAAAAAGGTTTATTATCAAACGGCATCAAAATACCGCCGCCATGTCGTTGTATGACCCGTCAACAATCACTTCCGAACTGGGCTTCATTCGCTTGATCCCGCACAGGGTGACGTTTCCATCTTTGCCCGGCATGAGCACATCCAGGATAACGACGCCTGCATCCCCGCTCTTCAGAGCGCAGGGAGCCGTATCTCATACGTTGACCGCTCCATGCCTGACGGCGATTGAATCGAGTCTTTCCGGAGGGATTCCTGTATTGGGGCCTCCTCGCCGCGTGAAAATATTCTTGTACTCACCCCTCTGGATTGCTGCCTTAATTGCCGATAGTGAAAGAGAGATGCTTTCTACAGAAACAATCGATTAAGTCTGATAATTATTCCGGTGTCATGGAGCATACAGATCGAAATGAACGATGAGAACAGAACGAAAGGGCAACTCATTGAGGAATTGATACACCTGCGCCGGCGCATTACCGAGCTTGAAAAAGCAGAACGCGAGCATGAACAGGCGCAGGAAGCGCTGCAGAAGTTGAGCAAATTGCAGTCCGTGATTCTGGGCAACAGTACTGTGGGGATTGCGTTAGTCTGTGATCGGGTTTTCGAGTGGGTAAACTCGAAAATGGCAGAATTGTACGATATTCCCGTAGACAAGTTCCAGGGAGCTTCCACGCGCATCGTCTATCCGGACGACGAGGCTTATCAGAAGCTGACCAATGAAGCCTACTCCATGATAGCTCAGGGAAAGGAAGCAGTATTCGAGACAAGGATGTGTAAACGGGATGGCTCGTTATTTTGGTGCCGGGTAAAGGGGAAAGCCTTGAATCCCTCCAGATTGGAGGAGGGTACCGTCTGGACAAGCGAGGACATCTCGGAACAGAAGCAGAAATCGGAAGCCCTGTTGATGACACAGTTCGCCATGGATCGTGCGCCGGACAGCATCCTCTGGGTAGATGAAGAGGGTCGTATTGCGTACGCAAACGAATCCGCCTGCACTTCGATGGGGTATACTCGCGATGAACTGCAGGCCAGAACTGTCTTTGACATTGATCCGGACTTTTCCCGCAGGAAATGGGAGCAGCACAAGAAAGACATGCAACGTCAAGGAAGCATGCTGTTCCAGGGCCGTCACTTTACAAAAGACGGACATATCTTTCCGGTGGAAATCAGCAGCAACTATTTCGAGTTCGGCGGTCGCTGGTTTGCGTGTGCCTTCGATCGGGACATAACCGATCGCAAGCGGGCGGAGCAGGCCTTGCAGCGCGAGCGCGACCTGCTCCAGAGCGTAATGGACGGCGCAGGGAAATCAAACCTCGTCTACCTCGACCGCGACTTCAACTTTGTGCGGGTCAACGAAACGTACGCAGCCGGTTGCCGATACCGGCCGGAGGAGATGATCGGGAAGAACCACTTTGTCCTTTACCCCAATGCCGAGAACGAGGCGATCTTCACTTCGGTTCGCGACACCGGCCAGACCTTCGAGGTCCGCGACCGCCCCTTCAAGTTTCCCGACCAGCCGGAGCGGGGCATTACTTACTGGGACTGGACGCTCAATCCGATCAAGGACCCTGATGGCCGAGTCACAGGCCTGGTCTTTTCCCTGTACGACACTACCGAGCGCAAGCGGGCCGAGGAAGAAAGGCTGGCGCTCGAACGGAGGCTTCGCCAGGCTCAAAAAACAGAGAGCATTGGGCGTATGGCTGACGCGATCGCCCATCTTTTCAACAACAAGCTGGGCGCTGTGATGGGATGCCTGGAGCTGGCCCTGGTGGATCTGTCTCCAGATTCCAAAGCGCGAAGATTTCTCGACAGAGCGATGACCGCCTCCCGTGAAGCAGTGAAAATTGTTAGAGAACTCATGCTCACCCACCTTGGGTATGTGGTCGAGAAAAGAGCGCCGCTCGATCTTGGGCAGCTCACACGGGAGGCAGTTACTGAACTGATGGCGATGTTGCCTGATCAGATTCAGCTCAGAACAGCCCGGATTCCTGCGCACGGACCCAAAATCAATGCCTCCCGCAGCCAGATAATGTTGATCATCAATAGTGTGGTCACTAACGCCATGGAAGCCATCGGAGACAACAAAGGAGAAATTACCCTGTCCATCTGCGTGAAACCCGCATCAGAGTTCCGCAACCTCAGATATTATCGTGCGGATTGGGACTTGAAAGACGATTCCTACGCCTGCCTTTCCGTTTCCGACACGGGTTGTGGTTTGGACGAGTCGTTGTATGACCGGATTTTTGAACCCTTTTACACGACAAAACTTGTTGGACGTGGTCTGGGTCTTGCCGTGGTCCATGGGATTGTGAGCGCCCATGAAGGCGCCATCACCTTTGAGAGTCAACCCGGGCAGGGCACGACCTTCCATATCTTATTTCCGATGACTGGTTCGGATTAGTCCGCCAGGAGCAGCCGGATAGACTCGTTGACGGCAGAGCCTGTGCGCGCCGGGAGAACCGGGTGAGTCTCGCCGTTGTATGTGGCAAGAGCAATTGCCTGAGATGCATAAAAGTTGTGCGAGCCAATGGTATTCTTATGCTATACAGTACGAAGTCCGCAAGAGGGCTTTTTCAGTCCCTTTCCATTGGGGATAATCGCCCGCCTCCCTTCTGAAGTCGATTTTACCTTGACCGCAGCATGATCTGTCGGGTAGAATAAGGGTTGTTTCGCGGTTTGCTCCGCGGGTGTAGCTCAGTTGGTAGAGCACAAGCTTCCCAAGCTTGGGGTCGCGGGTTCGAATCCCGTCGCCCGCTCCAGGTTGAGATGTTCCCTTCTCTACGGGGAAGGGCTTCCCTTTTTGAGGTGGCTTTTCGAGTGAAGCCTACTTCGATTAGTGGATGACAACTATTCTGGATTCTGAGTTAAAGAGAAGTATCCTAACTAGAATTTGTTTATTGTCGGTCTGCTAAGAGAAGTGGGTTGTTTGACCCACTTTTTTTATTTTTCGCCCGTTGCGAAAAGGCGTTAGTTTGGCTCAAAATATGACAAAAGAGCAAAACCTGCTCATCGGAGAAATATGGAATCTGCTCGAACCGGTCGTTGCCGCTCAAGGTATGGAAATACTGGAGATCGAATATCGCCGGGAGTCGATGGGGTGGGTGCTGCGCATATTCATTGACAGCGAATGCGGCATAGCAGTGGATGACTGTGCCGCGATCAGTCGCCTCACAAGCGATCTGCTCGACGTATCGGACCTCATCCAGACTCACTACAACCTCGAGATTTCTTCTCCGGGCGTCGACCGCCCGCTCAGGAAACTGGAGCAGTTCCAGAAGCACATCGGCGATGTCATTGAAGTCCGCACTATTTCTCCCCTGGAGGGACGGCGTAATTACAAGGGCATTCTGCGGGGCGCTTCCTCTGAGGGGGTCAGCATGGAATGTGACGGCAAGAGCTATTCGATCCCCCTCGATCTCATCGAGCGGGCTCGACTCCTGTATTTTGAATCTATGGAGCGCAAGTCGCGGTGATCGGCGGTCTGAAAATAAAGAATTATTTTATGATGGAGGAGATTCAGACTTATGGCCAGTGAACTCAAGCGGTTGATCGACCAGGTCAGCAGGGAAAAGGGTATCGACCGCCAGACCTTGATTCACACTCTTGAAGAGGCCATCAAATCGGCTATCAAGAAGAAATACGGCTCACGACTGGACCTGGATGTTACCTATAACGAGGAATATGGTGAACTGGAAGCCTTCCAGTTCAAGGAAGTAGTCGAAGAGGTAACCGATCCGGACAAGCAGGTGCAGTTGGCCGAGGCGCTTAAACTCGACGCAGAGAGTGAAATCGGAGACGAACTCGGCATCAGGATGGATACGGAGACGCTGGGCCGCATTGCTGCTCAGTCTGCGAAGCAGGTCATCATTCAGAAGATGAAGGATGCCGAGCGTGAAGTGGTCTACGATGAGTTCAAGAGCCGCAAGGGAGAGATTGTAAACGGCATTATCCAGAGAGTGGACAAGGGGGCCATTCTGGTTAATATCGGGCAGGCTGAGGCAATATTGCCTCAAAAAGAGCAGATCCCCAGAGAGATCTTCCGTCAGGGTGACCGCATCAGGGCTTACATATTCGATGTGAAGAAAATCAGCAAAGGCCCTCAAATAGTCCTCAGCCGAACCCACCCACACTTTCTGATCCAGCTTTTTCATTCCGAAGTCCCCGAAATCAGCGAGGGGATCGTGAGCATTATCAGCGCAGCGCGCGAGCCGGGGTCGAGGGCCAAGATTGCGGTCATCTCAAAAGACTCCGACGTCGATCCGGTCGGCGCCTGTGTCGGTATGAAAGGCACCAGGGTGCAGAATGTCGTCCAGGAACTTCGGGGCGAGAAAATCGATATCATTCCCTGGAATATGGACCCGGCCAAGTTTGTGGTAAATGCCCTCGCCCCGGCAATTATTTCGAAAGTGATAATTGACCAGGCGAATCGAAGCATGGAAGTGATCGTCCCGGACGACCAGCTCTCGCTTGCCATAGGAAAGCGGGGGCAGAATGTCCGCCTTGCCTCGAAACTCACCAACTGGCGCATAGACGTCAAGAGCGAGAGCCGCTACGAGCGACAGAAACAGGCCGGCTATCAATCGCTTCTCCGAATTCCGGGATTGTCTACGGAGCTGGCGGATAAGCTCTACGAATCCGGAATCGGCTCACTTGAGGAGTTCATCGAGGCCCCCTTGGTAGAAATCGAGGATACGACCCGGCTCACCGCTTCGACTCTGGAAACGATGCGGACGGAAGCAGCCAAGTTGCTTGAAGTGAGTTCGGAGAGCAAACCGGCCGAGGTGAGTAGCGAGCAGCCTGAAGGAGATCAGGAACAGCTCGAGGCCGAATAGCTCTTGGCTTTGGATTTCGGATTTTAGAGTTGAGAGATTCTCTGGCGAAAAGGCCTTAGGACTGTGTACCTCCAAGATCAGGAGTCCAAAATCAAAATTGGAGATCACTCTGATAAACAAAGGTCATCTACCCGTCCGCACGTGCCTCGTTTGCACGGGCAGGAAGCCCAGGGCTGAACTTATCCGTCTCGGACTGGACCCCGTGAAAGGCTGTGTTGTTTTTGACGCCAAAGGGCAGATGCCCGGACGCGGTGGATATGTCTGCAGACAGTGCATCGATGGTTTGCGATTCAACAAGCGTATTCAAAGGGCATTCCGCAACAGGGCGAAAGGACTTTGCCTGCGGGAAGACCTCGATGAAGATACAAAAACATCTGTTCCATAGCCGTGCCTGGGGATGGGCGCGGGTATGGGAGACGCGATCTATACTGAAGGAAGTGCTTCAAAGGGGGAAGTTTTCATGACGAGACTAAGGGTGCATGAACTTGCAAAAGAATTAAACATGGAAAACAAGGACATGATTGACCGAATTGAGAAATTGGGCATTCAGGTCAAGAACCACATGAGCACGCTGACGGATGCCGCCGTACTCAAGATCAGGCAGCAGTTCTCGGAGACCAGGACCGAGAAAGTAGAAGAAAAGCGCATTGGGCGTGAAGTCATCCGCAGGCGCAAGAAAATTGAACTGCAGCCCGAATCTGAAGCACCACAGGTAGCAATGGCAGAGGAACCGGCCCCCGAAACAGCCATGGAAGTCCCCGCGGAACCAGCAATAGAGATTCCTGTTGAGGTCCAGCCCGTTGCGGAAGTCCCCGCCGAAACGGCTGAACAGGCGCCTGTTGAACCGGAACCCGTAGTCTCCCCCGAACCTGCACTTCCGGAAAAGAAAGTCAAGCCCGTTGCACCTGAGGTCAAGAGTGAAGCCGCCAGAATTATAAAACCGGCCCCTGTCAGGGAAGAACCCAAAGTCCCCGAACCTGTTGCCAAGGAAGAACCCAAACCCGCAATTACGGAGAGCAAACCGGTGGTTGAAAAGCCGGTAGAATTCAAGGCAGCGATGGCGCCTCCTCCAATTGTCGTGGAACCCTCGCCTCCGCCATCGGTTCCAGTGGAGACGGCGGCATCAGAAGCTGTCGAGGAAGAGGAAGAAGAGGGCAAGGGCAAGAAGAGACCTAAAAAAAGAAGACGAAAAAAGGCAAAAAAAGAAGAACCGGCCAGAATCATCAAGCTCCCGGAGATTATGTCCGAAGAGGTGGAAGAGGAACCCGATCTCACCGAACTGGCAGCGCGTTTCATTGGAAAAGCTCCTGAAGTTGTCGATCTGAAAGATCAGAAGCGGCGCAAGCCCGAAGAGGCTGAAAAGGCAAAAGGAGGACGCCGCAAGGAGGTTTTCCAGAAAGAGGACCTCTATACCAAGAAGGAGCTTGCCGCCCATGATGACCGCGGCCGATCCAGAGGAGGCAGACAGACCTTCAGGGAGCCGCCTAAACCCGAACCTCCCGTTCAGAAGGTCGGGAAGAAGCGTATCAAGATCGACGAAGCCATCTCTGTGGCCAACCTTGCCAAACAGATGGGAATGAAAGCGGGAGAGGTAATAAAGAAGCTGCTTATTTTGGGATTGCCCGCCAGTATCAATCAGGCTCTCGATTTTGATACCGCTGCGCTCATTGCCTCGGATTTCGAGTTCGAGATCGAAAAAACCGCCTTCGAAGAAGATGAAGTACTTCAGGTAAAAGAGGACAAGGCCGAAGACCTTACGCCCCGGCCTCCCGTTGTTACGGTCATGGGGCATGTCGATCACGGCAAAACCTCTTTGCTCGACGCCATTCGAGACACCAACGTTATCGGAGGCGAGGCTGGAGGCATCACCCAGCATATCGGCGCCTATCATGTGCGGCTCAATAAAGGCGATATCGTCTTTCTCGATACGCCGGGCCATGAGGCGTTCACCTCCATGCGCGCCCGCGGCGCGAAGGTGACCGACATAGTCATCCTGGTTGTGGCTGCCGATGACGGGGTTATGCAGCAAACCATCGAAGCAATCAACCATGCAAAGGCCGCCGAGGTTCCAATCATCATCGCGATCAACAAAATTGACAAACCCAACGCCAATGTCGAAAGGGTAAAGCGCGAACTCTCCGAGCACGGACTTATCCCGGAAGAATGGGGCGGCGCCACGACCATGGTCGAGATTTCCGCCAAGAAGCGCCTGGCGATTGACGAACTGCTTGAAATGGTGCTCCTCCAGGCAGAACTCCTTGAACTCAAGGCAAATCCCGCGAAAGAGGCTCGCGGACGGGTCATCGAGGCAAAGTTGGACAAGGGTCGCGGTCCCGTGGCCAGCGTCCTGGTGCAGGAGGGTACGCTCAAGGCCGGAGACGCCTATGTATGCGGGATCTACGCCGGACGTGTGCGCAATATGTTCGATGACCGCGGCCATAAGATCGACTCTGCCGGTCCGGCCATTCCGGTCGAGGTTCTCGGATTTTCAGGAGTTCCCAATGCAGGCGATGACTTCGTCGTACTTGCGGATGAAAAACAGGCGAAAGCCGTTGCCGAGCACAGACTCCTCAAGTCCAGGGAAAAAGAACTCTCCCGCACCAGCAAGGTTACCCTGGAGAACCTCTTCGACCAGATCCAGGAGGGTGAGGTAAGAGAACTCAAGCTCGTTCTCAAAACCGACGTTCACGGCTCGCTGGAAGCTATTTCCGACTCACTGCTCAAGCTCTCCATTTCAGAGGTGAAAGTCAATCTCCTCCACAGCGGTACCGGCGCTATTACCGAAACTGACGTCATACTCGCCTCCGCATCCAATGCAATCGTCATAGGGTTCAATGTCCGTGCCGATGCCAAGGTGCAGGAACTCGCGGAGCAGGAAAACGTTGACATTCGCTATTATGACGTCATCTATCAACTGCTGGATGACATCAGGGCTGCCATCGTCGGCATGCTCAAGCCTGTATTCAAAGAAAACGTGATCGGCAGGGCGGAAGTGCGTCAAACCTTCCACGTGCCCAAACTCGGCATGATCGCGGGCTGTTCGGTTCTCGACGGTCGGGTGGAAAGAAACGCCAAAGCCCGGGTGCTTCGCGAGCAGGTGACGGTCTACGATGGCAGGATCAGTTCACTCAAACGGTTCAAGGATGATGTCAAGGAGGTGAAGGCAGGTTTCGAGTGCGGTATCGGAATCGAGAACTTCAACGACATCAAGGTTAACGACATC
Organism: uncultured Syntrophobacter sp.; assembly: GCA_964539645.1. Taxonomy (GTDB): domain Bacteria; phylum Desulfobacterota; class Syntrophobacteria; order Syntrophobacterales; family Syntrophobacteraceae; genus SbD1. The sequence goes on from CAZIJV010000001.1 coordinate 130,532, forward strand.
CTGGAAGTCTATGAAATGCAGGAGATAAAGCAGGTCCTGGAACCGGAACGCGAGAGGAGAGCAGGCTCCTGAGGTCCTCATGACAGTTGGTGTAGCACTCGTGATTTTCAGGCTCCACGAGATCCATTCGCTCAAAGAGAAGCGACGGATTGTCAAGAGCCTGGTGGAAAAAAGCCGCAGCCGCTTCAACGTATCGGTTGCAGAAGTCTCCGACCAGGACAGTCATCACAAGGCGGCCATCGGAATTGCCGTAGTGGGTAACGACGGGCGTGTGTTGAACTCGCTCCTGGACAGGATCATTGATTTCATGGATGCGCTCGGACTGGCAGACCTCATCAGCCGGGAAATAGAGCTCATTCCCATGGGCTGAAAGCGTTAGGAATGGACTACAAGCGCTCCGATAGAGTGGCGGACCTGATACATAAGGAAATAGCGGACCTCGTCTTCCGCCGCGTTAAAGACCCTCGACTCGCCAATCTCACCATTAGCGGGGTCAAGGTCTCACCGGATCTCAAACATGCCCGGATCTACTACTGCCTCATGGGCATGGCTCCCGCCGAGGAGGTGAAAAATAACGCCGCGGCCGGACTGGAGAAGGCAAAGGGTTTTATACGCCAGGAACTGGGGCGGCGGCTTCGCCTTAGATATATTCCCCAACTCGATTTTGAGTACGATACTTCATTTGAATATGGAGACAAGATCGAGAGGTTATTGAGAGAACTGCACAAGGATGAGTGAGAACACGGCCCTGAAAATCAGGGAAATCATATCGGCTGTTCAGGATCATGAAAGCTTTCTGATAGCCACTCATGTGCGTCCCGATGGTGACGCGGTGGGATCGCTGCTGGGTATGAAGCTGATGCTTCAGCGCCTGGGCAAACATGTTCATGCCTGTTCTCAGGACAGGTTCCCGCCGGAATACCATTTCCTGCCGGGAACTGGGCAGGTGTACCACCAGCCGATTGAAAATTCGGACTATGAAGTTGCGATTCTTCTCGACTGCGGTGACTTCGACCGGGTCGGCGACGATATTGCGGAGTTCATCAGCAGGCATGTCCCCGTTGTCATAAATATCGATCACCATTGTATACAGAAACCTTTCGGAAATGTGTTCTGGATAGAGACATCCGCCAGCAGCACCTGCGAAATGCTCTTCGATTTGTGCATGCACATGTCCCTCGCGCCCGATGCTGATCTGGCGACCTTACTCTACACCGGAATCATGACCGACACCGGCTCGTTTCGTTTTTCCAACACCAACAGGAGAGTCTTCGATATTGTCTCTCACCTGATCGGTGCAGGCGCCGACCCTGCCTATATAGCTGAACAGGTCTATGACTCCGCCTCACCGGAAAAGCTCACGCTGCTGGCCCAGGTGCTCGGAACCATACAGTTTCATGCAGGATCGAAAATTGTTTCCGCGGAACTGACGCGCAACATGCTCTCACGTACCTCCGCTTCCTACGCGGATAGTGAAGGGTTCATAAATCACCTGCGTTCGGTGAAATCTGTGGATTTGGCCATTTTGTTTCGGGAAGGCAGTGACGGTCTGATTCACGTCAGCCTGCGTTCCAAGGAAGGCATTGACGTTGCCAGGCTGGCACAGCGCCATGGTGGCGGAGGTCATCGGCAGGCGGCGGCCTTCAGGCTGCCGGGCAGCCTTTATTCCGTAAGATCGATGTTTATCGGTGAAGCCGTAAACTATATCAGTTGAACTGTTTGGATGATGCCGGATTGATGGGAAATATCTCGGAAGAAGAAACAAGATTCGGAAACTGCGGCTCTTATGAGGCAGAAAGCGCCGGCGGCATTCTTGTCGTGGACAAACCGGAGGGCTTCACATCCGCCAAGGTTACCGCAAAAGTAAAGAAGCTCCTACGGCCTCGCAGGATAGGCCATACCGGTACGCTTGACCCATTTGCAACCGGCGTGCTCGTACTTTGCCTCAACGAGGCGACACGGGCAGCGGACCAGATCGTGGACCTCGAGAAGGTTTATCGTTCGACCCTGCGCTTTGGAATAGAGACCGATACCCTCGACAAAACCGGCCAGGTCCTTCGAGTGAGCGACACCAGGTTTTCGGAAAAGGAGCTGATCGAGGTCATGCAATCGTTCCAGGGCTCCTGCATCCAGAAAGTACCCTTCTACTCGGCGGTGAAGGTAGAGGGACGCAGAATGTATGAACTCAGTCGCAAGGGGATCGCGGTGCAGCAACCCCAAAGAGAGGTACGCATTCACTGCCTCAGTCTGAGTTCTTTCCGATGGCCGGAGGCGACAATCGAAGTCCGCTGCTCGAAAGGCACATACATCCGGCAACTTGCTTCGGATATCGGCAAGAAGCTGGGTAGCGGTGCGCACCTTTCGGCTCTTAGACGTCTTAGCGTAGGACATTTTCGTGTCGAGCAGGCATCGGACATCGAGGAGTTCTCGTCGGCGGCATCTGTCTCGGAAAGGCTGATCCCGCTAAACGAGGCACTCTCGCATCTGCCTTTGGCTCGTGCTGAAGATGAGCGGATGCTGGCTCGACTTCGAAATGGGCAACTGGACCGGGAATGGGAGAAGAACTGGACAGGTTCTTTCCAGGGATATTCGGGTGCGGTCAGGATCGTCACGCGCTCCGATAGACTTGCAGCGCTTTGGTGGCCGAACTCCATGGAGATTGGTTCTCGGCGTCTGCGTGTATTCCCGGCATGATAATCCCGGATTTCAGAACGGGAACCGAGGCAACAGATGCTTTTCCGCCGGGTGAAATGGGCTGCGCCCACTCCCGGCAGTTGGGAATGGAAGCAAAAACAGGGCTCTCGAGCAGGCTTACCACCTCTTGAGGCCTCTAAACCGGGATGAATCCGGAAAAGTATGCGTTAAAGCTTTTTATGTACAAAAAATTCAAGGAGGTAACAGCCGTGGTAATGACTCCAGAGAAGAAGAAGGAAATTATCGATGATTTCAGAATGCACCCCTCCGACACCGGTTCTCCTGAGGTGCAGATCGCTCTTCTCAGTGAAAGAATCACCTATTTGACCGATCATTTTAAGACCCACAAGAAGGACCACCATTCCAGGAGGGGGCTCTTGAAGCTGGTCGGTCAGCGCAGACAGTTGCTGAATTATCTGAAAAGGAAGAATATCGACCGCTACAATGCTGTCATCGAGCGGCTTGGATTGCGTCGTTAGTCCACTGGCATGCGGTGACAAGCCCGTTCAACTGAGCGGACTGCGCAGAACGCATTGCTTCCAGAGAAGGAAAATAGATGAAGCATACAGTACAAGTTGAGGTGGGCGGACGTCCCCTGATTATGGAGACCGGCGAAATTGCCAGGCAGGCGGGGGGGTCCGTCCTGATGCGCTACGGCGATACCGTTGTAATCGTTGCCGCCACCAAAGAAGACCGCCTGAGGGAGGGCATCGACTTCGTCCCCCTCTCGGTGGATTATCAGGAGATGAGTTACGCCGCGGGCAGAATTCCAGGCGGGTTTTTCCGGCGTGAAATAGGCCGTCCCAGCGAGAAAGAAACCTTGACCTCACGCCTGATAGATCGTCCCATTCGCCCGCTTTTCCCTAAAAAGTATGCGTTTGAAACACAGGTAATCGCCACAGTCATGTCCGTTGACATGGAAAACGAACCTGACGTCGTCGCCTTGACCGGTGCATCGGCGGCATTGCATGTTTCATCCATACCCTTTCAGGGCCCCGTGGCGGCGGTACGAGTGGGCAGGGTGAACGGCGAATTTATCATCAATCCTGCAGCAGCAGTTCTCGCCGACAGTGATATGAACATCGTTGTGGCGGGCAGCCGGGACGCTGTAGTCATGGTCGAAGGCGGAGCGAAATTCGTGCCTGAAGAGGACATCGCCGATGCGATCATGTACGCTCATCAGGCTATCGTCCCGATCATCGATGCCCAGGAGGAACTGCGAAAGCTGGCGGGCAAAGAAAAGGACGCTCCCCCGGAGGTCATTGTCGATCAGCCCTTGATAGATCGTGTCAATGAACTCGCTCTCTCCGAGATGAAAGAAGTGATGACCGTAGCGGAAAAGCATGCCAGGCGCGACCGCAGGAAAGCTCTCAAGGTGCGCGTGCGGGAGGAACTCGCTACGGAATACGAAGGCCGGGAGAAGGAAATTGATGCCATCCTGGAGGACCTTGAAAAACGGGTCGTACGTTCCATGATGGTGGAGCAGCGCCACAGAATAGATGGACGCTCCTTTGACCAGATTCGCCCCATCTGGATTGAAGTCGGTAAGCTTCCCCGCGCGCACGGCTCCGCTCTTTTCACCAGAGGAGAAACCCAGGTCATCGCTATCGTCACTTTGGGATCCTCTTCGGATGAGCAGAAAATCGAGACCTTCGGAGGCGAGACTTTTAAATCGTTCATGCTTCACTACAACTTCCCGGCCTTTTCGGTAGGAGAAGTCAGGCCTCTGCGCGGACCGGGCCGCCGCGAAATCGGGCATGGAGCACTTGCAGAGCGTGCGATAAAGCCCGCGCTTCCCCAAAACGGTGAATTCCCCTATACCATCAGAGTCGTCTCAGAGGTGCTGGAGTCAAACGGTTCGAGTTCGATGGCCACCGTTTGCGGCTCATCGCTTGCCCTGATGGATGCGGGAGTCCCCCTGTCTGAGCCGGTCGCCGGAATAGCGATGGGCCTGATCAAGGAAGGCGATGAGTTCATAGTTCTTTCGGATATCCTCGGGGACGAAGACCACCTGGGAGATATGGATTTTAAGGTAACCGGAACGGAAAAAGGTATTACCGCCTTTCAAATGGACGTTAAAATATCGGGAGTGAACCGCGAGATCCTTAAAAAGGCGCTCGACCAGGCAAGAGCTGGACGGCTTCATATTCTTGGAAAAATGAATGAAATCATCACCAGCCCTCGCCAGGAACTCTCTCCCTACGCTCCACGAGTTGTCACCATCCAGATCAATCCGGATAAAATCCGGGATGTTATCGGTCCGGGCGGCAAAGTCATTCGCGCTCTGGTTGCGGAGACCGGTGCGAAAATCGACATTGACGACAGTGGCAGAGTCGTTGTAATGAGCCCTGACGCGGAAGCTTGTGAAAAGGCGATAACCAAGATCAGAAACATTACGGCGGAACCGGAAATCGGCCAGCTCTATATGTCAAAAATCGTAAGGGTTACCGACTTTGGCGCCTTTGCGGAAATTCTGCCCAATACCGAGGGGCTGATTCACATCTCCCAACTCGAACACAGGCGGGTCCGTAAAGTCACCGACGTCGTCAATGAAGGCGACGAAGTTCTGGTCAAGGTAATCGACATAGACAAAGATGGCCGCATTCGCCTCAGTCGCAAGGCCGCTTTGCCTCCGGAGCAGTCTGAATAGCTTGCGCCGGCAGGCGGGTTCTTTTCTCTGCGTACTCTGCGGTAAAATCGTATCCGGGCGGGGTTATCCCGCCCGCATTTTCACAAGGGGGGAAATTGTACCAGAAAACGGTTCTCCGCAATGGAATTCGAGTGGTAACCGAAAAAATAGCTTCTGCCCACTCGATATCCACCGGCATTTGGGTGAGTACGGGCTCTCGCGACGAAACTGCTGTGGAGCGGGGGATCACACATTTCATCGAACATATGCTCTTCAAGGGCACCAAACGTAGAAGCGCCCTGGATATTGCAAAGGAATTCGACTCCGTAGGAGGATTCGCCAACGCCTTCACCTCCAAAGAACATGTTTGCTTCCACGCCAAAGTCCTTGCCGCCCACCTTCCCCTGCTAACCGACCTGCTGTCGGACCTTTTCCTGGAATCCGTGTTTGACTCCACTGAAATAGAACGGGAACAAAACGTCATTCTCCAGGAAATCCGGATGGTGGAAGACACGCCGGATGAGTATATACACGTGCTTTTTCAGGAAGAATTCTGGAGAGAAAACCCCCTCGGCCTGCCTATCTACGGCGCCATCGATACGGTTGAAAAAACCAGCCGGGAGAACATGCTCGACTATATCTCAAGACACTTCAACTCGGAGCGAATCGTCATATCCGCGGCGGGCAACCTGGACCACCAGCACTTTCTCGACCTGATCGCCCCGGCGATGGAGGCTCTCGACCACCCAAGGAGAAAACCGGAGCGAATTCCCCCCGAACATCATTTCTTCTCCCGGATCGTGCAAAAAGAGCTCGAACAGGTCCATCTCACCATAGGAATGCAGGGAACCTCCCAAATCGAGGACACCCGATTCGTCTCTCACCTGCTCAATGTCATTCTGGGCAGCAGTATGAGCAGTCGATTGTTCCAGGAAATCCGGGAAAAGCGCGGACTGGCTTATTCCGTCTACTCCTTCTCTCACAGCCACGAAGATACCGGTATGTTGGGCGTCTACGCAGGCATAGCTCCCGAGAACATAGAGGAGGTCCTGGCGCTCATACAGCAGCAACTCGACATTCTCTCAGCTACTCCCGTAACCGAATCCGAATTGAGCGCGGCCAAGGAATATATCAAGGGCAACATGTACATCAATGCGGAGAGCAATGATTCACGCATGAACCGGCTTGCCAAAAACGAGTTTCTTTTCGGCCGCTATGTACCTTTTCAGGAAGTTGAAGACAAAATTAACCGGGTTACTCCTCAGGATCTGCAAGACTGGTTCCGTAGCGTCTACAACCCCGGCAGAATGGCCGTGATGCTTTACGGCCCGGTGGATGCGGACTCAGAAAAGATTGAATGTCTTCAGAATCAAGGATGAATTCCTCATGCCTTTGCTCTTCCAGGTGCTTGCGAGCGGGTCAAAGGGAAACTCTGTTCTGGTGAGCAGTCCCAGGACCCGGATCCTTATCGATGCCGGAACCACCTGTAAAGAACTTACCCGCAGACTGGGTAAGACCGCCGTTGAAGTCAAACAACTCGATGCAATTGTCATCAGTCACGAACACAACGACCATGTGAGCGCAGCCGGAGTCTTGAGCAGAAAATTCAATCTGCCCGTCTACATGTCCAGAGGCACCGTGGATAATCTGCCTCCTGATGTAGGAGAACTCTGTGCGGTCAAGATCTTTTCGACGGGACGATCCTTCGACCTGGGCGACCTGAAAATCCATCCGTTCGCCACTTCACATGACGCTCGTGAACCTGCCGGTTTTCTTATCGAGCATGAAGAAACGCGCCTTGGCATATGCACGGACCTCGGAGTGGCCACCAATCTGGTCAAGGCTCGACTCCAGGGTTGCCATGGCCTTGTCCTGGAAGCCAACCATGATGTCAGAAAACTCATGAACGGCCCCTACCCTCCCTTCCTCAAACAACGAATCAAAAGTCACCACGGGCACCTCTCCAACGATGAGGCCTGTAGCCTGCTCGATGCCATACATCACGACAGCATGCGCTTCGTGGTATTTGCCCACCTCAGCGAAACCAATAATCATCCGGAACTGGTAATGGAGAGCTGCCGCAGGCTCGTCAATTCCCCCAAATGGGAATGCGTTCGCTTTGAACTTGGAAAACAGGACGATGTGGCCTGCGCCATCGAGCTGAATGGTAAATGATCATTCAGACATTGCACCAACGCACAGAGACGGAACCGGAAGAAAGAGGCAGGAATGAAATCACCGGGGTTGATGACAAGAACCGGGAATCGGCCGGCGGGAAAATATACACTGAGAGGTTACGGCTTCCGAGCCGGTGAGAGGGATCAGGCCCTCGCCAAAAATAAAAGAGCCAGGACTCTATTCCCGGCTCTTATCGCCAATTTGCAATAAGTTTGGTTTACACAATTTTTTTGACGTTGACCGCCTGCGGTCCTTTTGGTCCACGTTCCACTTCGAAGTTTACCCGATCGCCCTCGCTCAAAGAGCGAAATCCTTCAGATGCAATGGCGCTGTAGTGGACGAAAACGTCTCCCTGGTCCTTCGTTTCGATGAACCCATACCCTTTTTTGTCGTTGAACCATTTCACGCGGCCTTCCGACATTTCAGTATTTCCTTTCATTCTCTTGTACTGTTCCCATTGCTTGCAGTTTCGCTACTCCGAGCAATCGTGCAATACCCAGACGCCAGCTTGGCCACCTGCCTCCCAAATGGGCTGAGATGAACCAGACACTTGTTACTAATAGGACAAACTACTACAACAGAACAGAAAAACTGTCAAGCATTTGATGAAAATGCCCAAAATAACTATTTAGCACACGTGTGAAGCAGATATTCGTCTAATTTTTAATAGCGGTCCGGATAATATACGAATGTTTTTTAGAGGATAGAGCTTATTATGCGCTAATTAGAATCAAAGGTTCTCCTTACTCTCTGAAGACAACGATCAGAGGAGACGGAAGGGCATCCACTCTCAATTCCTGACAGGCAGGAATCTCAGAGAGACTATCCGAGCCGGTCATTCGATCAGGTCTGCGAGCGCCTGCTGAAGAGTGGGAAAGCGGAATGAAAAACCGAGATCCATGAGGCGCTTCGGGATGACTCTCTGGCCCTTGAGAACGACATTACCGAACTCGCCGAGCAGGGTGCGCAACAGGATCGCCGGAGCAGCCGGAAGGACAATCGGACGCCCGAGGGATCTTGCGAGAATTTTCGCAAACTCCGCGTTCCTGACGGGGTTCGGGGAAACGCAGTTGACGGGGCCGTCAATGGCATCTTCGGCAAGCAGGAAGGAAAAGATGCCAGCCAAATCTTCCAGGTGAATCCAGGCCATCCATTGCCTGCCGCTTCCCAGGGCGCCTCCCAGGAAGTACCGGAAAGCGGGCGCCATTTTCGCCAGGGCCCCTCCATCCCTGCCCAGTACAATTCCGAAACGGCAAGTTGCCACCCGAACACCGGCCGGGACGGCCTTAAGCGCTTCATTTTCCCATTTCACGCATACTTCCGACATGAACTCATCGCCCGGAGGGCTATACTCATCGAGCACAACATCATCGAGCCTGCTGCCATAATAGCCAACGGCCGAGGCATTGATCAGAACCGGTTTTCTGCCGGAGCCCGAAAGAGCTTCCACAATGTTTCGCGTAGTCAGCACGCGGCTGTCGAGTATGGATTTTCTGGCAGGTTGCGTCCACAGAGTGAATATGGAGCTTCCCGCAAGGTTGATGACCGCATCACACTCAGATGCTTTTTGCTGCCAGTCACCTGGCCGTTTGGGATCGCCCTGGACGATGCTCGCATACGGCATGAGTTCCCCGGTCTTACGTGCGGAGCGTGTCAAAATGAAAATCTCATGCCCTGACTCGGAAAGTCTTTTGCTCAGGTAGCTTCCGACAAAACCGGTTCCGCCGGTAAAGAAGATTTTCATCTACCTACCCTCCAGATAATCGGCGAAGCGGGAGTCCGTATGGTCCGCCTTCACTCTTCACTCTTCACTCTTCACTCTTCACTCTTCACTCTTCACTCTTCACGGGCTCACTCTTCTTGCTGTCCATGCTGCCGAAGGCAAATTTGGATATCAGGCTTTCGATATCGAGGGGCGCCTGTGTCTCACGAATGGAACCACCAGGCTTGATATACTCATCGGAAGCCCCGGGAGCAATAGCGACATACTTCTCGCCGATGATACCCATGGTCTTGATGCTTGCGATTGAGTCTTCCTCTATTTTCACGCCTTTGTTTATACCCATAATGACTTCAGCCCTGCCGTCCTTGAGCTGAATTCTTTGCACCTCGCCGATATTGACTCCGGCCATCGTAATTTGAGCCTGATTGCGCAAGCCCGAAACGGTGGAAAAGATTGCAACTACTTCATAGCGGGTCCTGCTGAGCCCTATCTTGCCCAGAGAGAAGGATAGATAGCCCAGGCAGAGCAAGCCGATGATGATAAATATCCCAACGCTGAATTCGAGCCGTGTTCTTCCCCTGTCCATTTCCTTTTCCTTTACCTAGATCATAATCGACGTAATGACATAGTCGCTGATAAGGATTCCTATACATGAAATCACAACTGCATTGGTGGTGGCAAGGCTCACCGCTTCCGGACCAAAACTGCCTTCATCTACACCCGCGTAAAAACCCTTATAGGTACAAACCCAGATCATGAGAAGCGAGAAACAAAAAGACTTGACTATGCCCAGGTAGATGTCATTCCACTCGACACTGGAAGTGACGCCCCACCAGAACGAACCGGGATTGACTCCCAGCAGGTAGACCCCTACCAGGCTGCCGCCTATGATGCCCACGACGTCGCAAAATGCAGTAAGCAGAGGAAGCGAGATGACAGCGGCGATAAATTTCGGCGCAATGAGGTAGGAGTGCGGATTGATAGCCATGCATTCCAGCGCGTCTATCTGCTCTTCGGTCCTCATGATTCCGATTTCAGCCGCTATGGCGGAGCCGGCCCTGGCGGTCACCATGATGGCGGACAATACGGGTCCGAGTTCTCGTATGAGTGACAGGGTGACCGCGGCCCCGAGCAGACCTTCGGAACCAAATCGTGCGAGTGTGTAATAGCCTTGAAGCGCAAGCACCATCCCGGTGAAAGCGGCCGTAAAGCCGATAACGACGAAAGACTTGGTCCCGATAAATTCGATCTGCTTCATGACCGGCCAAAACTTTCGAGGAGGCCGGAAAATGCCGCGCAGGGTGTAGAGAAAGAACACCCCCAGGCGGCCCGCACCCCATATTTGCTTCAAGGCAAAGGCGCCAAGGGACTCAACCGGATTTACCATTTGATCCCCCATCCGATATTGATCGATACTTCTACGACGGTACAAACTGACAATTCTATCGTCCTTTCTCCAAAAGACTGTCGTAGTAGGAATCAAGATTTATGTGATGCGGATCGGCCTCTCTGCTGAGGAACTGGCGCACCCGGGGGTCCTTGTGGTTTCGGATCTGCTCGGGATTGCCGGCCGCCATTACCTTGCCCTTGTCCATTACTATGATTTTGTCTGCTATCTTGAAAGCACTCTCCAACTCGTGAGTCACCACTACTACCGTCATTCCAAGAGTCTCCCGCAATTCCAGGAGCAGACGATCCAGCCCGGCAGCGGTAATCGGGTCCAATCCCGAAGAAGGCTCATCAACGAACAGTATCTCCGGGTCCATGGCAAGCGCCCTGGCCAGGCCCGCCCTCTTTTTCATTCCTCCGCTGATCTGGGAGGGCATATACTCGGAGAACTCCGACAGTCCGACCATGTTCAATTTCATTATCGCCATTATGCGGATCGTCTCCGGGGCAAGGTTCGTATGCACTTTGAGAGGTAACGAAATATTGTCCTGAAGACTCATGGAATTGAAAAGAGCACCGCTCTGGAAAAGAACTCCGATCCTGCGCCGGTAATTCATGAGCTGACTATGGCTGAAGCTGCCCATGTCCTTGCCGTCAATAACGATTTGACCGGGACGGGTTCGCTTCAGCCCGGTCAGATGGCGGAAAAGGGTCGTCTTCCCGCACCCGCTGACCCCCATTATTACCGTGACATGATGCATCGGTATGCTGAAATTGATGTCGAACAGGACTTGGCGGCTGTTGTAAAAACTATTCAAGCCGTGGATTTCAATTATGTTTTCCGGGGGCATTAGATCGCTTCCCTTTTCGGATTTGACGGTCGGAGCGGTAGCTGCGCGCATTTTTCCGGAAATACCGAATCGAATCCTCCATCTTTTAAGTCACCTGGGTAAAGTTTGAAGTATATAGAAGAAAGGATAAAATATAAATCGCTAATTCAAGATTGTGTATCAGCTTATTCCGAAGTTGGATTGATTTTGTTATAAGAGATGGTCTCAAGGGGAGCTTCGGGGTGTGTCATCCCCCGATCTGCCCCGCCCTTGTTCGCAGCGGCCCGAGCATTATTCCGTTTATACGAAACCGAATCTGTGTGATACTCTCGCATTAAGACAAATTGGAGGCGCCATGGCTGATGTGATACCGGAATCTCCCGTCCTCGACGCAATTTACCAAAGACGCAGCATACGTCATTTCATTGATGCCGGAGTTGATCGCGATCTAGTCCTTGCAGCACTTCGAGCGGCTTCCTGGGCGCCTTCCGGGTTGAACAATCAGCCCTGGCGGTTCGCACTGGTCTGGGAGGCGAAGATCAAGGAGGAGCTTGCCGCTCTGACTCGCTATTCCGCCACTTTGAAGGCTGCAGCCGTTCTTGTCGTTGTCTTCCTGGACAAGGAAGCGTCATATGATCACCTTAAGGATTGTCAGGCCATTGGAGCAGGGATCCAAAACATGCTTCTTGCCCTGCATTCCTTCAGCCTGGGGGCAGTCTGGATAGGTGAAATCCTGAAGAACGGCGAAAAAGTGATCCAAATACTGAAACTCCCCGAACGGCTGGAACTGATGGCTGTAGTAGCAGTCGGACACCCTGCTCACCGCAACCAGAACTCTCACAGGAGGCCTGTCGAGGAACTTATACTGTTTGAAAGATAAGCCATTCACTTCAGACTCCCGGACCCTTTATTCGGCGGATGACGACTCATGATTTTTGAGCACTTGACGGTCGGCATGCTGCAGACCAATTGCTATTTACTGGGCGATGAGACGAGCAAACAGGCGATCATAATAGACCCCGGCGCCGAGGGCGCGCGCATTTGCAGGCGGATCGGCGAACTGGGTCTGGAACTTTCGTCTATCCTCATTACTCATGCCCATTTCGACCATGTCATGGCTGCGTGGACACTGAAAAATCAGCTCGGCTGCGCTATTTATCTCAATCCGCAGGACCAGCCCTCTTTGCTCCAGATAATTTTCGGGCTGGCCGCGCGCTTCCACCCCGAAGTTCGTCCGACAGCTCCGGGCCAGGTAGACCACGGCCTCTCCGATGGAGACACTTTGGAGTTCGGAGCCATCGGTATTAACGTGCTGGGCACGCCGGGCCATACACCGGGCCATGTATCGTTTTACCTGAGCGAATCCGGTATCCTCTTTTCCGGCGATGTCATTTTTGCCGGCTCCATCGGGAGGACCGATTTTATGGGAGGTTCCCTCCAGCAGCTTACAGCCTCGGTCAGAAACAGGATATTCCCTCTTCCTGAGGATACTCTGATCTATCCCGGCCATGGCCCCCGAACCACCGTTGGCAGGGAACGCAGGCACAACCCGTTCTTCAAATAGGCAGTGAGGAGAGAGACTATGTTGATGTATAGGTCAAGCAAGAAGGTCTGGATATTGGTTGTATGTGTTTGTCTGCTGACAGCTCTCGGCTGTTCCCGTTCGAGCGCGCCGCCACCCAATCCGGTGGCGCAGTCTGAGCCTGCTCCAGGTCCCTCGCCCTCGCCCGCTCCGCCCGGACCGCGTCCGCAAATCCTGGATTTTCCGGACGTTCCCATTCCTGCTGAACTGGACATCCGCTCCAAGAGTTCCAACGTGTTCCAATCCGGCAGCATCAAAATGGGGTTCATCACATTGCGAGGCAGGGTTGAATCCAACTCGGTGCTCAACTTTTTCACCTCGGCGCTCCCACGCGAGGGATGGAGATTGAAGGGACAATTCCGCTATAATCGCTCATTGCTGATTTTTGACAAACCGGACAAGACCTGCGTCATTCTCATTACCGATGAGACGATCTACACCTACGTAGAAATCTACGTCGCTCCGGTTACGAGCTAAATATCCGCTGTGTGCGGCGCCGGGCGGAGTTGTCACGGCAGGCCCGACACCTGCCCCCATCCGCACTCATTTCAGGGATCGGAGTAAGACAAAAGCAATGCTTCAAGGAAAATCCATTCTTCTGGGCATCAGCGGCGGCATTGCCGCCTATAAGGCTGCAGAACTGCTTCGGCGCCTGGTCAAGGCACGCGCCACCGTTCACGTGGTCATGACAAAAAATGCGCAGCAGTTCGTCACGCCTCTCACTTTCCAAACCCTGTCGAATAACCCGGTCGGAACCGACCTGTTCGATATGGAGTCTGAATCGCGAATCGGCCATATTCACAAGGCGAGACTCCCGGACCTGGTGATTCTTGCTCCGGCGACAGCGAATCTCATGGCAAAAATGGCGGCAGGCATTGCCGACGATTACCTCTCCACGATACTGCTCGCCACGACTTCTCCCATACTCATCTGCCCGGCCATGAACGTAAAGATGTGGGAGCATCCGGCGACCAGGAGAAACGCAGCTATCCTCAAAGACTTCGGCCATCACATTCTTGAGCCCTGCGCCGGATATCTTGCATGTAACGAAGAGGGCGCCGGCCGTCTCGCGGAACCAGGCGATATACTCGAAACGGCAGTTCGTCTGCTCACCTTGCCGACATTGGCCGACATGCACGTTCTGGTCAGTGCAGGCCCCACCTGGGAGCCCTTCGATCCGGTCCGGTTCCTGAGTAATCCCTCCAGCGGAAAGATGGGCTATGCCCTGGCCAGGGTAGCTGCTCGCAGGTCCGCACGGGTTCATCTCATCTCCGGCCCCTGCGCGCTGGATGCTCCGGCCGGAGTGGAGCGGGTATGTGTCAGGACAGCACTGGAGATGCGCGATGCCATAACCGGCCTCGCTTCACAACTGGATGCAATCGTCATGGCCGCTGCGGTGAGCGACTACAGGCCTTCCCAAATAGCACCGCAAAAGCTCAAAAAAGAACACAAGGGGCGTACTGTCACTCTCGAACCCAATCCCGACATACTCGCGGGGCTTGGTAAGACCAGGCAGCCGGGGCAGGTCCTTGTAGGATTTGCCGCTGAAACCCAGAACCTCATCGAAAATGCCAGGGATAAACTGGCCCGCAAGAACCTTGATTTCATCGTCGCCAATAACCTGAACGAGGAAGGTTCCGGATTCGGATACGACACGAACCTGGTGACCATACTCGACAGTGAGGGCAATACGATTCAACTGCCTCCCATGACCAAGGAACAGGTGGCTGGTGAAGTGTGGGACAGGGTTGAGACTTTACTGACCGGCAGGAAAAAATGACCCTCGACGAAACACGCAACGAGCTTGCAGCGTGCATTGACAGGCTGCGGTGGTCCATTACGGGCCTCAAGGCCGGAGGCATTCTGGAGTGGAGACATACGGAAAAGCCGGTCGTTATCGCCCCCCCAACGGCGAATGTCCCGGATTCCGCGGCGAAATTGCTCGAAATCGGCGCGGCTCTTGCGAACTGCAGCAGGTGCAGACTCCATTCCGGAAGGAGAAACCTGGTCTTCGGGGAAGGCTCTGGTAAAAGCGGTCTGGTTTTTGTCGGAGAGGGACCGGGATTTGAAGAAGACCAGCAGGCACGGCCATTTGTCGGCCGCGCGGGAAAGCTGCTCGACGCGATGATATCGGCCATCGGGCTTCAGCGCGGGGACGTATACATTTGCAATGTGGTCAAATGCCGTCCACCGGAGAACAGAACCCCGCAACCCGATGAGACTGCCGTTTGCTCGCCTTTTCTGTTCAGGCAAATCGAAGCGCTTGCTCCAAAGGTGATCTGCGCACTCGGCGCCTGCGCGGCACAGACACTCATCGGCAACAACACTTCGATTTCGAGGCTTCGTGGGAAGACGCTTTTCTGGCGAGGCATTCCTCTCATATGCACTTTTCATCCCGCATACCTTTTGAGAAATTCTTCTCAAAAAGGAGCGGCGTGGCAGGATCTGAAGCTGGTACTCAGCCTACTCCAAACATAAAGGCTTGCATCACCGGGGAAAACGGTGTTACCGTCGCTTCAGATGGACACCGCGAGATGCGCCGTCACGTTTTGTCATTGCGGTCAGCCTTCGCAGACCGTAGTGCCTTTCTGTGCAATACCTTTGGGAGAACATTCAATCATGTTCGATATGATAAGGTTCATCACGTTTTTCAGCCTGCTCATGGTTGTCTCGGCCTCTCCCGCCGCGGGCGCCGAGGAGAAGCCTCACATCAATATCATCCAGATCCAGGATGCGATAAATCCGGCGGTCGAGGATTTCATAGAACATACCATCAATACATCGGCTGAGGATAAGGCCGAGTGCCTCATCATCCTCCTGGATACACCAGGCGGACTCATGACCTCGATGCGCGGAATAGCTCAGGCCATTCTCAACTCGGAGGTCCCGGTAGTCGTTTATGTCTATCCCAGCGGCGCCCAGGCTGCTTCGGCAGGCGTGTTTGTAACCGCCGCCGCAGACATAGCCGCAATGGCGCCCGGAACCAATATCGGCGCCGCGCATCCGGTAACAGGCAGCGGTGAGGACATTCCCTCCTCGATGAACGAAAAAGTTCTCAACGACATGAGGGCCTTTGCCAGAAGCATCGCCACCCAGAGGGGGCGAAATGCCGAATGGTTGGAAGATACCGTTAAGAGCAGCGTCTCCGCCACCGCTGAAGAGGCATTTCGATTGAATGTGATAGACCTGGTGGCCGACGACCTGCCCAGCCTGCTCAAGAAGCTGGATGGCTGGCAACTGGTGCGCAAGGGAGCAACGCTCACACTAAAGACCAAAGGCGTTGAGCAGCGCACCATTTCCCCCGGCTGGCAGCATGGGATATTGCGCATCATCAGCAATCCCAACCTTACCTATATCCTGCTGATGATTGGGCTGGCGGGCCTCTACTTCGAGCTCTCCAATCCCGGGGCAATAGTTCCCGGAGTCGTGGGCGGGATTTCCCTGGTGCTTGCCCTCTATGCCATGCAGACTCTTCCCGTGAATTATGCCGGCTTTCTCATAATCTTCCTTGCGGTAATCTTTTTTCTGCTCGAAATCAAGGTAGCCTCATACGGACTGCTCAGCGTCGCCGGAGTAGCCTGCCTGGTGCTCGGATCGCTGATGCTCTTCCGCTATCCCGAGCAGCCCATGCAGGTGGCCTGGTCCGTTTTCGTACCGACGGTGGGCGCCATTTCACTTTTCTTCATCGGGGTCGCCAGTCTGGCGTTCAGAGCTCAGATGAGCAGGCCTCAAACGGGAGTCGAAGCATTGGTGGGGATGGTCGGCGAGGTGCGCCAGGCAAGTGAACGGGAGGGCAAGGTATTTGTGAACGGTGAGCTGTGGAATGCAGAAGCTGAGGAGAAAATCGAACCGGGCGATAAGGTCGAAGTGGTTGAGGTGCATAATTTAAAGTTGAAAGTGGAAAAAATCGGTGGTAGATAGTGAAAATTAGCTCTTGTATATTTTCCGCGGGTAAACTGGGTGTATGGAGGGTGTAATGGCATTTGGCTTAAGCGGTGGACTAATTGCGATAATCATTTTCGCAATCCTTTTCCTGGCTAATGCCATTCGGGTGCTCAACGAATACGAACGCGGCGTCATCTTTCGCCTCGGACGTGTTATACGCGCCAAGGGACCGGGATTGATCATCCTGATACCGCTCATCGACCGCATGCAGAAGGTGAGTTTGCGGCTGATCGCCGCCGATGTCCCGACCCAGGATGTTATAACCCGCGACAATGTTTCGGTGAAGGTCAACGCGGTGATTTATTTCCGTGTGGTCGATCCGGTAAAGGCGGTGATTTCGGTTGAGAACTACTTGTATGCCACCAGCCAGCTTGCCCAGACCACGCTGAGGAGCGTATGCGGCCAGGGCGAACTCGACGATCTGCTGGCGGAAAGAGAGAAGGTCAACGCTCACATACAGGAGATTCTCGACAGGCATACCGACCCGTGGGGAATAAAAGTCACGGTCGTTGAAGTAAAGCACATCGATCTGCCGCAGGAAATGCAGCGGGCAATGGCGAAACAGGCAGAGGCCGAGCGGGAGCGCCGGGCAAAGATCATCAGCGCCGAAGGTGAGTTTCAGGCTGCATCACGGTTGTCGGAAGCCGCAGCCATTATCCAGGAACACCCCATTGCGCTGCAACTGCGCTATCTTCAGACTTTGCGCGAGATAGCCGCAGAGAACAATTCAACGACCTTGTTCCCGATCCCGATAGATTTATTCAAGCCTTTCCTCAAAATTTCTGAGATGTACGATAAGGAGAGGTCAAAGGAGTAGATACATGGGCAAAAAAGAAAAGGAAAAGAAGGAAAAACCTCTGGAGAAAATGACCGCTAAGGAACTCCGCGATCTCGCCCTTGCCACCGGCGGTGTTGTGGGTGTCCACGCGATGAACAAGGCCGAGTTGATAGCCGCAATCAAGGAAATCCGTGGCATTGTTGACGAGAAGAAGAAAAAGGATGTCGATGTTCGCGCCCTGAAGGAGAAAATGAAGGAATTGAAGGCCAAGCGCGAGCAGGCCAAAGAAGACGGCAACACCAGGCTTGCTGACGCCTTTCGGCGCAGGATCAGCAGCATCAAGAAAAAGAGCCGTCGGGCTGCTTGAAGTGTGAAGATATTCCTTTGCGGCAGGGGGCATCCCGTGCACGGTGCCTTGCCTGCTCTCTGGAAGAGTACGGATGCCAAACTGAGCGAAAGGGCCGACCAGTTCAGAGTGGATGTTGTGAGCGGAACCGTTGTTGCACTCGATAATGGAGGGTACTGATGAATGTTGATCCAAAAGTGATTGCGGCTATCTCATCCGCTATAGGGTATTACCTGCAGGCCGAGCAGGAAACCTTACTTGCGATGCAGCAATTGAGTAGACCCGCACAGCCCGTTGTAATGAGCAGCCCTTTCTCCCTTGCCGGAAGGGCGGCCGCGATGGACGTCAGGTGGGCATGGCAGATGCGCTTGCCTCGCTAGGGAAGTACGGCTTTGACTTTGCCGTGGTTCCCCTGCAATGTGCTCCGGCCAAGTCAAAACAAACAATACCACGAAGTTTCTCAGGGATGTTTCCTTGCAAAATGACTTCTGGTGTTCAAATCTGGTGCTAATTGATCTGAGGCGAAACTGAGTATCTCTCGAATGGAAAAAAGGAGACACAAGGATGGAGAATTCACATCGACATGGTACTTCACTCATTGCAAAAACGCTTGATGAGCCACCCGTAAAGGTTGACAATCCTATCAAGATAGGCGACCTGACCTTCCGTGACGGCCATCAGTCCCTCTTCGCCACCCGTGGTAGAACAGAAGACCTCCTGCCCATCGCCGAGGAAATGGAAAAGGTCGGATACTGGTCAATGGAAGTATGGGGCGGCGCCACTTTCGACACCATGCACCGTTTTCTCAATGAAGACCCATGGGAAAGACCCCGCCAACTGAAAAAGTACCTCAAGAAAACCAAGATGATGATGCTGCTGCGCGGCCAGAACCTGGTCGGCTATCGCAACTATGCCGACGATATGGCCGAGGCGTTTGTAGATCGCGCATGCATCAACGGCATCGACGTCTTCCGTACCTTTGACGCCGTCAACGACTTCCGCAACTTCGAAACGGTTATCAAGCCGATCAAGAAGCACGGGAAACATTTTCAGGGAACCATTTGCTACTCGCTGACCGAACCCCGCATGGGTGGGGAGGTCTACAATCTCAAGTATTATGTGGATAAGGCGAAGCAACTCGAGGACATGGGCGCCGACACCGTTTGCATCAAAGACATGGCCGGCCTCATCGCCCCCTATGATGCCTATTACCTGATAAAAGCTCTCAAAGAGAACGTAAAGGTCCCCATTCATCTCCACAGCCACTTCACCTCCGGTATGGCCGACCTGGCTCTTCTGAAGGCGATCGAAGCAGGCGTTGACATCGTCGACACTTGTCTGGCGCCCTGGGCATATCGCAGTTCGCATCCGGCCATCGAGCCCCTGGTAATGACTCTGAGACATACCAGCAGAGATACGGGTTTCGACCTCCATCAACTCGCCAGGTGCGGCGCGCACTTCGAAAAGGTTTCGCCGAAGTACCGCCACCTGCTCGACGACCGTATGTCGACCATCGACATCGGTGTTCTTCTCCACCAGACACCGGGCGGCATGCTCTCCAACCTTATCAACCAGCTCCGTGACATGGGCGCTCTGGACAAGCTGGATGCAGTGTTCAAGGCTCTGCCCGTAGTCCGTAAAGAAATGGGCCAGGTGCCTCTCGTAACTCCTACGAGCCAGATCGTCGGTATCCAGGCGGTCAATAACGTTCTTTTCGATACGCCCGAAGAACGCTACAAAATGATCTCCGCACAGAGCAAGGACCTTTTCTTCGGTCTTTACGGCAAGACCGCGGTCCCATGCGATCCCGTGATCCAGAAAAAGGCGCTTACGGGCTACTCCAGAGGCGAGACTCCTTTCGCGGGTCGTCCCGCCGACGTGCTGGAACCGGAAATGGAGAAGAACTGGGCGGATACGAAGGGTCTTGCCAAGGACATCGATGATGTTCTGATCTACGGCATGTATCCCCTCACCGGAAAACGGTTCCTCAACTGGAAGTACGGTAATGAGCCGGTTCCGCCCGAAGTTATGCCGAAGACCCTCGAACAGTGCGCGGCTGAAGCTGAACTGGTCAAGAAAGCCAAAGCAGGCCTCCTGGTCGAGAAGCCCAAGAAGGAAGTTCCCGAAAAGGGTGAAGGCGCGCGTCAGTTCAACGTATTTGTCGATGGCGATTACTTCGCGGTGGAAGTCGAAGCTATCGGCGGCGCTCCCATGATCACCGGAATCGCACCGGCGCCCGCCGCTGTGCCGAGGCCGGTTCCCGTAGCAGCCCCCAAGCCCGCGGCAGCGGCGCCTGCTCCTGCAGCGGCGGCTCCCAAGCCCGCAGCACCGGTTGAAGGCGGCGCACGGCTCGAAGCTCCTATGCCCGGTATGGTCATCAAGTACCAGGTAAAGGAAGGCGACGCAGTAAAAGAAGGCGACGTCGTGATGATCCTGGAAGCCATGAAAATGGAAAACTCGATTCTCGCCCCGGCCACCGGTACCGTAAAGCAAATTTGCTGCAAGGAAGGCCAGAGCGTTCAGAAAGGCGATGTTCTCGCGGTGATCGGGTAGTTTGCTAATCGCACTCAAGCAAGAGAGGAGTAATACAATGGCCAAAGCTCCAGTTCGTGTTGCAGTTACAGGCGCCGCCGGTCAGATTGGCTATGCCCTGTTGTTCCGTATAGCCAGCGGCGAAATGCTCGGTAAAGATCAACCCGTCATCCTGCAGTTGCTGGAACTCCCCATCGATAAAGTCCAGGCGGCGCTCAAGGGCGTCATGATGGAACTCGATGACTGTGCGTTCCCGCTTCTGGCGGACATGATGGGCACCGGCGACCCGCGGGTTGCTTTCAAGGATGCCGACTACGCACTGCTGGTCGGCGCCAGGCCGCGCGGCCCCGGCATGGAGCGCAAGGACCTGCTGATGGAAAATGCCAAGATCTTCATCGAGCAGGGCAAGGCAATGAACGAAGTGGCTTCGCGCGACATCCGCGTGATCGTGGTCGGCAATCCGGCGAATACCAATTCCTGGATCGCCATGAATTCGGCCCCGGATCTGCCCAAGGCTAATTTCACCTCCATGATGCGTCTCGACCACAACCGCGCCATGTCCATGCTGGCATCCAAGGTGGGCAAGCCGGTCGACTCGGTGGAAAAGATGGTTGTATGGGGAAATCATTCCCCCACCATGTATCCGGATATCCGTTTTGCATCCGTGGCTGGACAGCCGGCAGCCAAGCTTGTTGACGAGGGCTGGTACAAGACCGAATACATTCCCAAGGTCGGCAAGCGCGGCGCTGCGATTATCGAAGCCCGCGGCCTTTCCTCCGCTGCTTCCGCCGCCAATGCGGCCATCGGTCACATGCACGACTGGGCGCTGGGAACCAACGGCAAGTGGGTGACCATGGGTATCCCCTCGGATGGTTCCTACGGTATTCCGGAAGGCACGATGTATGGCGTGCCGGTTATCTGCACCCCCGGCAAGTATGAGCGGGTTCAGGGACTTGAGATCGATGCTTTCTCGCGCGAAAAGATGGACTTTACGCTCAAGGAGCTTCAGGAAGAGCAGGCAGGCGTAAGGGATATGATCGCCACTGCGACGGCCAAAAAGTAACTCCGGCCGTCAGGGCTTGAAAACACGAAGAGGCGGCAGGTATCTGCCGCCTCTTTTTTTATTTTATACCCGAGATCCGATCAGGAGATCCGGGGTGAATCGGTGGGGGGCTATCCCGCTCTCCTGACCAGCGTGGGATACCGGAACTGGAAGTTTTTGATTTCATTTTCGTCGTGCCTGAGTATTGCCGCCTGGAATGCGTTCAATTTGGCACAATCTTTTGAGCATTCCTCTTTGTTCTGATCGATGTTTTCACATCTTCTGCAGGGACTTTCGACCGTTCTTACCAGGTGCATCATACTCTAGTACCTCCGGGGCAGAAAAGAATAAGGGGAAAGGGGTAATCAGGCGGCAAAATGATAGAACAACTTTTCACAATCTGTCAAGAGTTATTGTGAATTGTTCACAGACTCTTATCTTTTTCCATCCCCTCCCCAATCTCATCGATCCCTTCACTTCATCTCCGCTCACTTTGCACTTGGTTGAATTTTGCCGAGATACCATTTACTATTTTTCACGATCTCCCCATCAATTGCTGTTGACCCTCCAAAAAAGTGCTGGTATAGGTGGAGGGCGAAACTGGTTTCCTATTCCCCAGCCCTGCTGTTGCGGCCAGACAGGGCGAGGTGGCGAAGTGCCCAATTCTAACCCTTTCTCTTTTTATCTTTCCTGCCCTGGTGTGTTTTTTTGCTTGCACATTGGAGTGAAAATGGCCAAGGGCGCCGAACTGTGTTGCGGTTCGTGCTTTTTTTAACAGAATCCGCTGATGCAACCAGCGGGGTGTCGTGTGGAATTTCGCGTTGAGGAGGGTACGTATGTTTGATGAGAAGGTACTACAAAAAATTCAAGCTGGTAAAGAAAAGTGGGATCAGGGACCTGTTGCAAAGACACTTTCGAAGGCGCCCGAGCAAAAGCCTGCCTTCACCACTATCTCCGGCGCACCCGTAGAGCGGCTCTATACTCCTCTGGATGTACAGGGTCTGGACTACGAGCGTGACCTGGGATATCCGGGCATGTTTCCGTACACCCGCGGTGTACAGCCCACCATGTACCGTGGCCGCTACTGGACCATGCGTCAGTACGCAGGCTTTGGGAACGCCAAGGAAACCAATGCCCGCTATCGCTACCTGCTCGGACAGGGACAGACCGGTCTTAGCGTAGCTTTTCAGCTCCCCACCCAGGCCGGATATGACAGTGATCATCCGCTCTCCATGGGTGAAGTCGGCAAGGTCGGCGTTGCGATCGACCATATCGACGACATGAAGATTCTTTTTGACGGTATTCCGCTTGACAAGGTCACCACCTCGATGACCATGAATGCTCCTGCCGGCGTTCTGCTCGGCATGTATCTCGCCATTGCGGAGGAACAGGGAGTTCCCTGGGACAAAGTCGGCGGAACCGTACAGAATGATGTTCTCAAAGAGATCATCTGCCGCGGCCAGTATATCTATCCGCCCAAGCAGACGATGCGCCTGACGGTTGACCTGATCCAGTTCTGCCAGCAGAAGGTACCCCGCTGGAACTCGATCAGCATCAGCGGCTACCACATCCGCGAATCCGGATCGACGGCCGCCCAGGAAATGGCTTTCACGCTCGCTGACGGTATCGCCTACACCCAGGCCTGTATAGACCGCGGAATGGATGTCGACTCCTTTGCTCCTCGGCTCAGCTTTTTCTTCAACGCCTTCACCAACGTTTTGGAAGAAGTAGCCAAGTTCCGCGCAGGCCGAAGGTATTGGGCAAAGGTCATGAAAGACCGCTTCAAGGCAAAAGATCCGCGCTCCATGATGCTGCGCTACCACGTACAGACCGGCGGCGTGACCCTCACCGCTCAGCAGCCGCTCAACAATATTGTGCGTGTTGGCCTTCAGACCTACGCCACGGCTCTTGGCGGAGCACAGTCGCTCCACACCAACTCCTATGACGAAGCACTCTGCCTGCCGACCCAGCAGGCCGTTACCGTTGCGCTCCGCACCCAGCAGATCATTGCTGAGGAAAGCGGCGCCACCGATACGATCGACCCGCTTGCCGGCAGCTACTATGTCGAGCACATGACCGACAAGATCGAAGCCGAAATCGACGATTACATCAAGAAGATCGACGCCATGGGCGGAACTCTTACTGCGATCGAGCAGGGCTACATTCAGAAGGAAATCCAGAACAGCTCCTACCGGTTCCAGAAAGAGATCGAGGGCAATGAACGCGTCTATGTCGGCATCAACAAGTACACCATGGAAGAACCGCCTCCAACCGGTCTGCTCAAGATAGACATGTCTGTTGGCGAGATTAAGAATGCCGAGCTGAAGAAATTCCGCGCCGCAAGAGACCAGGCGAAGTGGAAAGCAGCGCTCGACAAACTGCGCCAGGTTTCCCAGACGGATGAAAACGTCATGCCGTATGTGATCGAAGCGGTCAAGGCCAAGGCAACAGTCGGTGAAGTCTGCAACGTATGGCGTGAGGTCTATGGCGAATACCGGCCGAAAGAATTCGTATAAGGCTTGGGCTAACAGATTAAGCAACAACTTCGTGATCGGAGGGAAATTTCATGGCCAGAAAAATTAAGATGATTATGGCAAAGCCCGGCCTGGATGGACATGACCGAGGCGCCAAACTTCTATCGAGAATATTTGCGGAAGCGGGAATGGAAGTGGTTTACACCGGACTTCGCCAGACTCCCGAGATGATCGTGGCGGCAGCGGAGCAGGAAGATGCCGACGTGGTGGGCCTCAGCAGCCTTTCCGGCGTGCACAACTACTTTTTCCCCAGGGTTGCCGAACTGCTGAAGGAAAAGGGATTAAGTGATGTCCTGCTGGTTGGCGGCGGCATCATTCCGGAGGAAGATTACGACTTCCTGAAGAAATCCGGAATGGCTGCGGTTTTCGGGCCTGGAACGCCGACCCCGCAGATCGTAAACTTCATCGAAAGCAACGTTCGGAAACGTTAGACAGAACCGGCTTCAGCCTTATCGGCTGAATGCCCGTTCATTTATCAGGGACTCGCCCGCTCTTGCGGGCGGGTTCCCAGAGTTTTCCCGCCCTTTCTTCCCGGCTCTGCAGGTTGACTCTCTCAAAAGGGTATTTTATTTGGTTGTGAGACGGATTATTATAATCTGTCTGATTCGGTTTCCAAAAGCGGGCATTCATCGTGTGAATATCCAGTCTACGCTGGAGCCATAATGCCTCGCTGGGCCGGCCCCGCGCTTGAAAACCAATTGCAGTGGTGAAAGGAATGTGATCACAATGTCCATCGATTTCGCGGCTCAAATCCTGGAAGGCTCTCAACGCGCTGCTGCACGCCTCATTTCCTGGCTCGAAGACGAAGATGAGAGAGCGTATGAATGGATGCCGAAACTTCACTCTCACACCGGAAGAGCATACATAGTCGGAATTACCGGATCACCCGGCGCCGGGAAGAGCACTCTTACAGACAAGCTTGCGCGCACTATCCGAAAAAGCGGCCTGACCCTCGGAATAATCGCCGTTGACCCGTCCAGTCCGTTTACCGGTGGCGCTCTTCTGGGAGACCGGGTCCGCATGAGTGAACTCAGCAATGATCCGGACATCTACATCCGCAGCATGGCCACACGGGGATTCCTGGGAGGTATGGCCAAAGCTACGGGAGACGTGGTTAAGGTTTTGGATGCGCTCGGCAAAGACATCATCATCATCGAGACCGTGGGCGTCGGGCAGGATGAGATTGATATCATCGGCATTGCGGACACGACTTGCGTTGTGCTGGTGCCCGGTCTCGGTGATTCTATCCAGAGCATGAAAGCGGGCATCATGGAGATTGCCGACGTTTTCGTGATAAACAAGGCGGACAAACCGGGCGCCGATCAACTCTGCACCGAAGTATGCAGCCGCCTCAGCATCGATTCCCAGATAATGGCCAGGGAGTGGACTCCTCCCGTAAACAGCTCCATCGCTGTCGAAGATGTGGGAATTGCAGAACTCTGGCAGTCCATTGAGAATCACCGCAAGCATCTCATGGATTCCGGCAGATTTCGTAAAAAGAGGCTCGACAGGACATACCAGGAGACCCTGCGTATGATCCACGACGAGCTTTACCGCACCGTGCGGGATTCTCTGCAGCAGAACGGAAGGTTGGACAAGGCTGTCGAGGAAATACTGGAAAGGAAACGCGACCCCTACACCCTGATGCGTGAAGTAATCAGCCAGTGGATATCCATCCCCCAGTCCCAAAAGGAGGCATCATGAAAGTACTCAAAGTTGATCACATCGGTATCGCGGTAAACAACATCGAGGAAGTAAAGAAACTCTATTCCGATGTTCTGGGCCTTGAACACCTTGGAAGCGAAACCGTGGCCGAACAAAAGGTAACGACTGCCTTTTTCCCTGTCGGCGATACTGAAATAGAACTTCTCGAATCCACCGCCCCTGACGGCCCGATTGCAAAGTTTCTCGAGGCCAAGGGGCAGGGCGTGCAGCACCTCGCCTTCCGCGTGGACAACATCGAAGCGGCTCTCGAGGAACTCAAGGCAAAGGGCGTCAGGCTCATCGATGAGAAACCGAGAAAAGGCGCAGGCGGGGCAAAAATCGCCTTCCTGCATCCCAAGTCCACTTTCGGTGTACTGGTCGAAATCTCTGAAAGAGACTAATCGACAGCGTGCACACGCCGTGATCCAATGAAACAAAGAAGGGCGCTTCATAAAAAGCGCCCTTCTTCTATTCCACGGCACGGTTGAGGGCTTCACTATAGGGCCTTGCGCCCGTGATTTTCCCGGCCCCCTGATGAGACTTCGAGGCAAGATTGAGAGTCTTAAGAGAGCGGATCATGACCAGACCTGCTCTGCTGATGAAGATCATTTTCCCGGCTGTCGTGAAAATTTGGTCAGGGCGGCACGTTCAGAAGCTGCTGAGCATGAGGAGGTTGAACAATCGACTGCTCATTGTAGCAACGCGCCGCGCGCTGTCAGCAGCAAGCGGGCCTGCCGTAGGGTGGGTGCGGTTTCATCTCATCGCGCCCACCGTCAACCTGATTGTGGCGCAAGAGCGGTGTGCATGATAACGCCGTGCACACCCTTTATTTTTAATGGATCACTCCAGTAAGTCACCCAGCCCCGTCATTCCCGCATGCTTTAGGCGGGAACCCAGGGGCTTGCATTCACGGTCCAAAGCCATTGAAAATTGAGCTTCCCTCACTGCGTCGATCTGCGGTTCTAGACGGGCAGAACCATCTTGCGCCCTGGCCTGCCCGGCTGATCCCGATCACAACAGACTAATGGATCTCCCGGACGAGTCGGCTCAGCTCTTCGCGGCTGAAAACATACACCTCCCGGCAGAATTCGCAGGTTACGTCAATTGTCTCTTCCAGTTCGATTATTGCGGCCAGTTCTTCCCGCCCCAGGGAAACCAGGCCGTTGGTCACTCTCTCTCTGCTACAGGAACACTTGAAGGAAAGCGCTCGCTTCTCGAAGAGATCGAAGGCAATTCCGGTAAAAATGCCCTCGAGAAGATCCTCGGGCGTTTTGCCGCTGCGCAGGAGTTCGGTTATGGGCGGCATTGACTGGATCTGCTGCGTGAGCCGGTCGATAACCTCATCGTTTGAGGGCGGAAGCGACTGAACCAGGAATCCGCCTGCCGCCGATACTTCTCCGGCGGCTTCGACATAGACGCCCAACCCGACGGCTGAAGGAACTTGTTCGGACTCGGTCAGGTAAAAAGCCAGGTCCGCGGCTATCTCACTGGTATAGAGCTGCACGGTTCCGCTGTAGGGCTCCTTGAGGCGGAGGTCTTTGGTTACGGTGAGTAAGCCCGCCCGGCCAAGAGCGCCCGCCACGTCCAGTTTGCCATTGCGCGGCGGCAGTTCAACGGTGCGCTCTCCCACCGTACCCCGGACAGTTCCGTCGCTGTCCGCCTCCACCAGGATCTTTCTCAGAGGACCATTCCCTTCGAACTTGAGCGCCACCCGCTGGCCGGTTTTCAGAAGCGCTCCCATCAGGGCCCCTCCCGTGAGAGCCCGTCCCAGGGCGGCGATGGCGGTGGGCGAAGTTCCCTGCTTCCGGTTTACTTCGTCTACGAGCCGTGTGGTTACGCAAGCAAGGCCCCTTACGTGGCCCTCTTTCGTAACGGCTCGAACCAGGTAATCTTCCATAACAACTGCCTCAAAACCTGGAAAAACACGGGCACAAGGCCCTATACTACCGGCGCGGGCTATTCGCCCCCGGCCACTGCCCTCGCCTTATAGCGCGACTTCACGAACAGTCCGAAACCCAGCACAAGCGCCGCCACCACGACTATATCTATCTGGTGGGAATAAGTCTGCACCACTCTCCAGTGTTCGCGCAGATACATGCCGCAAAAGAGAAGAAAGGTATTCCAGAGTGTCGCCCCTATCAGGGTCGCAAGGATGAACGGCAGGAGTTTCATCTTTCCGGTGCCCGCCGGTACCGAAACAAGATGCCTTACAACCGGAATGAACCTGCTCAGAAACAGGGTCCATGTCCCCTGTCTGCGGCTGAAGAAATCTTCCGTACGCTTCAGATCGTGCTCGTTGAGAAACAGGTATTTTCCCACCTTCAGCACAAAGGGCTTCCCCCCGTAATAGCCCATGGCGTAGGAAATAGACGAACCGGCAATCGAACCGGTGCTCGTTGCGAGAATCGCATACCACAGGTTCCACTTGCCGTCTGCGACCAGAAAGCCGACAAAGGGCATCACCGCCTCGCTCGGCAAGGGGAATATCATGCTCTCGAGAGCCATAAGAAACGCCGCGCCGAAATAGCCGCTTACCTCAAGGCACCAAATTGCAAAATCAGTAACCGCGTTCGTTATCACTGTCTGGTTTTCTTTCTGGAAGAAATGTTTCAGGAATAGATCAGTCTTTTGGGAGAACTGGTTCCTTGTCCATCTTGCCGGAATTGAGACCGTTATTTCCCAGGCATTTCATCTCCGATCCTTTCAGGTGCATAGCCCGAAACAGAGCTTCGATTCTTTCGCGGAAAACGAAGGCCAATACCGTCAGCACACCTACGATCACAATCAGGACGACGAGCTTGCCGTATTCCTCGTACCTGAGATATCCGCCGCCGAGCGTAAGCCCGATGGTTCCCAGCAGCCGGCCAACCGTGCTCACAACGAAAAACTCAAGCCATGAAAGGTGCCCGAGCCCCAAAATGAAACACAGGTAATCTTTCGGAACCCCGGGCAGCAAAAAGAGCATAAAGATGAAGAAGCTGCCCTTGCTCTCCAGCAGGTAATCGAAACGGTTCAGGACCTTTTTGTCCACGAGCTTCTCGACCAGCGGACGCCCGAATTTTTTCGACAAACCGAAAGCGATCAAAGAACCAAGGGTAAGCCCGGTAGTGGAGAGCAGTACACCGCAGAACATTCCGAAGCAAAAGCCGCCAAGTATGCCGGTCACTTCTCCGGGTATCGGCGCAAGCACGACCTGGGCGGCCTGTATGAGGATGAACCCCAGGAAACTGAAAGGTCCCAGGGATTCGATAAACGCACGGGCCTCTTCTTTTTTGAAAAAAATATTTATCCAGCCGGTAAGGTAGAGCAGGTAAAGCAGAAGGCAAAATCCAGCCAGGAAAGCCAGAAACCGAAGCCATACACCATTTTTTTTGCCGTTCGAGACGGCGCTCCCATTCAACTCTGAATCTTCTTTCCGGCATTCCATCATTCGAATAAAGCAATCCCGCGCAAAATAGGTTCACTGCACATCGTAAGGTATCTGCTGGATAGCCCTTTATTCTAGCCTAGTTTCCTCCTCCGGTCCATCCCCCGGAGAGCGGGTATTGAGGAATTCCGGCGATGCGGCGTGTGCGAACCCGGCAGTTTGCACAGGCGCCCACCAGAGAATATCGACCAGAAACACTTCCGGCATGAGGGTAAAGGGCGGACGAAAGACTGGAGTATAATACTAATCCCTGCCGAGGTATTGTATTCTGAGAAAAGCTATGGTAGCGATAGCCTATCCGTCAGCTTTTATAAGCACATCAGCTATTTCTGTCACCACCTTGCCGACTCACTACCGGAGGGGGAATGGCGCAGACACACCCGCTTCACCCGCGGAATATCCTGGTCGCGGTATCCGGCCAGACACCGGCCATTATCACGGAGACCCTCTGGGCCCTGGAACTCGATGCAGCCATCCAGATCGATGAAATCAGAGTCATCACAACCTCGGAGGGACGCCGGAGCATTACAGACAGCCTTCTGGGCTCTGACGGGGAGTTTTCCCGGTTTTGCGCCGATTACGCCATCCCGCAGGGTCGCATCGCTTTTTCCGAAAAAAGCATTCACGTGCTCAGAGACGCCGCAGGCAACGAACTTGAGGACATCAGATCGGGCGAGGATAACCGGGGCGCCGCCAACCAGGTTTTCAGGCTTATCAGCGAGTGGAGCGCAAGAAAAGACGAACGCCTTTTCTGTTCCGTCGCCGGAGGGCGCAAAACCCTCGGGATCTACCTGGCGATGTCGCTCATGATGTGCGGACGTCTCGTGGACAGACTCTATCATGTGCTGGTGTCGCCCGCCTTCGAGACCGGTGTTCCCGGTTTTTTCTACCCGCCGCCCCAAACCCGTCTTTATCAGAAATTCGGCAAAACCGCCTCCGGTCCGGCCATTGAGACTATTTCCTCCGAACAGGCAAAGCTGGAACTGGCGGAGATACCCTTTCTGAGAATGCGTGAACTCGTCGGCGCCGGACTCTCGCTGGAAAGAGGCTTCACAGAGGCTGTAACACAAGCCCAGTCACTGATGAGCTACATCCAGGCGCCCCCTGCCCTGCTCCTTGACCTGGAAAGGCGCCGGGTCAGGATAGGACATTTCGAGTTCACTCTGAGCCGTCAGCTCCTGGCGGTATATGCTTTCTTTCTTCTCGAATTCAACGGCGCGGGCGCCGCCGGTTCGATGGAGACCCTGTTTGAAAAAAGGCGCCTGATCGCGGAACTTGAACGCCGCATCGACCGGTTTAGAAGGGCGGAGAGAGAAATCTACGCCTGGGAAAAGATGAAGGAAGCCGACGACTTCCGGGAGCGGATCGGGCCGTGTATCAGCAAGATCAACAAGACGATCCTGAAGATGCTCGGCAGTTATCCCTTGTCATCTCATTACGAGGTGACCACCGGCGGCGCATACGGCGTTAATGTTCAGAATTTCAAGATTCTCGGCCAATCGGAGAAGCGCTGGAAAGGAGCGCGGTAATGCTTCCGGCAATTTTGCCGGAAAAAAATTTTTACACCTTTTCTATCGACGATCATCTAAACCTTACTCATCAGCCTGCCACAGCCGCGGAGTCGGAATGCCTATTTGAAGGATGGAGAAGCATGTTCAGCCATTTCAGCGTTAACAGCTTTGCTTTGAGATTGAAGGCAGTAGATGAAATCCATCTGCCCGCCTACCAGGGTGCAACTTTGCGCGGCGGTTTCGGCCACGCGCTCAAGCAGGTGTGCTGTGCGTTAAGACGCCAGGAGTGCGCCGCCTGCATGCTGCGCGAGCGCTGTGTTTACCTCTACCTCTTCGAGACTCCCCCGCCGACGGATGCCGAAATGATGCGCCTCTACCCGTCCGCGCCTCATCCCTTCATCATCGAACCGCCAGATTCAGGCGTAAGGGTAGTAGAGCCGGGCGAGCCGCTTGAATTCGGGTTGACACTCATAGGACGCGCACTGGAATACATCCCCTACTTCATCTATGCCTTCATGGTGCTGGGAGAGAAGGGCCTTGGCCGCGGAAAAGCAAAGTTCAGCCTGGAGGATGTCCGCACTCAGACGTCCGATGGGCTCTTATCCATTTATCAAAGCGAGAATCAGTCACTGAAGAAACCGGTCCCCTACCCGTCACCCTCGGTGGTGAACGCCCGCAGCGAGGCTCTCGGCGCCGTCGAACGGCTCGAGATTCATTTCACCACCCCTGCGAGGATCAAATCGGATGGTCATCTCAACGATGAGCCCGAGTTCCATCACCTGGTGCGCTCCCTGCTTCGGCGGCTCTCCTCGCTTTCCTATTTCCACTGCGGCAGGAAGCTGGAGGCAGACTTCAAGGGGCTGATCGAGCGTGCCCGGAAGGTCGAGCGCACTTCATCCGACCTCCGATGGCACGATTGGGAACGCTACTCAAGCCGCCAGAAACAGAAAATGACGCTCGGCGGCTTTGTCGGAAAAGCAGAGTTCAGAGGAGATCTCAAGGAATTCCTCCCGATGCTGGCCTGGGGAGAAATTCTGCATATCGGCAAAGCGGCTAGTTTTGGATTGGGCAAATACAGTGTCATGTCAAACTAATAGGAGACGCATCGTGTACGTCTCCATGCAGCGTGCAAAATCCTGTGGACAAATGGAAACGGCTTTTTTGTAGACGCCAACGATGCGACTGTGCAGTCCCATTAACGGAGAGAAGTATGACTGAAGACGAAAGAAATAAGCTTTACGTGGTAATCATCGGTGCGCTCCTGCATGATGTGGGCAAGTTTGCCCAAAGAGCTGGTTATCGCAAGTCACGGGATCTGGAGGGTGAATACTGTCCAATGGATTACAAAACCGGCAGGCCAAGCCATACTCATGTTCTTTACACGGATTATTTCATTGAGCATGAATTGCCGCTTCCTCCTGAGTTGGAAGGAAAACGTTCCACTCTGGCCAGGTTGGCATCCTCCCATCATAAACCGGCTTTGAGTGACTTGCTTGAGATGGCGCTGCATCGAGGCGATTGCCTTTCCGCCGGGGCGGATCGCGTTACCGGAGAACATGACACGGGGGATTACAAGAACGCACGTCTTGTTTCGGTTTTCGATCTGGTTTCCCTAAGCGAAGACGATGTGGTCAAGGATGCAAATGAACTACACTATTATCCTCTGAAAACAATAGATGCGGACGCTTTTCCAACCAGCCTGAATGTCGCCCGTGAAACGGACTACGGGTCGCTCTTCGACGCGTTCATAAAAGAAGTACGAAACCTTAGGCTTGAGATGGGTGTACTCCACTACATTACTTCCCTGATCTCGCTTCTGGAAAAATATACATGGTGCATACCATCCTCCACCTATCACACACTGCCCGACATTTCACTATACGACCATGCAGTGGCCACTGCCGCCATTGCTCAGGCCCTTACCTACTATCACCTGGAAGAAGGCGGATTACCCGGCAAACAAGCGGGGGGCGCCGCGAAATTCATCATGTTCGGTGGGGACCTGTCAGGTATACAAAAGTATATTTTCGGAATTGATAAATCGCACGGCGCCGGGGTGGCAAAACTATTTCGCGCCCGTTCTTTCTACCTCCAAGCAATTACCAAATCGATAATCTTGAGTCTGCTGGATCGTTTGACGTTAATGCCCGCAGCTAAGATCATGGACGCAGGCGGGCGTTTCATCCTGCTGCTCCCCGCCACCGCTCGTGTGCGGCAAATGCTGCCGGGTTTTGAAAAGGAGGTCCAGCAGTGGTTCGTCGATCAGTTCCGTGGAGAACTCATTCTTAATTGTTCTTTTGCCGTTGAGCTGACGGAGAAGGACCTTGAACTGAAAAGGTTCCAACCTAAGCTTGATGCACTCAATGATGATCTGGAAAAACGCAAGCTGTGCAAGTTCGACAGGCTAATGGCAGAGGGGATTTCCCCGGTCATGGCGCTTAATTATGAAGAGTTTTCAGACGGCAACTGTACTGTTTGTACGTGCAACGCCGCGGATGCCGAAGCAATGTCGGGATTTGAAGCCGATTTCAATCGGAAGGTCGCCATCTGTAAAAGCTGCTACGCGCAAATCAGTTTGATCGGCGGCAAGCTCCCGGACTTCAAGAACAGATACTTAGTATTCACCAGGTCAGAAGGTAAGCGGAGTCCTATCCCCCTGTTTGACGGACTCGTTATGGAGTTTGCCAGGGAGGTGAGTCTGGAGGATTCCGTTGCCCTGGAAATAACCAACATCAGGGATCACGGCAGTTTCGCGTTTCAGGCTATTGCCGGTCATCTCCCTATGATCAGCGTCGCCGATATTGAGCGCTGGGACAAACAGGGCTTGCTAAAAGAGGAAGACGGCGAACAAACGTACCTCGGTGAAGCTGTAAAGGCTGAGACGCCCAAGACCTTTCAAGTTCTTGCCGGGGAATCCCGCGAAATCTTCGAAAAAAAGTTGGGCCGGAAGGAAACCAGAGGTAAAGCCTATCTGGGAGCATTCAAGGCAGATGTTGACAATCTGGGCTTCATCTTCAGCATCGGCCTGAACGAGCGGCTTTCCATCTCCAGGTTTACCGGTATGTCGCGAATGCTCAACCATTTTTTCGCCGACTACCTGGTCAGTAAAATCCGCAATGCGTACCTGGACGTCTATGTTGTCTTCGCCGGGGGCGACGATCTGTTCCTCCTGGGGCCGTGGACGACGATGGTGGAGTTTGCCTCCCTCGTGCACAAGGAATTCAGCCGTTTTGTGGCGGGAAACCCGGAAATAACCATGTCCGCTGGGATTGCCGTCACCAAGCCGGGTCTGCCGATGCAGGCGATCTCCGATATGGCGGTGCACTTGCTTGAACAATCCAAGAAAAAAGAGTCCGCTGACAAGAAAAAGCTGAAAAACGCCGTTACCCTATTCGACACCACTATAGGGTGGAGCCATTTCGAGGAACTACGGGAAACGGGCGCATGGATTGAGCGTTTGGTGGTTGAGGAGAAGATAACGGCGGGGCTTGCGCGCCGCCTCCTGCAATACTCGGATGATTTCATCGCCTTCAAGGGCGGCAAGATTGCGCGTGGTATGTACCTGTCGCACATGGGCTATGACTTTGCGCGAAACGTTGACGCAAAGAAGATGACCGACGCAGAACTATCTCGCCTTTACGGAATTAAGAACGACGAATTCCTGCTGGAACATATGCGTTTACCGCTTTCCTGCGCACTTTATAAACTGAGTAGGGATAAATAGGAGGCAAACATGAGTCTGTACTATGATGAAAATGGAAA
Organism: uncultured Syntrophobacter sp.; assembly: GCA_964539645.1. Taxonomy (GTDB): domain Bacteria; phylum Desulfobacterota; class Syntrophobacteria; order Syntrophobacterales; family Syntrophobacteraceae; genus SbD1. The sequence continues at coordinate 165,138 of CAZIJV010000001.1, forward strand.
CCTTAGAAGTGGTCTGCTGAGTGATGAAGCTGAAAGAGACGCCAAGAATTTTGTCCTGACCACAAAACCAATCACATCAGCCCAACTAAGAAAATTCTATAACGAATTCAAAGGGCTTGAGAAGAAGCAGGAGTTTGAAAAGAATACTAGTAGCAATGAAGATATGGCTTTTATGAAAATACTGCCGCTTGTAAAGATGGTGAAATCAAAAGTGGCATACGCTTCCAATCCGAAGGGCCAAAAAGTTCCGAAAGAATTTGCCGAATGGCTTAGTAAACACGTAGAAGAAATCAACTGTGCTCGTGATTTTAAGGCATTTCTGCTCCATTTTGAAGCAGTTGTCGGTTTCTGCTACGGTTGTGGGCTAAAAAACAATTGAGAGATTGTCAGAGACTCTATGCTCTACAGGAGGAACTTCAATGAAGCTCGAATCTATAAAATCAATTAGCGGTAGAATCCGAATCATAACGGGCCTGCATATCGGAGGGAATAAGGACAACCTGGAGATTGGAGGCATGGATCAGCCGATAATCAAACACCCGCTGACCAAGGAGCCCTATATCCCGGGCTCATCCATAAAAGGGAAGATGCGCTCGTTACTGGAGACGTGCTATTTCATAGACAGGGAAAACACTCGGAAGTATTTGAGGGAAGGAAGACCCTGTGGGTGTGGTGAGGCGGACTGTCTGGCCTGCAAGATTTTCGGTACTTCATCCGACAAAAAAAGTCAGGAGTTAGGCTCGACCCGCATAATCGTGCGTGACGCAGTCCTTTCGGAGCATTTCCGCGAGAAATTTGCCAAGGGTGAGCTTCCGATGGAGGAAAAATATGAAAACGTCATCCATCGAATAAAGGGGACAGCCGACCATCCCCGACCATTGGAACGGGTCCCTGCAGGGGTGGAGTTCGATTTCAATATCTCCTTCAAGCAATACGAGGGGGATGAAGCAAGTCTGGTCGATTATGTCTATAAAGGGCTCAAGATGATCGAGTTGGACGCCCTTGGGGGTAACAGCTCTCGAGGTTGCGGCCAGGTGAAATTCGTGGACCTTCATTGTGACAAACAACCGGTGGGAGACGATTTTCTTGACAACGTTCAGCTCTAGGAGAGCTTTATGGCCATGTACCGCTACAGCATTACGCCACGCAGTGCTCTCGGCACGCCATTCCGGAGCGACACCCTCTACGGGCATCTGCTATGCGCTGCGGGAGAGTTGGAAGGAGAAGAGGCGCTGGAAGAGCTAGTTGAACTGTTCAAGGGAAATGATCCGCCTTTTATCCTGGGGTCTGCTTTTCCTGCGGGAATGCTTCCCTTACCACACCTGCCGGGCATATCCCGTGAGAAATTCAAGCGCTTTTCCCTGGAACGTAAGGAGTTTGGCGGAAAGATTTACAAGGCGCTGGAGATATACAAGGAATTCAAAAATCTCAAATGGATTCCTGTTTCTCTCTGGGAGAAGTTAAGAGACGGTTGCAGCCAGGAGCGAATTTTCGCCTCTTACCTTGACCATATTGAGTCTGGCGTTTTCAATACCCAGGCAGGCAAGACTGAATTAGAACCCCATAACACCATCGACAGGCGGAGCGGAACTGTCCTCGCCGAAGGAGGGCTCTACCAGTCCGAAAAAACGTTTTATACACCCGGCGCCGTGCTCGATCTTTATGTGCAAGCAGACAATCCGGAGATTTTTGAAAGATATTTCAAGGTGCTCGCAGAGACCGGTTACGGTCGGGACCGCTCCGCGGGCAAGGGGAGTTTCACCTTCCTGCGCAATGCGGAACTTGATTCAAGCTTCATGTCCGGTGGCGGGAATGCGTGCATGAGTCTATCCGTTTGTTCCAACAATAATCTGGCCGGCGTTCGCGGCTATTATTCCGTATTCACAAAATACGGTAAGGTCTGGAATGGTTTTGGCCAGAACAACCCCTTCAAGAAGCCGTTTCTGGCTTTCGCCGAGGGTTCAGTCTTCACGGAACTGCCGGAATCGGGCTATGTGCTGCAAAACATCCATAGTGATCCAAAGATCGTACAAATCGTACTGCCATTGACGATACCTCTCTCGCTGGAGGTTTTCTGATGGAATTCAAAAAGATAAAACTTGAAATCCTCTCCCCGGTACATATCGGTACAGGAGAAACCCTCGACCCGTTCTCCTACGTTATAAGAAATGACGAAAACGGTCCATCTCTTCATTACATCGACCTCTCGGCCTGGGTGGAAGACCACCCTGATCCTGCGGGGCTTGCTCAGAGTTTCAGCAAGTCCACTGTAGCTGCTGTGCGCAGCTTTGTCAGTGAAAACATCGATACGGCGGTGTATACACAATCCAGCGCGCGAGTTATATCCAGAGAGATATATGACGAATACCGGGAAAGACTGAGAGATCCGAATAATCAGCTTAAGATCAGCCCTGCCCTGAAGAACGCTTACAACCGCGCCCTTATTATCCCCGGCAGTTCCATAAAAGGGGCCATCCGCACGGCAGTAATCGATTATCTGGATTGTAGGTACAAGCTTGATTTGAAGAATTTGGCAAAAGAGGGTGGGCGATACGAAAACAAGCTCGGAGAGGTTTTGGGAAAGATCGGAGATAATGACTTCAAGAATCTCAAGATCGGCGATTTTGAAGCATTCAGAGATGACTCATATTTTGTGTCGGCAAAAGAGATAAGCCGGAATAGCAAGAAGAACAATACTCCGAAAGACCCTTGCGAAGTGACCCCCAGCCGTTTGTTGCAGGGGAAACCAGTAACAATCTACGGTAAAGTAGGAATTGGCGCTATCAACCTCAAAGGCAACAATAGACTTTCCGTGAATCGAAACCGGGATAGCTGGGACCTTGAAGGACTGATGTGTCTGTGTACTGAGTTTTATCGGGTGCGCTACAGACAGGAGAAAGAGAAATTCTATACATTGCCCCATTTTGAGCAGACCGCCGAAGCACTGAAGGCTATTGACGAGGCTGTGCTCAATACCAAACCGGGGGAGATGGTCTTGCGGATAGGGCATTATTCCCATGTAGAATGTATGACGATTACGGACAATGAACCATATACGCGCATTGTAAAGGGAAAGCAAATGCCTTTCGGCACTACACGCACCCTTGCCCAAGGGATTTATCCATTTGGCTGGGTGAAGCTCTCGGTTTGCAGCGACGAGGAATATGCCCGTTATTTTGATGAGAAACGAGCCCATGACTCCTCGGTAGAGGCCGCTTATGCTGCCAAGCGACAGTCGGTACAGGATGCCCGAAAAGTGCAACACAGAGAGCTGTTGGCAAGAGAAAATCAAAAGCGAGAAGCCGAAGAACTGAAGGCAAAGCGCAAGGCCGAGCTGGATGCAATGACGTATGAAGAGAGGGCACTGTTTCTACTGCGGAGAAATGAGCTGTTAGAACATGAGGTCATACAACTTTTCCACAAGCTGGATGACATGACCCCCGACATGCAAAAGGAGTGTGCCGCGACTCTCAAGGCCTTCTGGCAAAAAGAGGGCAAATGGGGAAAAAAGGGCTGTTCTAGGAAACAGTGGGAAAAGGTGCAAAAGGTCAAGAATATTCTGGGTGAGGGATAGAGGCCGCTTCGTTCAGCGTAGCCATATACCGCAAAGGAGTAGAAATGAAAACAATTCTCGTATCCCTCATCAGCGAGCAGACGATTCCCAACATACTTGCCATTCACCATTTCCGACCGGATGAGCTGTTGTTCATAAGTACGGATGCCATGGAAAAAAAACAGAAGACGCGGCACATCCTCGATACACTTGAGGGACTGGCATTGGATTATCGCGGACAATCCAAGACGGTATCTGTCAAGGAAGACTCCATACTTGACTGTCACCGGAAACTGGACGAATGGATACCGGGCCGCGAAGAATCGGAATTCATCGTCAATATTACCTGCGGCACCAAGATCATGTCCATTGCCGCTTATGAGTTCTTTAAAGAGTACGACGCAAGGGTCATCTATACCCCTTTCCCGAGAAACGAATTCATCACGCCCTTCCCAAAGAGGCTTACCAAAGCGGAGGCGCTTGGTGTCCGGCTTACTGTTCGGGATTATCTTTCGGCGTATGGACTTTCGGTCCGAAATGGACCAAAGCTCGCCGAAATGCGGGAACAGGCTGAAAGACGCAAGGAACTGAGCGAATGGATCGTTCTGAACTACCCGAAGTTGAAGAATCTGCTGGTCTGGCTTGGGGGAAACTTACGAGACCCCCGTGAAAAAAAACGAAAACAGTTTGACCTCAAAGGTAATTTCCCCGGCGCGAGCGAAGAGGAGAAGGGGCTTTTACAGCAGCTTGGTTTCCTTTGCAACGGCGACTCGCTGGAGAAATCCATCACACGCTCGGAGATATTGTATCTTACCGGCGGCTGGCTGGAGGAATACTGTTTTAACGAGGTGGACGGCTTCGGGGAAAGCGGTGCGGATGATGTCGTGATAGGGGTTCAGATTTCGAATGAAAATGGGGCGGACAACGAGTTTGATGTCATGTTTACAAGAGAAAACGCCCTCTATACCGTGGAATGTAAGTCTCTCGATCAGCACACAGACAAGGAGACGGATGCGCTTTACAAGATTGGCGCTTTGAACAAAAATTTTGGGTTGAAATTCAAGAGTTTCTTTGTCAGCACCTCACCGTACATCACGAAGGGCGGAAAGATCAAGCCATCGGTGCAGGCCCGAGCCGATCAATTCAATACAACCGTGGTTACCCCGGACAATGTGCAACATTTTGGGCTCATCGTGGCCGAAGAACTGAGAATCGACTCCTCCGGGGGAGGAACGAATGCCTGACCGTATGACCATCGACATCGAAAGGCTTTATGCTGGAACAGGCGTGGCTAAACTTGCCCTGCTGAGCGAGTACGAGAAAAAAGCCCGTGAACTGGCTGGTGAAGGTAATGAGGTAGTACTGACCGGCGCGGCCCCTGTCTGGTTATACCTCAAGATTGCCCATTCCCTGCACGGAAAAGCGCTGAAGCTTTACTACCGCTCGCCGCTCACTGGCGATGTGCTCATTTTCGATCATAGCCCGTTTTAGTCAGTTGGTAGGAATCGGGATAGTGAGACGAGAGCCATGAAACAAACATCAAAAGCACTCAAAGAGCTGATGAAGGAGCTTCCACTCGAGCTGCATGGAGAAGTGCACGATTTCGTCCAATTCCTTCTCGAGAGGCGGGCACAGATGCGTAAGCGGACGTTGCGGCAGGATTGGGCTGGGGCCTTGTGAGATTACCAAGACGAATGACACGTCCCTGGAGTCGCAAAATATAGACCTGTAATGGCAAGGAGATTGAGCCGTTGATCAAAAATCCTTTACCCCTTTAAGGACTTAAGCGGATAATCCAATGCGAACAGGTAACCACTTGGCCTTAACCGGCAACAACCTCGCGAACTTGCGGGCCTCCCTCGCCCACGCCCAGGCCTTCCTCGACTCCGGCGAGGAGGACAAGGCGCGGGATCTGGCTGTCCGGAACTGGAACTGCGTTCCCGGCGATCCCGCTCTTCTGCGAGGATGGGGAGAGGTCTGCGAGGAACTCGGCATGGCGCGGCAGGCGCGGCATTGCTACGGGCAGGCGCTCAAGTGCGGCCCGGATGATCCCGAGAGCCTCTTCCGCCTCGGGCGACTCAGCGCAGAGACGGGTCATTATGAAGATGCCCTGCGTTTTCTCAAAAAAGCGTTGAGATCGGACCCGGACCACCGAAACGCCCGCGCTCTTCTCGAAGAATGTTACCGTCTGCTCGGCATGCAGGGCCAGGCGCAGGCGGTCTCCTCACGGCACGCTCCGGACGCTCCCGCGCCGCAACCAAGGGTGTTTCCGCCTTCAATCGGCAAAAAGGAGGCCGAAAGGCTCATCACCCTCTTTTCCGGTCGAGAGGTCGGGTACGCCGTCCAGCAACTCGACCCGGTAACGGGCGAAACCCGGTTCGACTTTCACAACGCTCTATTGAATCACGAGATCATTGCCGCACATATTCTCGGAAAGATCACCCTCGCCTTCTATCCGCTTCGCTCCGACAACACGGTAAGGCATGCGACGCTCTCGATCTGCCTGCCCGCACGGCTGGTCCGGGACAACATCAAGAACAGGGGCTACCTGGGAATGCTGCACGAAGAGGTGCGCTCGCGGGCGTTTTCCGTCTTCCGCTTCCTTCGGGCCTCGGGCTTTCCCGCCTGCATCGAAGAATGCGGCGATCACCGGTTCCGTCTGTGGCTCTTCCTCGAAACCTTTATCCATTTTCTGAAGGTGAGGCGCTTTATCGACCTTCTGATTGCGCAGCTTCCCGGCATATCCGGGAACATAGAGATCGAGCCCATCGCGGCGACCCGCCCGGCGGGAATCGGTTGGGTCGAGCATCCCGTGCCTCTGCCCCTGGGATTGCAGCGCGACACCCTGAAGCGCTCTCTTTTCCTGGACGACGACGGCAACCCGTACCCCAATCAACTGGCGTTCCTGCGGAAAATAAGAATGACGCCGCCGGACCGGCTTACCGAAACGCTGCGCGGGTATCATGACTCCGGCTTCGTCGCCGCGCGCAAGGAGCGCCCCTCATCGACGAAAAAGCTCATGGCCCGATGTCCCGTGGTGAGGGAACTTGTCCGGAAAGCCGAAACAGGCGTCCTTCTCAACCGGGACGAGCAAGTACAAGAATATCACGCTGAGGTGCGAGCAGTTCAAAAAGCTCAACGATGAAGGCTTTTGCCTCCGGGCCGCCCGGGCGATAATCGCCGGAAAAATCGCCAACTCTCGAACCGTGCTGCTCCGGCTCAACCGCAACAGGGAAGGCCTGGGTCTCGACGATCACATACTCGGTATGAAGCGCATGGGACAAAAGAGCACGGAAGCCGGGGATATGGACACCCTGAGAGGTTATGAAGGCAGGGCCGCCGCCCTTTATTTCGAGGGGTTCGCAAAAGGTTTTCTCGCCGACGGCGTCACTTTCAGGGAGAGGGTGCGCAGGCCCCCGACCGACCCGGTAAACGCGCTGTTGAGCCTCGGCTACACATTTTTGTTCAATACCGTCATGGCCGCGGTCGGTATGGTCGGCTTCGACCCATTCCTGGGTTGCCTCCACACGGTCGAGTACGGCCGCCCTTCCCTGGCCCTGGATCTTATGGAGGAATGGCGCCCCATCCTGGTGGACAGCCTGGTGCTGAGCGTTTTCAACCTCAGGGCGCTCACCGCGGACGATTTCCTGGCCGAAAAAGCGCCCCTGAAAGAGATCGAGGGAGACGAGAACGGGGAGGCGACTCTGAGCCGGAGCGCCACGGACCAGGGGACGCCGCGCACCGCCGTCAAGTTGACCGAAAGCGGTTTCCGAAAGTATATCACCCATTTTGAGCGCAAAATAAGCGAGCCCGTTCATTATGCGAAGACCGGCAGGCAGCTTGCCTACCGCGACTGCATCCGGGAGCAGGCCAGGCATTTTGCCCGGGTCGTACGCGGCGAGGAAGAACAATACGAGCCCTTCGTATCGAGGTAGCCCATGTATTTATTCGTTTCCTATGACATTGTGGATGACAGAATACGAACCCGGGTGATGAAGTTTCTAAAGGATTACGGGGAACATGTTCAGTTGAGCGTTTTTCAGTGCGAGATCGACGAGAAGATGTACCTCAGGATGAAGGAGGGCATCGACAGGCTCATCGACCACCGATGCGACCGGGTAAGGTTCTATAGTGTTTGCCGGGCCTGCCTCGATGGGGCGGTCATTTGCGGATTTGGAGAAATCCCGGAAAACGAGGGCTTTGAACTCATATAAATCGAGGGCGAACCGATGAGTTCGGAAGGTTTGCATGTGCTCGCCAGCTATGACATCCACGACCCGAAGCGGCTCTCACGCGTGGCCAAAATCATGAAGGATTACGGCGAGCGGGTGCTAAAAAGCGTTTTCGAGTGTAATATCGGAGAGGAACAGTTTGCGAGGATGCTACAAAGAATCGACAGGGTCATCGACCCGGTCGAAGACAGCGTGCGCTTCATCAGGCTGTGCGGCAAATGCGTCGGGAAAGTGGAGGTTGTCGGCCAGGGGGAGCCCTTTGTCGAAGACGAGCCCTTTTTGGTCTTGCAGCGTCCGCCAACCCGGGCAGGTAAAAGGTCAAAATCTTAAGTTATTGGAATTACAGGGAAATTTACATGAGGCTTGCCGAAGTCCGCGCAAACCCATTTTATGTGTAATTACGGGTACTTGTATAAACCGGGCTCTATGAAAAGGAGAAGGCCGTGACAAGACACACCATCCTGAAAAGAGGTTCGCGAAATCAACCCGGCAATCCCGGAGATTTCAAACAGTTCCACCCCCCGGGCCGGAAACAGTGACCTGATGAAGAAGGGATTACGACCGGTGGTATGCCTGATTGATAAGCTTCATCAGTTCAAGGCCGGAAACAGTGACCTGATGAAGAAGGGATTACGACGAAGAGAGAATCTTCATGGTTGTGCTGCCGTTTTTCGCCGGAAACAGTGACCTGATGAAGAAGGGATTACGACCGGATACCAGAATGACCAAGTGCCATCCTTCAGTTGGCCGGAAACAGTGACCTGATGAAGAAGGGATTACGACGCACATATCGTCATAGTAACCCCCGGACTTGAAATGCCGGAAACAGTGACCTGATGAAGAAGGGATTACGACCCGATGACAGTCCCCTAATCGCGTCGTGAATGGCCTGCCGGAAACAGTGACCTGATGAAGAAGGGATTACGACGTGCAAACCAATTCTTCAGATTCGTCCTCGTAAACAATGAGCCGGAAACAGTGACCTGATGAAGAAGGGATTACGACTTTTCAATCTTGCCGCGTAATTCATCGCCCATCGGAGCCGGAAACAGTGACCTGATGAAGAAGGGATTACGACTTGCCGCCCAACCTCGGATCATCAATGTATGGATTGCCGGAAACAGTGACCTGATGAAGAAGGGATTACGACAATGTGCTTGCATCCTCGATTTTCCACACTTTCCCGCAGCCGGAAACAGTGACCTGATGAAGAAGGGATTACGACCGTGTTGATCCGATGATAATCTGCTTATCAGTTACGGCCGGAAACAGTGACCTGATGAAGAAGGGATTACGACTTAGCTCTGTGAGAGCTGACCGTGAGTTCTGTGAGAGCCGGAAACAGTGACCTGATGAAGAAGGGATTACGACTCATCTTTTCGTAGCATTCCTCGTCCGTGTCCAGCGCCGGAAACAGTGACCTGATGAAGAAGGGATTACGACCAATACTCCAAGTCGTCATGGAGTACTGCTCCATTTACGCCGGAAACAGTGACCTGATGAAGAAGGGATTACGACCGGATTCAGTACGGATAAACGAACATTCCCCTACGGCCGGAAACAGTGACCTGATGAAGAAGGGATTACGACCTTATAAACGAAATCCATACCCTTATGGCCATCTCCCTGCCGGAAACAGTGACCTGATGAAGAAGGGATTACGACGATCGGCAGATCGCTGAATGGCCACGCCAGGTTTGCCGGAAACAGTGACCTGATGAAGAAGGGATTACGACTCTCCAGCTTCTGCCCATCAAGGCGCAGGCGATACTTCAGGCCGGAAACAGTGACCTGATGAAGAAGGGATTACGACTTTGATTGGATAACCTTATTGACTTTATCGCGCAATGCCGGAAACAGTGACCTGATGAAGAAGGGATTACGACCTTATTACCTTATCAGTAGACATATTCCCGCTCCATTCTCGCCGGAAACAGTGACCTGATGAAGAAGGGATTACGACTTCCAGACACATGGGCGCATAATCGCCGGTTTCCGTGATATGCCGGAAACAGTGACCTGATGAAGAAGGGATTACGACTCGGCTCAATCCTGTCGGTTTCACTAGCCTACACCCCAGCCGGAAACAGTGACCTGATGAAGAAGGGATTACGACAGTATTCTTTACCCCTCTCTTCTAAAGGAATATCCAAGCCGGAAACAGTGACCTGATGAAGAAGGGATTACGACTTGATCTGTGCTTCGATATCATCATCCGACATATGCCGGAAACAGTGACCTGATGAAGAAGGGATTACGACAAGTTTTTGCCGCGTTCATCAGGTTAGCGATTTTCGAGCCGGAAACAGTGACCTGATGAAGAAGGGATTACGACACCTTGATATACTCGATTAACTTTTCTTTTGTAAGCTGCCGGAAACAGTGACCTGATGAAGAAGGGATTACGACCCCTTATTGTGAGTAGGTTAAAGTCTAAAATCCTGCCGGAAACAGTGACCTGATGAAGTAGGGATTACGACTTGAGCAGCCTGTCTTTCAAAAACTCTTTTTTTACTCTGGCCGGAAACAGTGACCTGATGAAGAAGGGATTACGACCCTACTCTTTACAACAGGATTCCATTCACTATCGACTAGCCGGAAACAGTGACCTGATGAAGAAGGGATTACGACCGTGTATCCGAGCAACCATTTCTTTTTCATGACAATGCCGGAAACAGTGACCTGATGAAGAAGGGATTACGACTTCGACAACAAATTGTAAACCTCATTACTACGATTGGCCGGAAACAGTGACCTGATGAAGAAGGGATTACGACGCGGGGTCGTAGACGGAATCGAAAACTTTGGAGTTGGTAAAGGCCGGAAACAGTGACCTGATGAAGAAGGGATTACGACCTAAATCTTTCAATGCCAACTGCAAGAGATTCAGCTCGCCGGAAACAGTGACCTGATGAAGAAGGGATTACGACTCAACCAGCTTTTCCTTAGTAAGTTCTTTCTTTTCCGCGCCGGAAACAGTGACCTGATGAAGAAGGGATTACGACCCTACCTGCATACGTCGTTTCAATCGTTGTGATGATGCCGGAAACAGTGACCTGATGAAGAAGGGATTACGACTCTGATAAGTATGTTGCAAGCGTCACACGTGCAAGTGCCGGAAACAGTGTCCTGATGAAGAAGGGATTACGACCTGTATCGTCAAGGTACGACTCGGCATAGTCTTTCCAAGGCCGGAAACAGTGACCTGATGAAGAAGGGATTACGACATCCCTGCCAGGGTGTATTCCTTCCCAGCGATGCTCTGCCGGAAACAGTGACCTGATGAAGAAGGGATTACGACCTTTGCCGCACGAATCGCCCCGGCTGCTCTCATGGTCCAGCCGGAAATAGTGACCTGATGAAGAAGGGATTACGACTGGCATAGCATTATGCCTTCACGTCTGGTCCAGAGCCGGAAACAGTGACCTGATGAAGAAGGGATTACGACGCTGGCTATGATTTCCTTATTCCAGGTGTTGTACCACGGCCGGAAACAGTGACCTGATGAAGAAGGGATTACGACCCAATGATTTGTTTCTGTTTCCTTTATTTTTCCACAGCCGGAAACAGTGACCTGATGAAGAAGGGATTACGATCTCGGCCATTGCCGAAGGTATTCAGGATTTCTGAATAACTGCCGGAAAAAGTGACCAGATGAAGAAAGGGTAAGAAGTGCAATTCCGGAGATCGATTTGATTATTCCGGGGCAGAATTGACTTAGAAACCGAAGACGGAAATGACTTACTTGTCCACCCGTAAGCCATGGCGGCGCAGACCGGCGAATCTGCCACCAGGGCGCCCGGCTTCCGCTATCCCGCGGTTTGGCTGCTGCCTGATGGTTTCGATGACCAATCCCCCAATCGCCGACTTCCTTGATCCCAAGGGGTGATTTTTCCTGTTAATTTATTAAAATAATCGGTAATAGATAGCGAACCTGGTAACCATTTTTTACCTGGCGGCGGTATCGGTCGGGGTGGAAGACAAAAAAGATTATTCGATTATGGCAGAGATAACCGAGGTAGCGGGAAAGACACGGCTGCAGGCGCCTATAGGGGCGGCGGGAGAGACGCACTTTTTTGATATAGCCGCGTTTCGTGCGCGCATGTCCAGGAGCCTGGACCCCGCCGACAGCAACTACAATCTTTTTTTCGATGCGCTTGAGTTCGCCCGGGAACTGCACGAGGGGCAGCGCAGGAAATCCGGCGCTCCCTATATAAGTCATCCCTGCTCGGTAGTCGAGATCCTGGCCCGCGAGATGCAATTCCGGGACCCGCTCCTTCTCTCCGCCGCTCTCTTGCACGATGTGGTCGAAGACGTTCCGTGGCTGTCGCTCGACGACGTCGAGAGCCGGTTCGGCGCCGCGGTAGCCGAACTGGTGGACGGCTGCACAAAACTCGCCCGTTACCACCTGGACCGAGCGGCGCTCAAGGATCTTACGCACAGTAAAATCTTTATCAGCGCCAGCCGCAGGCTGGGGGTTCTGATCATCAAGCTGGCCGACCGGCTCCACAACCTGAGAACTCTGCACTACCTGCCGCTCACCAAGCGCCAGCGGATCGCCCAGGAAACCGTCGAGGTCTACGCGCCGATAGCGGCCCGTCTGAACCTCTACCCCGTCAAACGGGAACTCTACCACTTGGCGCTCTCCTTTCTCTACCCGAAGAAAAGCAAGAAGATCCTGCACATCATGCGCGACATTCGTCACTCGCCCGATGTTGCAAGTATTGAAGCCGATCTCGGAAGACTGCTGGCCGAATCCGAACTCACCGGAGTGGTCCGCACCCGTCCCAAGGGCCTGGGGAGTTATTACGACCCGCTGAAGCGCACCCTGGACCCCTTCTACCCGGAGAACTACGTCGATTTCGCCATAATCCTCGACACCAACGACGCCACCGAGTGCTACCGGGCTCTCGGGCTCGTCAACAACAATTTTGCGGTCATTCCACGAAGCCTGCGTGACTTTATCGCAAATCCCAAAACCAACGGTTACCGAAGCCTTCACACCCGTATCCATCTTGGCGGGAGCAACTACCTGATCAAGATACGGACCGCCGAGATGGAGGAATGGGCGAACGGGGGAATCCTTCGGGCCTGGGACGCCCAGAGAGGCCTCAGCGATGAGCACTGGCAGGAGATCAGCCAACTGCTGCGCGATATCGGCGAGTACGGCGGCGCCGCCACCCAGCGAAGGGCTCTCATCCGGCTCTCCGAGGCTGATGAGATTTACGCCTACAGTCCGAAAGGCGACATCTACTACCTGCCCAAGGCAAGCATCGTGCTCGATTTCGCATACCGGATCCACTCGGAGCTGGGAGATAATTGCGAGGGGGCGCTGGTGAACGGAGTCTGGACACCGGTTATCGGGCAGATAAAAGACGGGGACACGGTGGAGGTGCTCACTTCCTCGGAACCCATGGACGTGGATGCCGATATCGAGGGGCTGTGCAAGACCCCGAAGGCGCGCACGGCGATCAACAGGCGCCTTCAGCAAAAACGCCTCCAGTTCGCACAGGAGGTCGGCAAAGAGATTCTGCTCCAGGAGATTGTAAGGCATAAGCTCCCCTCCTCGGTCCTGGAGGGAGATCACATGCGGCTGATCCTGGAAATCCTCAATGTCAGGGACCTCCAGGAACTCTATATCCAGATCGGCCAGGACCTCGCTTCACCGCAGCTCGTTCTTTACTACCTGGAGGGAAACGACCCTGACCAGAGCGTGAAGCCGACCGAGATGGAAGAGCACGAACAGAACGTGATCACCATTTCCAGCCTCGATAAGGCGATTTTCAAGTTCGCCCGCTGCTGCAATCCGCTGCCGGGTCAGGAAAGGGTTGTCGCCACACTCAGCGAAAGAGGCATCACCATCCATAACAGCGACTGCGCCGATCTGCACGTGAGGCACTCTCTTCAGCCGCAGCAGCTTCTCCAGGTGCTGTGGGACTCAAGATCGTCCTGGCGCCATCCGCTGGTCTTCCGTATCCACATTCTCGATCAGAACCTGCGGCGCCTTCTGCCGAAACTCGCCGAACTGCCGGAGCGCATACGCCTGCTCAGGATAAGCACCGGCCTGGACAGGCATAACCAGGAGATGGTCTCGCTCAGGGTGTTGTTTCACGGTATCGATGAGGCGAAGGAGTTCTTCAGCCGCCTTCCCGCCGAGAAAACCGTGGTGGACGAGTTCGGGCGCCAGGGCAGGCCCAGGCAATCCGAGGATTTATGACGAACGTATGACTGCTTGCGCAGACCCTATCCGCCGTTTCCTAGTGCATGCACCCGGACTCGATGCCATCTGCAAATACCTTCTTCGCCAGGAGCTTCAGTTTATCCTTCTCCACTCCGGCGACTTCCACCAACAGGAACTGGACCCAGACCCCGCACAGGAAACTGACCATATTTTCGTCACTGCGAAAGACCTCTTCACACAGTTGGTCATCACATATGGCTTCCGAAGCAAGATTCATGACCCTGCTTCGCAACTGCCCTTCGCCAAGGCACTTGAGTCCTCTTAGGTAGAGCTTTTCCATTTCACGCGCTTCGGAGATGATTGCCGCGGCCTTGTCACAGGCGTCGATCAGATTCAGTTTTCCGGTTTTCATGGGCTCTTTTTCTCTAGTATTATTCTGTAGACGTATTGAAACTCAAAACACTCTAATTAATGTTGATCTTAACATTTAAGATCAGGTTGGGGAAACAGGGAAACCGTTCTCGTTCACGAAAAAGAGTGTTCGTTTTTGATTGACAAGAGGCTATGCTATGGCCTTATTATAGTGGTTTCCAATGCTTAGCCGTACGCAAGAAAGGAGCTTTCATGCAATTCAGTACCCGAGCAAGCTTACGCCATCCAAGGTTTTTACTTTTCTTTATCGTCCTGTGCTCAGTATCGCTCATCAGCGGTCCGGCCGCCTACAGCGCGCCGCCCCCTGCCTCTTTTGCCGATCTGGCCGACTCGGTAAAAGACGTTGTGGTGAATATCTCCACCACCCAGGTGCTCAAGGAAAGCCCGATGCAGCCGTTCATGGCGCCCAATTCGCCCTTCCGCGAGTTCTTCGGTGATGAGTTTTTCAAGCGCTTTTTTCGCGATATGCCCCAGGGACAGATGAAGACGCACGCACTGGGCTCCGGATTCATCATCGACGAGGACGGCCTGATTTTCACCAACAACCATGTGGTTGAAAAAGCCGACGAGATCAAGATCAAGACTTACTCCGGAAAGGAATACGATGCCAAGGTCGTCGGACGCGACCCCAAGACCGACATTGCACTGATCAAGATCACTGCTGACGGGAAACTGCCCAAAGCCGCAAAACTCGGTGATTCCAATGCAATACGGGTAGGCGACTGGGTCATGGCCGTAGGCAATCCCTTCGGACTGGGCAACACGGTTACGGCCGGAATAATCAGTGCAAAGGGCCGTATTATCGGCGCCGGCCAGTACGATGATTTCCTCCAGACAGACGCGGCGATCAACCCCGGCAACAGCGGCGGACCCCTGTTCAATATGAACGGCGAAGTCGTCGGCCTCAATACCGCAATCGTGGCGCAGGGCCAGGGGATCGGCTTTGCAACCCCGATCAACATGGCAAAGGACATCCTCGCCCAGTTGAAAACCGGCAAGGTTGTTCGCGGATGGCTTGGCGTCATGATCCAGGACATCACTCCGGAACTGGCTGAATCCTTCGGAATCACGGAAACCAAAGGCGTCATCATTGCCGATATCGTCCCCGACAGTCCCGCCGATAAAGCCGGGCTCAAAAGAGGCGACATCGTGAAGTCCCTGAACGGCAAGACCATAGACAATGCCAACATGCTCTCGCGCTCTGTCGCCGCGCTTGGTCCCGAGAGCACGGCTACCATACAGCTCATCCATGAAGGCAAGACCAAAGATGTGAAGGTCACCATTGGCACTATGCCCGAGGAAACCCCGGACCAGAAACGCGGAACGGCAAAGACTGAAAGCGCCTTCGGCATCTCCGTCCAGAATATCACTCCGGAGCTGGCTCAGAAGTTCTCGCTGGATGAAAATGAGACCGGTGTCGTCATCACCGAACTCAAGCCCGGAACCGCGGCCGCGGAAGCTCGACTTCGCCCGGGTGACGTTGTTAAGGAAGCCAACAGGCAAAAAGTACAGAATGCGCGTGACTGGAAGCAGATCACCCAGAAGATGAAAAAAGGCGAAACCCTGCTTCTGCTCGTAAAACGGGGCGCCAATACCTTCTATGTCGCCATCAAGGCCCCAAAAGAGGGTAAGCAATAAAAGAGAGCCGGGGCGGGTTTGACGGTCACATGGATACTGGTGGAAAGGGATTGTTTTTTGTAAACGTTTCTCCTGAACAACTCCGCAGGGAAAAGGAGAAGGCGCGGGAGTTGCGCCGCACCCAGTGGTGGAAACGCCAGGTATCCAGGGGGATCTGTCATTACTGCCAAAAAAAGGCGCCGCCCGACGAGTTGACAATGGACCACGTTGTGCCGCTTATCCGCGGGGGTAAGTCAACCCGCGGAAATGCGGTTCCGGCATGCAGGGAATGCAACAGCCGAAAAAAATACCTCCTTCCGATCGAATGGGCGGAATATATCGGAAGTGTTTCACAAAGGGCCCCTCTTGACGCCGATGCGGATAGGGAGCCCGAAGGGAGCTGACAAGAGATGGAACAGTGCAGGCAATGCGAGTTGGCGATCTACTGCTATTCCGATTCAAGTTCCTGGATCTTTCGGACAAAGCAGGAGATGGAGGAAAAGACTGCCGCCATGGAACTCTGCCCTATCCATGAAGAGGTGGAGCAGGCTCGCCGGATAAAAAACAGGAAGGCAAGCTGAAGCTAAAAACAGGAAGCAGGGAATTCGATCTATCCCTCGCTTCCTGTTTTGCGTTTTGTACAGGGCGGAAGAGTGCAGCGAGAAAGTTCACGCGGTGATTTTCCGGCGCCCATCTTCGTTCACCTTAGGTAAACATGTTGATTGTGCAGTTTCGAGCGTGTTTCAGGTAGGCTTCCGCATTCTGGATTTCCACATCTTCGATAAAGTCATCCTCGCTCAGTCCCATCATATCGATCGTCATTTTGCACGCAACCAGTTTAACTCCTTCCACCTGGGCCGTTTCGATAAGTTCCTCGAGGTTCGGAATGCCCGCGCCGTCAATTTTCTTTTGCATCATCTTCGTGGCGACGGCCGACATGCCCGGGATCGCGCCCATGGGACCGTCCGGAACGAACTTGCAGTTCGCGGCGCCCCCTTTGAGAATTACGTTGATCCCCATAAAGGTGTAGAAAACCGTAGCATCCATTCCCAGCCTCCTGGCATTGATGGCAAGAATAAGGGAAGGATAAGCTCCATCCAGCGTATTGCGGCTGCAGATGAAAGTGCAGGACTCCCGCTCCGGAACAGGCGCACTCACGGTTTCGACTTTTTTCAATACTGCGGCTTCCGACATGATTCATACCTCCTGGTAAAATATTGGTGCTCATCGGCGGCAGTGCATTAAGGGGGGATACTGCCGACAATTCTTCTTCCACGGCGGCCGGCCTGCAGTCAGCAGGCGCGCCGGACGATCCTATTTATCCTGCGTTTCGCAGGCGCCTTCCAACTCAGCGGGGCTTTTCGCATGCCGGCGCACGCAATGGATAACCTTGACTACATTTTGATTCGCGATGGAGTAGAAGATCTGGGCGCCATTTCGCCTCGAGGACAAAATGGATTTGGCTTTCATGAGGTTCAGGTGCTGAGAAATATAGGGCTGAGGCGCATCCAGGCGCCGGCATATCTCCGCCACCGCCTTTTCGCCGCTTTCGAGAAAGTCGATTATCCTGATCCTTGCGGGATGAGCGACGGTTCTCAAAATGTCGGCGGCACGTTCGAGGTGTTCGGCCTCCGGCAGGGCATCTGTGAGTTTTTCATCTTCCATCATTTCTTTCACCTGTATTTAGGCGCCCGTAGAAGGGTGGGCACGGGTTTCATCGTGCCCACCAATCCTTAAAAGTGGTGGGCACGGAAAAAACTGCGCCCACCCTACGCTTTTCCATCGTGATAACTTACAGGCCAACTTCAGAAAAGAATGGCAAAAGCGGGCGATTCATGCCAAGATTTGAATGCCTATATATGCGAATATTTGCATGTTGTCAAGTAAAAATACATCCCTTCGCCATGCGGCTTCAAGGGGCGGGTTCCGGAGCAGCCGTTCGGGCAAAAGCCAGCGTAGCCGCCACCCATAGCGTGGTTTTGAACCAGGATGAAACTTCATTTTGTCACCCTGGCGTGTTCCTCTAAAAATGAAGCTTCATATAAGCTTGCACGTCCCCTCCGTGACACCATGAAACTATTTACAGGGCGCCACGTAGCCGGGCTTTCCAAAGCAGTTCAAAGAAGACTCGGATGCAGTTTCCAGGCTGGATTCCGGCTCAGAAGCCCTGCCGGAATGACGGAGTGTGAGGCCCCCCGGCAAACCGGTTTGGCATTGGAGAGAGGACCTCAACCATAGGAACCTGGCCTCTTGGCAAGGTTTGGCCAATTTTGTTGCGACGTACATTGTACAGGGCAACCGGCGTACTTGCGCTCGCGGGCTACCGCAGGATTTCATCTACCCCGTCATTCCCGCAGCGCTCCTGAGCGGGAATCCAGCCACGCCTTTGGCGTGGTTTGAAGGATGATGAAGATTTACTTTGTCCCCTGGCGTGGCCTCCCAAAATGAAGTTTCATATAAGGAGAAGCTGTTTGCCATTGCGGGCTTTTTGTTCCGGTGGTCCATCACCGGTAAAGGCGAGGTACTCTTTCTCCCTGCCGAGTTCCAGGCTTAGCGCCCTCAGGTTGAGGCGCTTGAGAATCTCCGTGGTAATCGGGCGCTTGTCGGCCCAATAGCTCATTGAGGTATAGAACTCCCCCGCAGGCCGGGAATTGAGAAGCTCGGCGATGAATAGCGCCTCCGCCTCGGACCGGCAGGGAAGGAAGTAAACGGTATCATCGAACACGACCGGCTTCCCGCCGGAAGGACCGGTAACCTGGAAGTGGAATTGCTTATAGAAGCCGGAAACGGCAACTTTCCATGGCGAGAAAGAATAATCCCCGACTCCGAAAATGGAAAAGGGCGGCTTGCCGCGGTAAATGGAACTCGCCCGCCTGGCGAACCGGGATTCGTGCGCCTTCAGGTATGCCCAGGTTTTGGGGGCCAGTTTTTCGATCGTCCGTGTCTCTTCTCCGACACGCTTCTGGGTCACGATCATGTACTTCCTGACCGGACGGATCTTTCCGTTTCCGATATCGGAACTCTTGAGCATGGGATAGATGTAAGTATCCTCGATCCGGACCTCTTCTTTCTGCCCATTGATGAATCCCGGTCCGCTTTTCTCGAGTTCCATTATCCCGGAGCAGTCGTGCTTCACCCCGGACCGCCATATGTAATGGGTATCGAACGCATGAAGATGCCTCCATTTCTCAAACAGTGGAACATCGGTCAGGATGATACCGTCATGATAGCCGATACGGCATGAAGGAGCGGCGGAGTTTAGAGAGTCGTATACCAGGCAATCCACTGAACGCAGTCCGGAAATCTCGGCGATGAAAAAGCACGCATCCACCGATGCCCCGAATTCCTTCAGCGCATCGATTTTATGCAAGCGCGCGGAAGTGATGCGGCAGCCGGTTTTCCACGCACGGAGCAGCACTTTCCGGGCGACAGCGGTCTTGCAGAGCATTGCAACGATGCCATGACGATCTCTGAGCCACTCCAGGTGTTTCAAAATCATCCATTCGGAGATATCGAAGTTGCTCTTTCCGGTAATGGCGTCATAGCCGCTTCTTTTGTGAAAATTGGACTTGACCGGAAGGTTATCGCCTTGCAGGATGCCGAGTTCCGAACTGGTAACCCAGGGCGGGTTCCCTACGATAAGAAGGGGTTGCGGAAGGCCGAGCAAGATTTGGTCCCAATCGGCGGAGAAAAAATCTTCGCATTTCAGGCAGATGCGATCATGAAGGCCTTCCTGCGCAATCGCTGAGCCCGCATGCTCCAAATGGCGGCGGTTTATATCAACGCCGACTATCCTGGAAATTTCTGGAAAGGCGACGGCGGCGGCAATGAGAAAGGCCCCCCTCCCGCAGGTAGGCTCGAGGACCGATCCAGGCTTGATTCCCATCTTCCTGAGCAGCGACAGGCACTCCGCGGCAAGGCTCTCAGGGGTCTGGAAGTCGCCGAACTCTTTTTTGTTCCTCTTCGCCGTCATGGTCTCCGCCGCCTGACTCGCTCTTTTCTAAAGCATCCCCTTGCCTCTGCTATCGCACCTGCACACGGCGCTCACCATTAAAGAGCGCCCGCGAGGTAAGATAACCCTGAATCCCTGGATTTCATACCACTTCCTTCGTCGGCTAATCGCAACCCTGAGCATAATCAACGCATAGATGTCTGAAAGACTGGAGACCCCGATCCGTGCAAGTCCCGGCCGGAGATCTATCCAGACATGAAGCGGTGACAAGCCTTCAGGTTTTCCGAACCCGGCCTGCTTGATCGCTTTCCGCATTCCGATAAGCTCTTGATTTCCTCAAATCCGCATGGTACAAGCTCCAGCAGCATTGAGCCGGCGTAGCTCAGTGGCAGAGCAGCTGATTCGTAATCAGCAGGTCGCGGGTTCAAATCCCATCGCCGGCTCCATGAAATCAATGGGTTATGGTGTATCACCGTAGCCCTTTTTTATTTATGGGGAATTTGGAATCGGGGTACGTTATGACATGCCCAACCTGCCGTGCTCAGGCTGGTAACGTTTTCCAACGTGGCCATTGACTTAATCTTGGCCGTCACACAACCCGTGAGGGGCAGCTCAGGGCGAGCACTGGAGGTATTCAAGATGTCCTGTTGAAATACTGAGCTTCTTGAATTCAACGTTCAGGAGAGCTGCCTTTACCTTTTTCCCCGTGGTATATTCCATGCTTGAGACCGCGAGGGGAGAGGTAATGCATACACATAGGTGGGACATCACGGAATCATGCGTTCTTCGCAATCGTAACTACTACTTCGGCGCCCTATCCCATCAAAAGTAGATACGCATAATTTCATAGACGCCCCCTCTCCTGTCCAACCATGGATGCCGTTGAACCCGTCCGGAATAGTTGACCTTGAAGCAAATCAGATACTCGGCTATGTTCAGCGTGCAGCCCCAGTTCACTGGAGGCGGCAGGACGTTTGGGATCACCAAGGTATGGTGGACGCATGATCGAACATGATTTTGACATAGGTTTCGTGGCCGAATTGGCTCTGCGTGAAAAGCAGATACAGCAGAACTACCGGCCAATTATTGCCGTTCATAAGTGGTTTGCCCGTAGGCCCGGAACCCTCTTCCGAGGGCTGTTGCTCTCGGAGTTCGCTCAGGCTCCCTTGAGAGATTCCTTTTACCAGAGCCATAGTTTGGATGGCATTCGGATAGCCGATCCCTTTATGGGAGGTGGTACTCCGCTGCTCGAAGCCAACCGGCTCGGGTGCGACGTTCTGGGGCACGATATCAATCCGATGTCTTACTGGATCGTTAAACAAGAGATAGAGCATCTTGACCTTGAGGAATACCAGACTGCAGCTAAAAACCTGGTAACTCGGCTTGGGGCTGCGGTCGGGAAAAATTACCACACGCGCTGCGGCAAGTGTGGGTCCGAAGAAGCACAGGTGAAATATTTTCTTTGGGTAAAGACCACAATCTGCGGCAACTGCCACAAAGAGATCCGACTCTTTCCCGGCTATCTCATTTCGGAAGACAAGCGCCATCCGAAAAATGTTCTGCTCTGTGCCGGCTGCGGAAATCTCAACGAAGTTGATGACCGGAAGCATCCCGGCATTTGCAGTGTGTGCGGAAAACACCTGACAACCACCGGGCCCGCAAAGAGAAACCGATGTCCATGCCCCCATTGTGGAACGGTCAACCTTTATCCTAATGCCGCTGCCGGTCCGCCCAAGCATAAGATGTTCGCCATAGAGTATCATTGCCCTCCATGCAAACCGCACCACAAGGGGCGCTTTTTTAAGGCGCCGGACGCCACTGATGTTTCTCGGCTTGAGCAGGCCGAAGCCACATGGAAGGCTCTTGAGCCTCGCTACATTCCCGAAGATGAAATCCCGTCAGGCGATGAAACGGATCGACTGCATCGCTGGGGCTACCGGTTTTATCGCCAGATGTTCAACAGCCGACAGCTCGTGGGACTCGAGCTCAGTTGCCGGTTTATAGCCGAGCAGCAAGAGGAGCGGGTGCGCAACGCCCTGGCGACCAATCTCTCGGATCTCCTGCGCTATCAGAATATGCTCTGCCGCTATGATAGTATGGCTCTCAAGTCCCTAGATATTTTCTCTGTGCATGGCTTCCCCGTGGGGCTCATCCAGTGCGAATCCAACTTTTTGGGCATCCCTTCTGGTACGAATGGCGACAACGTTGGAAGTGGCGGCTGGTCCAACATAATTGCGAAATTCACTAAGGCGAAATCATACTGCTACCGACCCTTTGAGATCCGGCGCCGGGGCGGACGAAAAATCATCCAAGAGATTGGCGGTGAATGGATTGGCGAGACTGATAGTATCCAAGTGGCGGCACGGCCAAGACGGGTGGAGCTTTCCTGCTCTGATGCAGCAACGTCCGATCTGGCGCCAGAGAGCCTGGACGCGGTTCTGACCGATCCCCCATACTTTGGAAACGTACAGTATGCCGAACTTATGGATTTTTGCTACGTTTGGCTGCGCAAGCTGGTCGGCATGGACGTTCCGGAATTCTCGTCGGCTTCTACCCGAAATCCTGGTGAACTCACCGGTAACGAAAACATGGGAAGAGGGCTGGAGCATTTCACCGAAGGGCTCTCCTCGGTATTTTTAAAGATGGCAGCGGCTCTGAAACCAGGGGCGCCTTTGGCCTTTACCTACCACCACAACAAACTCGAGGCTTATTACCCCATTGCCGTTGCCATACTCGATGCCGGACTAACCTGTTCGGCATCCCTGCCCTGTCCGGCGGAAATGGGGGCCTCCATTCATATAAGCGGAACTAAGTCATCGATTGTTGACACGGTATTCGTCTGCCGCTCAACCGGTAAAGTTCCAGGCCGATGGATTGTGGATTCGCCTGAAGCAGTGGCGGACTTACTTCGAGAAGATATTGAAAAGCTCAGCTCCGCAAGCGGCTATGCTCCAACGTTAGGAGACATCCGGTGCATCATATACGGGCATCTCATCCGCCTTGCCATTTGGTCTTTGCGCAAGCGATGGAACAAGGATCTGCCGGCGGATCTTCGTTTAAAAACAGTTGCTCATTGGATCAGGGCCTTCGGCGGCCTGGAAGCGGTTGAGGATTTCCTTGATGACGTGCTCTCAAACAGTCCCGCTGTCCAGTATCTGCCGGCCCAAGAACCCCAGACGCCGTACCGGCAAGCCTACGCTCAGGTGTCGTTTTAAACTGAAGAATGAGGGAGTATGTAATGTCAGGAAAGCGACCCTTTGAGCTTTCTAGGGAGGAACTCGAGCAGCACCTTGAACAGATGGTGGATGCCACTTTTTCGGATATCGTATCTGAGTTTCTGATGATGCCGGCAGGCGATGCTTTCATCAAGTACCCTGAGTTTCGAGACGCCTATGAGGTCCTGAAGCGTCAGACGAATGCCTTTGAGAATTTTGCCGCACCGGCAGTTCAGCATGCTCTCATAGAAAATGCCAGAGTTCTTGGAGTACTCCGAGCGATTCTCGGCATGACAGCTCCGGAGTGGGGCGAGCTTGCCCGATCCGAGCTCAATAGTGACGTTACCCAAGGGGCGGCTAGAACCCTGGATAGGCGCTGCCGGGAAGATTCGGCCTATATCCAAAGAGCAGAGCAGCGATATCAGACAGGACTCGAACGAGCGCACAGCCGAAAACAGGTACCGCCAGAGCGTCCGAAATCGCTCAAACGGGTCGCTGATTTGGTGGAAATCGCGATCCAATACATAGCGCGAGGAGCCCCGTTGGAACAGGAAGGCGTCATCCACCGGCTGTCGAAGTTCGATACCAGCTCGGGGATCGACTCCCTCAGATATGCTGCCAGAGAGAATGTTCCCTATGCCGTATTGCTCTACGAGAGATATCTTGGCCGTCCCTTTGCTGGCCACCGCGATGCGGTTTCCGAGTTGGTCGGTGAACTTATGGAGAGCGCTATCGAAGAACGGCTCCGAAACGCTGGCGTGTCCTACCGTAAGACCGGCCGCGCCGAAAGAATTCCAGGGTTTGGTCAAGCACCCGATTTCTGCATTCCTGATGAACTGAGCCCGGCGGTTATTATTGAGGCAAAGATTACCAGCGACGATGGTACGGCCCGAGACAAAGTGGCACGAATAAAGGAGCTGGAAACCCAGCGTAACGAGCACGTCACGGCTGGTCGCCCACCGTATGAAGTGGTTGCCTGTATTGATGGGCGCGGATTCAGGCAAAGACGCGAAGACATGAGGCAACTCCTATTGCGGTTGGATGGGAAAGTCTTTACGACAGCCGCCTTGGAATATTTGATTTCTCATACACGCATTCGTGAATTCGTAACTCAACATGAGAGTTGAACGCCGACCGTAAGGCAGTCTTTTGCTGGATATGCTATTCCCCCATCCACGGGTTTTTTTGAACTCTGTGACAAATCCTCGCCCGGTGAACTTTTTGAACGTGGCAGTAGCACGAAAAGAACATGCGGAAACATAAGGTATAACGCAAAAAAAGAGGCCTCATTAGATTCGCCAGCTTCCCTTCCTCCGCGATTGTCGATTACATACTTGCTTTGGGGTTCTGAAATCAGAAAAGATTGAGACCGGAAGTGGCCCCCCCCTGCCGGCGCGGACTATCCCATCCGCTCCATGACTTTGAGAAACACCGTCGTGTCCACAATCTGGATGCCATGGAAGGATTTCAATCTATTGAGGTGGGCATCGTCCGAGATAATGAAATCCGCCTCGGCCTCGAGCGCGCATGACAGGAACACATTGTCGCTTGGATCATCTTCGATGGTATCGACCACCACCCGTATCATTTCTTCCTGGCCTCTTTCACAGCCTCCTTAACGGTTTTCTCGACAACCTCAGGATCTTCATCCTTCATCTTCGCCCATATCTCATCCAGAGCAGCATAGGCAGCCTCTCTCTCCCCGGCGGTACGGCGCCTCTCCCCTGCTCCGGGACGGACCACTTCCACCGGCCTGATGACGATCTTCTCATCTTCAATATCGGCCTGAACGTAATCCCCGACGGCCAAGCCGAGCTTTTCCCGAAGAGCCTGCGGGATGGTCACCTGAAAATTTCTCCGGACTTTGATGAGTTCCATGTCCTCCATCTCCTCGGTTCGTGGCCAACTCGAACTTTTTATTTTTTCATAATTTCGTAAATGATGAAATTCTTATACTACTGTACGATAGCACGGGGATAATCCTTGACAAGGTATGTACAGGAATATGACGTTGTGATTCCCTACCGGTGTCCGGCTATCTGAAAACCGGCAGGGAACCGGTCCACTCACGCTCAGAGCTCAAGACTTAAGACCCGCGGCCTTTTCCGCAAGCAGTCTCAGCTCAACCGCAATCCCGCGGGCTGAAACCTCAGTCGACAAAATAGACCTTCTGCTTGAAATTTCCGTCCGTCGGTTTGGCGATCTTGGCTCTGATTTCATCCGGATCGGACACAATCGCTCCCGGCTTTACCTTGACGCGAGTCCACCGGGCCGGGGGGATCGGCTCATGGGGAATTCAACTTTACGCACCTGCAGGGAGAAATTGGAGCGAGGGTGGAAATGATTTGGGAAGAATTGGAGGCGCATACTCCAAATCTTCCCTGCCCTTCCTCCTTCAGCCCCTCATACCACTTGCGTTCAGGTTGATGCAGCACAGGGATATTATGCCCGTCCCCCTCCGCGCCCACAAGGGCTATGCTGCTATGTGAGGCGTGCAGTGCATTCTTTAATGCAACTCGCTATCAAGCTCATTTACGGTACCTCGGGTGCGGCCGGTTCATCCGGGATGTCCGCTACGTCAGGCAGGTCCGGTAAAACCGGCGCATCCGGCGCCACGGCGACCGAGGCGCTTCCGGTTACCGCAAACCATTGCCCTTCCGGGCCGGTTACAAATATCACCGGTGCAAAACAGGGCCCCGCGAGGATAAGCCTTTCCTGTATGGACGCATTGCCGTCAGTATCAGCGGGAAAATCCGCCGTAGAGACATTTTGGATTGTTCCATCCCCGCTCACGCAACTGAGCAGTCCACGAAACGAGGCAACGGGATTCAGACCGCTGTCGGCAAGAACCAGGCCCCTCACATCGATCCTGAGATTGGAGTCTTTGTCGAGAACTCCCTTTGCCGAAGCTATATTCCAGGGGGCGCCCGCGCCGGGCACTCCCTCGCGGATAAGTTCGGTTCCCAGGAAGCCTTCCGATATTGCGGCCATATTGTCGAAACTCAGAATCGTCCCGTTATTGACCCCATCAGCAACCGCTGGTTGTCCCGGGGCTTGCGCTTCTCCCGTCGGAATTACGTCCGGAGCTTGGAACGCGGCTACGGCAAACGGTACACCGGCGAGGTAAAGCGCCAAGGCCAAGGTCATCAGTTTTTTCATCTCTGCACTCCTGAGTTGGTTTGCATGAATTGAACTGTGTTCATCACGAAAGCATACATCTTTGATAAGACCATTCCGGAGGGTGTTCAATGATGCATAATGCTCAGGCGGGCATGAGTGTGGATACTCAGAAGGAGCCTAGTATTTTCCTCTATCGATATACCCATTATCAATTGCATATCTTACCAACTGGATATTCTTCCTGCAATTCAGCTTACGCATGATGTTGGATCTGTGATTTTCGACAGTACGTATACTGATGCCGAGGACCGGCGCTATTTCTTTGCTGGACCTTCCTTCCGCTATCAACCTGAGGATCTCTCCTTCACGAGGGGTGAGGTCTTTTTCTGCAGACTTGCCGTTCCTGGACAGAATCTGCACCAGGCTTCCGGCAACTTTACCAGACAGAAGCGGCGATATATAATTTCCGCTCTCGCGGATTTCTTCAATCGCACTATAGAGTTCTATGTCGGCATCTTCTTTGAGCAGGTATCCGTCCGCGCCCGCGGTAAGGGCTTGCATCAGGTATTCCTTTTCACTGTACATGGTAAGAACGAGCACCTTCACGTCGGGGAAGTCCGACTTAATATGCTTGATTGCCTCAATTCCCCCCATTTCCGGCATTGATATATCGACTATCACCAGGTCCGGAGTTCCCTGACTCAGAACGTTGATGAGTTCGACACCGTTTCCCGCCTCGCCGATGACTTCAAGGCCAGGTTTGTCTTCGATTATTTTCTTGATCCCACGGCGGATCAACCGGTGATCATCCGCCAGAACGATGCTGTAGGTATGCACTATGGTTTTCCTTTCTCAGGGACGGGAATGTGCAGCACTATCCGTGTACCTTCCCCTTTCCGGCTGGCTATTTCAAACAGTCCGCCTATCATGCGCGCCCGCTCTTCCATAGTCGCCAAGCCTATGCCGCTTGTTTGAGATATCCCGCTCCCGGCCTCGGCAACGCTGAACCCGGACCCGTTATCGCGCACGGAGCAGGTGATCGCCCCGCCTTTTTGCGATACGGACAACCATACGGTGGTCGCCCCTGAATGCTTGCCGATATTGGTGAGCGCCTCCTGAAATATCCTGTAAATACTTCTCTCGGCCTCCTGGGACAGCAATCCATCGATGTTCTCGATGTCCTGCACGACCTCCGTAGAGGCATGCTTCGAGAACTCCGTTGCAATCAACTCGATGGAGGCGGTAAGCCCGAGTTGCTGCAGGTTGTAGGGACTCAGATTCCGGGAGATGCGCCGGATGTTCTCCACCAGGTCATCGATGTGCTGAAGAGTGTCCGTACATGCATCACGCAACACTTTCTGGTCTTTGCGCAATCGCTTCTGGATGAATCTCATCTGGTATTTAAGGACGGTCAGATCCTGTCCCAGTTCATCGTGCAACTCCCGCGAGATGTGTTCCCGCTCCTGCTCCTGAGCAAGCAGGAGATGATTGGAGAGCATCCGCAGCTTTTTTTCCGATTCGCGCAATGCGGTCTCGATGTTCTTGCGCGCGGTAATATCCGTGACAATTGCGAAGCTTCCCCTGATTCTGCCTTCCGTATCATAAACAGGCCTCGGAGACATGAGAGTAAAGACTCCGCTCCCGTCCTTTCTCAACCATTTCATCTCATAAGGATCGTGCGAACCCCTTTCGCGCTTGCTTATCTGCTCGGCATAAATCGCCCTGTTCTCCTCATCGAGAAAATCCGTTACAGGATGGCCGATAATCTCATCCTGCTCAAAATCCAGCATCTCGCACAAGCGATTGTTCACATACGTCAGCCGTCCATGTTCGTCCCGCAACGCCAGTCCGTCGTTCATTGTCTCGACCAGCATGCGAAACCTTCTGCCGCTGTCGAGCAATTCTTCCTTTGCCCAGTGACAACCCGCTATTTCCTGCCGCAACTGTTCCCGTATCTCAAGAAGGTCAGTCACGTCTTCCATGACCACCAGGGAAAGAGGAGAGCCACCCTTAGGATTCGTGAGCAGTTGACTGCGGACGGACATTTTTCGCGCGCCCAGTGCGGGAGTGTTTAGATCCAGCGTCTGCTCTTCTGCTCCGTTTCTCCCGGAAAAACTCTTCTCCAGCAGCCTGCTCAATTCCGGATGGGCCAGCAGTGAGGCACGTGGCTCAAGGGAATCATCGTCGCAAATTTCCATGTCCACGATTTCACGAAAGCGCCGGTTCGCCACCACCACGTGCAGGCGGCTGTCAACCACCGCCAGGGCCTCCTGGGCTGAATCGAGGATGCTCTGATAATACAGGGTCAACCCATCGACTTCCCGCCGCCATGCAGCATCACTTTTCATGAAGACTGTCATCACTTCCTCTCCCGCCACCGGCGCCGATCCTCAAGGAGCGCTCTCCGCGCATAAATCTGGAAGTAAAAGTAGGCATTGCGGCGAAGAAGAGAAAGGAGTGCTTTTAAGATTGTTTACTGGCTTTTTCATCGATGAATCTGGCGATCAGGGTCTCGTATTCTTTTCCAATAAAAGAGCGGTACGTGAAAAGCTCGTGCTTGATCTTTCCCCAGTACTCAAGCAGCTTCTCTTTGGATTTGAGGGAGTTTATTTCGCGATAGACGGCATCCAGGTAGCGGTCACGCAACCTGGAGCGGTTGAATTC
Source organism: uncultured Syntrophobacter sp. (assembly GCA_964539645.1). Classification (GTDB taxonomy): domain Bacteria; phylum Desulfobacterota; class Syntrophobacteria; order Syntrophobacterales; family Syntrophobacteraceae; genus SbD1. Next base: position 194,104 of record CAZIJV010000001.1, read on the forward strand.
CGAGATTTCCTGAAGCAGGAATATCTGTTCCTCGCTGAAGGTATGCCTCTCTATAGTCGTGTTCATCTCCCGGCGCAGTTCCAGAAACTGGGAGATAGTGGAAGCGAGGCTCATTTTTTCCTGAACATCTTTCAGTATTCTTTCATTTATCTTGTTCTGCTGAAGTTTGAAGGTCTTCCGGAGATCCTCCTCGAAATTCTCCGATCCCAGGGGCAGCTTTTCCCTGATCCGCCCTATTGCGTTTTCGTAGGCTGCAAGCAGTTCGTCATTATCCCAGAGCGCCAGAAGCGACTGCCGCAGAGCATCGAACTGCACCGTGTCGCGATAGGATACACTGATCGCCTCTTCCCGGGTGTTTACGTCAAATCTCATTTCGCCAAAAGCATCGGGAGTGAAAAGCACCCTCTCCCCCTCGAAACATTTTATCGGGAAAGGCATCGCTTCCAGGTTTTTCTGCAAAAACCTATGCCTTCTTCCAAGTTCCCGGGTGAGAACGGCGAAGCTTAGAAGGCCTCCCCTTGCGGTAATGCCGAAATGGTAATGAAACGCCTGAAAAGATAATATCAGGAGCTTCAAACTCTCTTTCAGTCCAAAGTATTCAGGAAGTCTTTGGAAGTCATAAATGCGCATTCTCCCGCCCAGATGGTCCAGGCAGTAGAGCAGGTAATATCGAACCTCAGGGCTTAGGGAAGATACCAGGTAAAGAAGGTCTATTCCGTTGAGCAACTGCTTTTCAAAGGCAGCAGGTCCGAGACTTTTCAGCTTCTTCTTATGATAGATGAAACTGATGGGGATCTCCCGCAAGAACATCTGAAGGTCTTCGTAATCGACCCATACCGAACCCGAAAGTTTGAGCAGGCGGTCAAGCGAAGCGCTTTGCCTTCCCTGCCACAGGCTTTCGTTTCGCACATCATCGTCTTTTATTCCACAATAGTTTGCCTGGCCGGCGGGAAAGAGCGCTCCCCGCTCCAGTTCGAACTGAAACTCATTCAGAACCGCCTTGCCTTTTTCCTGGAGGACTTCCTTGAGGTATTCCCCCCAGTCGGTCCGTGACTTGATCACCTCCAGGGCGACAGACCTGTAGTTGATGAATTCATCCATGAGGTCGCCGACCATCACTCCCTCCCTGACCGCTGCCGATGCCAGAACGGAATGGACGAGGAAGGCATCCAGCAGCAGGGTATCCTTCTCGGAAGTTATGCTGTCCAGAGCGGTGATCGGTTCATCGCCAAGAATGACATGACCCAGCAGGCCATGGTAGCGCACAAGGAAGATCGCCGTCTTCTCGGTCTGCTCGTCGATGCCGTATTTTTGGAGGATTTTCATCTCACGGAGAATTTTCGCTCCGCGCCTGCCATGGGTCCAATAGTCGTCGGCGGGTGAGCCGGAGAACTGTTCGAGCTTCCCAATCTCTTGAAAGAGCAGAGCGAAGCTGAGCGCGTGTTGAAGGGCGGGCTTTTCACGAACTCTGCCGATGTAGAATTCGAGCACCTCGAGTTGAGGATGGCTTGCGCCAAGGTCTTCTTCCGCAAGGGGGCCGAACTCCTGCTTGGCCAGCCGGTAGTAAATATTCCGGTCCTGGAAGCTGTTTCTGTCCTTGTTCACCAGGGCCTGGTATTTTTGCAGGCAGCGCATCACGTAATCTTCCAGCGAACCGCTGCCCGGCTCGGGAGAAATTCCTCCCAGGTATCCCAGACCGCGCAGTTCCGGAATAATAAAGCCCAGGATTTCCGGGCAGTGTCTCCGCAGTGCGCTGATGTCGTCAAAAATTTCTTCAGCCTGGAATATCTGGTTGTGCAGCACCAACTTGAGCCTTGCCTGGAGCTGCCCGATCCGGCGGTTTGTTTCCTCAAGCCCTCCCAGCGCCTCCAGGATATTGCATTGGAGGCTGCATCCTTCCCGGTCCAGGTACTGATGAAAACTTGCCATCTCGGAGAAGCGCCTCTCCATCTCCTTGAGTTCCCGCAAAGAGATGTTCATCAGTTTCCGGGATTCAAATTTTTGCAGGAGGTCTTCTATTTTCTGGATATTGTCTCCTATGTCCACGAAAGAGACTTCGAGGGATCTCGACTGCCGGTCGGCGATCAGCCTGATCCCGCTGTCGAAGATGAACGCCGGCCTGTGCTGCGCAAAATTGGCTTTTATCTCTCCAAAAAAACCGGGATGCAGCAGCTCTACCGGGATCGAGAGCAGGGCGTGCCTGAGCTTGTCGAGGCGCCGTCGATGGTCAGCTACCGGGATACCCGCAAGTATAGGGTTAAAGTTGATGATGTTCTTTTCCGACGAATTTACAGCTATCCACAACAGAATGAAACCCGCCCGGGCGCCAAGCTGCCTGAAAACCGGACCGGTTCCATGAAATTCGCCATCGAGAAATTGCCTGAAAAAATAGGACTGTCCGAAAATGTAATCGCCAAGGAACCTTTGCTTGAATTCCTCGGCCACTGTCCACAACCGGATGACCTCCTCCATACGCGAGAGCCGATAGGGATCATAATCGCAAATAACCTCTTTCTGTAAAGGTCCCTTGCTCAAGTATTCCTGCCAGTCATTGAGGAAGTCGAAGAAATTGAAGAATTTCATCATCTCGCGAATAGCCCTGTTTTGGATTCCACCGAGGGAACTGATTCGTAGGTCCTCAAGCTTGTCCCAGTCCATTCCGGGATTGGTCGTAACCGCGACGGCTTCATCGTAGAGCCGGAACATCTCGGCTACCTGCTCGCGCATGAAAGCATCCCCGAGGGCCGCAATGATCTCTGCCATACTCATTAGGCGATATATGCGCAGAAGGTCGAAAACGTCGCGGTGATTCCCACGAACTCGCTCAGTGATCGGCTTCAGGCTTTTTGCCGAAATCTTTCCAAAAACCACTCGGCTCATTGTGGTATGCCCCACCACGATGAGAAGAATTTCCCGGAGCTGCTCCGCGGTAAAGCCGAGCAGGGACAGCTTTTCGATGTTTTCGACAACCGAGATTTCCTGCCCCTCATCAAGGAAAGGGTCGAGAATTCCCTGTATCTTTTCGAGTCTGGGAACCTGCTCCAGGATCTGCAGAATAGTCTGGAAACTCTCGGTTTTGCCTCGAAAGGGATTGGCCAGGCGGCTGAGTTCCAACTCGGAAATCCGGTCCAGTGAAAAATCCCTTATTTGTGTCAAAACCTTGAGCACCTTTACGACAAAAGGGAAATTCTTCCTGTATTCAGCCACCAGGGACAGGGGACACCCCTGCAAACCCGATTCCTTTATCTCTTCCTCCAGGAGGCCGAGCGTCACCCTGGGCCAGCGGCGGGTCGCAACCATGCCGATCAGGCTTTCGGGCAAAGCCAGATCGACGTCGATCCTTTCCTTCCAATACTCCTCGTATCCGGCGGGAGACTTCTTCTCCAGGGACTCGATCTCGAACAGCGGACTGAAAACCCTCCGCCACTCTTTCTCCATCTCTTTTCTTCGAAAGGGCCCCAGGGAAATATTCAGGTATGGAAGACGGTCGATCTCGCCGGTTGTGAGTTCTTCGGGTTTTTGGTGGTCGAGCAGCCTCTTGATCTGCGGCTCGGAAAAAGCAAACCGATTCAGGTAATAGACCAGGTCGGAGACATGAACGACCATCTCCGGTTCGGGCTGAGGAGACCGGTACTTCTCACGTGTTTTGAAAATATGAGAAAAAAGCAGGAACCACTTGAGTTCCTCTTCGGACTTGAAGCGCACCCTGCACGTCTGGTCCGGAGAACTGACAGAGGAATGGGCCAGTATGTGCAGCTTGCCCTCTTTATCGAGAATGTCAAACAACCTGACGGCAAGGTAGGCTGCAAGCCTGTCGAGGTCTCTTTTCCGGACCTGCTTGCCGGCAAAATGCGCGGGCCGCTGTTCCATCAGGAGATGAAATGGGTCCTTCGGAAGCACCACGATGTCGAGAGGAATACGCCAGCCGCGCAGTTTTTCCAAAGTATCGAAGGTGTGGATGCGCTGGTTGGAAAACCTGCCCGTCAACTCATGTACGATCATATCCTCCGGGGAGGTGAAGATCCCGATGTCCAGCCTCTCTGAATGGGTCGTGTAGATCTGCTGCTTTATTACCTTCTCGATCTCATCGGCTTTGATCTTCACTTCCTGGAAAGAATGGGCGACGAGGTTTATCGGTATCAAAAAATAGCGTTTCCCCGTGGAACTGAACCGGATCAATAATCCCAGTTTCTGATAAATGGCATTAAGCTTGTGTGAATGCTTCTGGATTTCCAGCGGGTTATCGAAATTGACGCTTTCGAGAAAATCCGTATCGGTACGAGTAAGAACTTCCTGCTCGATCAGGCCCAAGCCATAGGCGTTTCCGCCGAACCGGCTGGGAAGATAGCCCGGGTGGTCCTCCGCGGCGAATGTACCCATCGGCACATCCTGGGGGTCGATCCCGAACAGGCGGTATTCCGCAGGGTTGATGAGACGGAAGAACATGCCGCCTTGATTGAGGTCCGTCGATTCTCCGTACGATTTCCTCTTATCCATCTAAAGCCTCTTGGAATCAGGATGATAATAAACTATAAGGAAAACCAATGAAAAACGCCATTTCGCTCAATCTTCTGATCGCTACCGTGCTTTGCCTCGGTAAAGCCCCGGTTGCCCCGGGCACCGTCGCCACACTCTTTGCCGGAATTCCCTGCTTTCTGGCGATAGGCCATTTTTCCTGGCAGATCCAGCTCCTGTTCTCCATTCTTATATTCGGCGCAGGCTGGTACTTTTCCGAAATGGTCGAACGAGAACTCCGGCAGAGCGATCCCGGCGAAGTCGTAATCGATGAACTGTGCGGATACCTGGTGGCCATGATTGGACACCCTGTGGCGCCTGCGTCCATTTTTGCCGGCTTCCTGTTTTTTCGCCTTTTCGACATCTGGAAGCCCTGGCCGCTGCGATACCTCGATAACAACTTGAAAGGGGGCATGGGAATAATGATGGATGATGTGGGAGCGGGAATTTACGCCAACCTGGCCGGACTCATCGTTCTCAGAGTCCTTGATCTGTCCTGACCCGGCCCGCCATCCGCCTGATTGCTGCCACAACGAGAGTCGAGGCGAACAGTCCGCATAAGTCGAACACAAAATCCACGATGTCGGAATTCCTGCCGGGAACATAGGCCTGGTGGATCTCATCGAGAGCGCCCAGCACCGCTCCCGTACCCATCACTCTGGATGCGAAGCTCACAAAGCCCCTGGTCTCCAGTACCGAGTACCACAACCTCCCCAGCAGAAGGCCCAGGGTAAAATACTCAACGGGGTGAAAATAGCCGGTGTCGAAATTAACCTCCGCACCGGGATAAGACCTGGAAGACATGAGATAAATGAATAATGCGTAGAGAAACACCGCCACCGCCCACTGCCATCTGCCATGGCGGCGGCGGCCCCGGTCCAGCCGCCAGAAAACGATGCCGGCCAAACCCCCGATGAATAAAACCGAAATCGCCTGATACAACGACTCCAGGGGAATGGCGATCATACGGGCAAAGCCTATGGCGCAGATCCCCTGTCCGAAAAACAAAAGAGAGATCCAGAACCAGGAATTCAAATATGCTCTTTTCATGAATTTTTCTCCAGGGTCATGTCCTTTTCTCCGAAGAGCTGGGACCGCATGCGCATCCGACAGGAAGGATTGCGGCCCGGCAAGTGTCTTCTTTACCACGAAGCTCATACCGCCGCAAAGCCGCAAACAAAAAGAAGCCCAGGTTGTGCGGAGTGTGTTTTCTTAACCGGTAGAGCACGAAGAATTCCAGCTACGACTGCACCACTTAGGGTTGCACGGCGTTATCGTACGCACCGGTCTTGCGTCACAAATCAGGTTGACGGTGGGCGCGATCAAATCGATGAAATCGCATCCACCCTGCGAACGGCCCGCCAGTGGCAATATTGGCCGCGACAAGGAATGCTCGAAGTCTACCTTGAGAGCGGGAAAAGAAGCTGGAGGCTCTATTCCCCGATTTTCCAAACTGAATTCAGAAATCAGCAATGCTCTCTTTGTGAAACCTCACAGCCATTCAAACCACGCTAAAGCGTGCCAATTAACTCAAGATATTCGTTCATTGAGTATTCGATCTCGACCGAACGTCAGGCAGGAGATCCACCGAAGAAGCGCAAAGCATCCCGCCGCGGAGGGGCAAAGAGCCGAATGCCGAATTTCATTTTTTTAAGCTGTGGGGTTTGATAAACTTATAAGATTCCTCACCCGAGGCTTTTCGGCGCCCGATTCATGCGGAAGGAGACAGATGACCGACTACAACGTAAAGTTCATTCCACATAAGAAGGAAGTAGTCTGCCCCGAGGGCGAGAGTCTCCTGCATGCGGCAATGGAGGCCGGAGTTCACGTTAATGCCTCATGCGGCGGAGAAGGCCTCTGCGGAAAATGCCGAGTGGTCGTTGAGAAGGGCGAAATCGAGGGCGGAATATCCGAGCGGCTCACCAGGGAGGACCTGGAGGAGAACTACAGGCTCGCCTGCCTTTGCCGAATCAAAGGCGATCTCACGGTTCGCGTTCCGTTCGAATCCGAGGTTGACGCGAGCGTTTTGAACCGGCAGTTTTCTCCCCGGCGAACGGCCCGCGTTCAGCAGATGAACCTGGAGGATCTGAAGAATAAAGGGCTCTTCATCCCCCCGGTCGAAAAGCTCTATCTCGAAATTCCCGAACCCACGCCTACGGATAATCTCGCGGACACGTCGCGAGTGGTCGGCTACCTGAAAATGAACCATGGGGAGCACCGGCTCGTCGTTCGGCTCCAGGTCATCCGCAAGATTCCCACCGTGCTCAGAGAAAACGACTTCAACGTCACCGTGACCCTCGCAAGACCCGTTGTAGACGGGGGCAAAACACACGTCATCAATATCGAACCGGGAGACACCACCGACAGGAATTTCGCCATAGCCATCGATATCGGCACCACTACGGTATACGGCCAGTTGCTGGACCTCGGAACAGGCAATGTTCTGGCCGAATATGGCGACTTCAACGGCCAGATAAGCTACGGCGAAGACATCATCTCGCGGATCATGTTTGCGGAAAGACCCGGTGGACTGGATACGCTGCATGATGTTCTGATCAGGACCATAAACAGGATTATCGATAGAATCATCGAAAATTCACGGGTCAGAATCGGCGAGATCTCATCGATCACCCTGGCCGGCAATACCACTTTGACCCAGATACTTATGAAAATCGATCCGCGCTACATCAGGCGCTCGCCCTATGTACCCGCCTCCACTCTCTATCCGCCCGTACGCGCAGTCGATCTGGGAATCGATCTGGCCCGCCATACGACGGCGCTGGTATATCCCAATATCTCCAGCTTCGTTGGGGGCGATATCGTAGCGGGGGTAATGGGTTCAGGCATCTACCTCTCGGATCAGCTCTCACTTTTCATTGACATCGGCACTAACGCCGAAATTGTTATCGGCAACAAGGACTGGCTTGCCTGCGCCGCATGCTCCGCCGGCCCGGCCTTCGAGGGCGGCGGCATTCAGTTCGGAATGCGCGCCGATAAGGGCGCAATTGAAGATTTCTCCATCGATCCGCACACGCTCGAACCGATGTTCCTGACCATCGGCGATGTCCGCCCACGCGGCATATGCGGCTCCGGCCTGATAAACATTGTGGCGAAGCTCTTCGAAGCAGGAGTCATCGACAATGTGGGCAAGTTCATGCGCGACCTGAAATCAGATCGGCTAAGGGAAATGGATGGGGTCTTCGAATACATCCTCGCCAGGAGAAAGAAGACGAGCATCGACAGGGATATAGTCCTGACCGAAACGGATATAGGTAATCTCATACGGGCCAAAGGGGCCATCTACAGCGGATGCCAGACGCTGCTCGCCGAGGTCGGGCTCCAGATTTCCGATCTCGACCGCATCGTTCTCGCCGGCGGCTTCGGAAGCCATATCGATATCGAGAAGGCTATGACGATCGGGCTTCTCCCGGAGATCGACCCGGACAAGATAACCTATATCGGTAATGGATCGCTGCTCGGCGCCAGAATGTGTTCTTTAACCAACCGCATCCGCAAAGACGTCGTCGATGTGATGAAGAAAACCACGAACTTCGAACTCTCGGAGACCCCTTCTTTCATGGATAACTATGTGGCCGCCCTTTTTCTGCCGCATACCGACCTGGATCTCTTTCCGAAGCTGAAGGATCGCCTGGAAGCGAGAAATCAAACCATCCGCTACGGCGTGCCGCCCGACTTTTTCGAATAGCGGCCGCCGGTTGGCTCCTCATATGCTCCTCATATAAGGTGCTTGCTATTCGTGCTCTTGTCTGGTATAAATTATCTTTTGACAGAAAATAGAGCTGCTGCCAAGCTCGTTTATTTACCGAAAGGAACCTGGAATCATGAGCCGAATTTGCAACTTCTGCGGCAAGACACCTCACGTCGGCAACAATGTCAGCCATGCCAACAATAAAACCAAGCGTGTCTGGTACCCCAATCTCCAGCAGGTACGCCATGTCCACGCCGATGGCACGGTACGGCGCGTACGCGCGTGCACCCGCTGCATTCGCTCCGGACTCGTGGTTAAGCCTGTCTGATTGTGGCGCCGGGCCTTTTGCCCGGTCCCAAGCGACAATTGATTTCAAACACCTGCCGGTCTGATAGATGCCTCGATCAAATACTCCCGATGCCGAGAAGATGACCCATTTCGGTTTCCTTACCGTTCCGGAAAAGGAAAAGGCGGACTGGGTCCGCAGGCATTTCAACAGTGTAGCCCGCAAGTACGATTCCATGAATACCCTTCTGAGCATGGGCATTCATTACCAGTGGAAACGGATGGCCATCAGGATGATGGGCTTGCGGAACGGCGACCATGTCCTCGATGTATGCGGAGGAACGGGAGACCTGACGCGTATGGCCGCGGAAAAGGTCTCTCCCTCCGGACGGATCGTTCTCTACGACATCAACTGGGAAATGATGGCCGCCGGGCGGCCCAAGACATTCGCAACACCCTATGCCTCGCTGGTCAGTTCCGTGCAGGGGGACGCCGAAAAGATCTCCTTCCCCGACGCAAGTTTTGATGCGGCAATGGTTGGTTTTGGAATCCGCAACCTGACCCATTTTGAAAACGGCTTCCGGGAAATGCATCGCGTCCTCAAACCGGGCGGCGTCTTTATGTGCCTGGAATTCTCGGCGCCGGTGACCCCCTGGTTCCGGTTTCTCTACGATTTCTATTCTTTTCACATTATGCCCTTTATCGGCAGAGTTCTTGCCAACTGCCAGCCCGCATACACCTATCTTCCCGAATCCATCCGGCTCTTTCCCAACCCGGATGAACTGAAGAAGATACTCGAAGATATCGGTTTTACCGAGGTAGTCTATCGCAGACTGACCGATGGAATCGCCGTCGTGCACCTGGGCAAAAAAGCAGGCTGATTTCATGATACTCATCTGGCCCTCAGCGCCGCCTCTTTTTCAGTGCGCTCCTCGCTTGAAATGAAATTTCTCGGAATCCTTGCAGTCCTCAAAAAGCAGCAACGACAGCTCATCCGGACTGCAGCCGAAGGGATAGAGTATTTTCTGATGGCATAAATATTGCTAAACTTTCTGCCCAAAGATCCCGTGACGCAGACCCCGCGACTGTGGTATATGCGGAATGAAGAATATCAACTCTTCTAACGGTATGCCCCCTTGGGGGCTAAGGGTAATCTCAACGGAGGTTTTTCGGATGAAGGCAGTGAAGGTTTTAGTTGCGCTCTTTTTTCTATTCGCCTTTGCAGGCAGCCCTCAGGCTTTTGCACAGGCAGCCCCGGCTAGCGGACCCGTGGCGCAGATTCCCGAAATGAGCTTTGATTTCGGCTCGATCATGGAAGGTAATGAATACGTTCATGATTTCAAAATAAAGAATGTCGGAACAGCTCCGCTGGAAATCAAAAAAGTTGTCCCCGGCTGAGGCACCTCCGTCTCCGGTTTCGACCGGACAATCCCCGCCGGCGGCGAGGGGAGAATCGGTGTGAGGCTGAATCCGAAAGGCTGTACGGGCGACACGAAAAAATCGGTCCTCGTACTCTCCAACGACCCCAAGAATACTTACTTCTCACTGGTGGTAAAGGGCAAGGCAAGCCTGGAAAAAGCCCCGTCCGACCGCTGAGAAAACTCTGCTTCTTTTTACCGGAAACAAGCAGCGGGCGCCCCTCCGGGGCGCCCGCTTTTATGCTACCGGTCAAAACAAACACCGGCTGCGCACACTCCATCAAGGTGAGTATGGAACTCCTCCTCGAAGCTGCTGAGCAGGCTTTGAATCGGCTTCACCGCGCATGAGGCATAATCGCAGTTGGCGGTCTTTTCCATGATTTCACAGAGTATCTTCACCCGCTCTATGTCTTCCACCCTGCCCCGGCTGCCGGTCAGCCGGTCGATGCTCTCCCCGGCCTGCTTCACTCCTATCCTGCACTGCACACACCTGCCGCACGTCACGCCTTCCTCGAAATTCAGAAAATAGCGCGCCACCTGCACCATGCAGACATGTTCGTCTATAGCCGCGAGAAATCCCGATTCCCGGTCGTAATAAATGTCATTCCGGTACGCCCGCCGCGAATTGATCGAGAGCAGATCGAAAAACACCTGCCCGCTTTCGATGCCCTTTGTCAACTCGGGATGATTGCCCACGGCCACCCCGATATAAAAGAACTCCCTGTGTGGAAAACCGAGAAAAGGTCCTTCCCTGCACCCCGCCCGGCAACCGGCCTTCATCTTCCCCATCGTGACCCCGTTTTCGCAAACGGAAATGGCCTCGATGAGTTTCTGCCTTTCCACCTCACGGGCACAGCCGCACCCGGCAGGCGGCGAGCACACGGTCACGCACGGGCGGCTGGACAGCGGATCGCAAAAGGGGCTGATGGTGCGATGGATATAGCCCAGGCCATGGAACCGCGGAAGCAAATCATCCTCTGCTCCATTGGCGAAAACCGCCTTCCGCTTCCTCAAAGATGCGGATGGTCCGCTCTTCCGATTCCGGTAATCATCGAGGTATATCATGGCCCGATCCTTTGCGGTTAAGCACTGCCCTGCCTGGGTAAAGAGAAGCCGCAACCCGGGCAGAAAATCGGTGAATGAAATAGCATGTGGGGATGTGGTTCGGCAGAGAGATCTGAGGATCGAATCGATCTGAATCGGAGAGAAGGCCTGAGCGAATGGGGCGCCTTGAAGCCGATAGAATTCTACGCTTTTACCAGTAACAAATAGCAGTCGGCTTGTCAATTCCAACACTCGCATTTTATTGAAGGCAACGGTCGTCAAAGAACGGAACGGAAGGCCCAAACAAAACTCACAAAGAGAATACCCACTTTTATTTAGCCTCCGGCGAACAAATCGGCTTGACAGGCTCAATGAAAATTGGCTATACAAACATGGTTGTCCGGGGCCGATCGATATGCTGCCGGGCCGCAAAGGGGCTGTAGCTCAGTTGGGAGAGCGCTTGAATGGCATTCAAGAGGTCGTCGGTTCGATTCCGTCCAGCTCCATACAAAATGAAAGGGCCGGCTAGGATTTAGCCGGCCCTTTCTCTTTATAAATTGACACCGATTCCCCGACCCGCCCCGGAATTCCGTAGATCACCCCTTTCCATCGAGTTCCCTTCTGACCGCCAATCCCAGTTTTTCCAGCATATAGGGTTTCTTGACATAGGCTCCCGCTCCCATGGCCTGAGCCCTGCTCACTCTTTCCGTCTCGGAATAGCCGCTGACGATGATTGCTTTCTGTTGAGAATTTATCTTTAATAACTCCAAGCCTTAACAATCATTTCAGGAAGCTTTCTCTTTAAATTACCATCCTCATTTCCATAAAAGTCCTTCACGTTCAGGCAAAATTCTCATACTCTGTATTGAGAATCGCGCAGATATGCCGATTATTACAGTAACGGTCTCATACGTGTACAGTGTCGAACGGTTAGGTCAAACATATCCTTTTACGGCGGGCATAGATTTGGCTATAAAGGAGGCTCAGCATACTCTATGCTGCCACGGAGGCGGAAGGTTATGAGAAAAATTCCGAAAACAGGGCTTTTACTCTGGATGATTCTGGCCGCTCTTTTCTTTTTATCATCGAGCGGTGTTTCGGAAGCCGCCGCCATCGACCGCAAGCTTTATTCCGAACTCATAAAGTTTCCCACGGATAAGAAGATCATCGAGGTACACGGCGTCCCGTGCCTTAAGATATACTTGCCCAAAGGGCACTCGATCAGCCGCTTCTGCCGCTCGGTAAGGTACTTCGATCGCGATTACTACTTCTATCGCCAGCAAATCGCCCTTATGAACCGGCTGGAACCGATGGCGGTGGTCGATGCGCCCGATGATTTGAGCACGGAGGTGGAATTCATCTATGTCCCGCTCAATTATTCCACCCGGCCGAAGCTCCTTCCGGAGCACATAACGGGTATTTCTCAACTTCCCAAGTTCATTCTGATCGACATAGGCAAGCAGTGCCTCGGACTCTATGAGCATGGAAAACTGGCGCACCTGTTTCCTATTTCATCCGGGAAGCACGGAACGCCGGCGAAGAAATTCGTATTGATGTCCAAGGAAAAAGACCATTACTCGACGAAATATGACAATGCCTGGATGCCTTACTCTATGAGGCTCTTCGGGAATTATTTTCTCCACGGGGGCATTCTTCCGAGCTATGCGGCCTCCCATGGATGCGTGCGGCTGATCTATGAAAACGCCGTGTTTGTGTACAACTGGGCCGATGTGGGAACTCCCGGAGAAGTAACCAACCGGACGGTGATAGAGCAAAAGAACCTGCCCGCGATGGTCAGATCGGAAGAACCGGATATCAAAGTGCTCTATTATTGACCCGGCCGTTAACCCGATACGATTGCACACAGCCCCTTCACACCGGCAGGGAGTATGTTGCGGTCTTTTGTGAAGGTCTCCCGCAATTTGCAGGCTATCGCCTTCAGCATTGCAGGGAAATTCATACAGGGACATGTAAAAGCATACTCAAAGAGGGAAATTCTTACCTCACGACCATGTGTGTCCCCGAAACCTGAACCCGGCATGTATAAAGGATATCGGGCAATAACCCCCATCCCTTCCTGAATATTTCGGTTTTCCGCTCCCATCCGGCGGTCTTGGCCTCTGCGTTGCAACCGCCCCCAAATGCGGCAACCTTGAAACAAAAGCAAAGAGCCGCTCAAGTTGGCGATCAATATACCAAAGACCACGGAAGGAGCGTGAAAAATGACGTGGAAACTGATCGGTGCTGCTCTGATCATAGGAATTGCCCTGCTTGGCGCTCTTACCTATGACCGGCCGGCAACCAGAAACGGCCCGACTCTGCAGCTCCCGGAGAAAGAAAACCGGTCCGATCTCCGGCAAGAAGAACCTGCGCCACAGCAGGACGAGGAGCCCCAATACGCAGAACCGGCTAAGGTGTTCAAACCGGGTGAGGTGGAGGTAGCGGCCGTCCAGCCACAGAATTTGCCGGAATCGGAGGAACCGGTCTCTGCGAAATTACCGGAAGAGGAAGCAGCTTCAATGCCTCCGGCCACCCGGGCCGAATCCATGCAAGCCGGGAAAACCGGCGGGGCAAAGCCCGCGGTCTCCAGGCCGAGGAGGGTGAAGCACAAATCCGCAGCCAGGAGGCGACACGTTCAACGTAGAGCGAGATATGTCACCTTCTTACCTGAACGCCGCAATTACCACACTAGGGGGATGAGATAAATAACTCACCGGAATCGCGATAAATGGGTTTTCACT
>CAZIJV010000002.1:0-173118 GCA_964539645.1 uncultured Syntrophobacter sp.
GACTTGCACCGGCTGGATACGCGGCCCTATGGGCTGCGAACGAAAAACACGAAAGGTTTGCAAATCAAACCCTCCTGCCCAGCCGCTTGTTCCTCCTCGTGGTTGGCAGCCCCCCGCGCTCCTTCTCCGGCGGGACTATACTCTTGTGATCACCCGTCGCCATTCTCGAAATCGGCTACCGCCTTTTTGAGGCGTTCCGGCACGGCGACTTTTTCCCGGCTCTCCTTGTCGATAGCTACCGCCACGATGTGTCCGGTGGCTATTTCCCTGGCGCCGGTCTCTTCTTCGATGTAGAACTCAAATGTAAAGCTGGTATTCCCGATATTGCTTATGCGGGAATGAACATGCAGTGTGTCGTCAAAAAAGGCTCGCCCCTTGTACTGACAATCCGCCTGGACGTAAAAAAAATCTACCCCGTCGTTGAGAAAGTCGTTGTAGGTATAACCGACGGCTTTAAGGTATTCTATCAAACCGGCATCAAAGTAGGTGAAGTAGTGTCCGAAAAAAACATGGCCCTGCATGTCCGTTTCAACATAACGGACCTGTATCGGGGTGAAGAATTTATACCTTTTATCCAACGACAGTCTCCTTTCCTGGACGGTTGATGGGAATGCAACAATGGTTGTATGATCACTCAGATTATTGGCGAACTCGGTGCTCCAGGCGAGGACATCATGCTTTGCGACGCCCCTGCCGGAGTCTATTATAGCAGCAATTACCTTTCCTGGAGAGCGATATGCTAAGAGTTCTGGTCTCACACCACCTGGAAGACAGGTATCGGGAAATCATCATCGAGGTGCTTGGGGGCAGGGGGCGCCTCCTTTTCCTGCAGGATCTGCCCGAAAATCGCCGTGAAGCCGCCATCGAGGGCGCAGAAATAATCATGGCCTGGAACCCGGCGAAGGAATTTGTTCCGGAAGAATTCAGCAGCATGCGGCGACTTAGCCTGCTGCAGCTCATTACCGCAGGAGCGGAACACATTCCTTTTCGCTCCGTTCCGGAACAGGCGCAAATAGCCTGTAACCCGGGCGCTTTTGCCGCTGCCATGGCGGAGCATATACTCGGGATGCTCCTCTCTCTCGCAAAAAGGCTGTGTCCGAATAATGCCGGACTTGCCAGGGGCGACTTCGACCAGACGACAAGGAGCAGGATCATCCGGGGCCTTTCGTGTGGCGTGCTGGGTTTCGGCGGGATCGGACAAGCCGCGGCAGCCTTGCTCAGGGCTGTCGGACTGAAGATCCTCGCGGTCAATACGAGCGGAAAGACGACCGAACCGGTGGAGTTTGCCGGTACGCTCGATGATCTCGACTATGTCCTGGCAAACAGCGACGTGCTCCTGGTCTCGCTGCCTCTCACTCTGCGCACCCGAGGACTGATCGGAAAACGCGAACTGGCCCGCATGAAGCCGGATGCCATTATAATCAACGTAGCGCGGGGTGCCATTATCGATGAAGAAGCGCTATACGATCATCTTGTCCAAAACCCTGATTTTTGTGCGGCTATCGATACGTGGTGGATCGAACCATCTATGGGCGGCGTATTCATGGTGAACTTCCCCTTCTTTAAGCTGCCGAACTTTCTCGGTTCTCCGCATAATTCAGCCATCGCTCCGGGAGTAATGTCGGAAGCGATGAGAGCGGCAGGGGAGAATGTCGTGCGTTTCATCGAGGATGGGACCATTCGAGGTGAAATCAACAGGAAGGATTACATCTAAAATGATCGAGATAGAGGTTCCCGGATACGGCGCTCTGCGTATTGCTCACCTGGTGCTGGACTATAACGGGACCATCGCCTGTGACGGAAAGCTGATAGCCGGAGTTGAGCAAAGGCTGAAGGTACTTGCCGAAGTACTTGATATACACGTCCTCACCGCCGATACTTTCGGAAGCGTCAATCGGGAACTCGCTCAAACGCCCTGTAAAGTGTCCGTCATTCCAAAGCAAAATCAGGCAGAGGCAAAGGCCGGATACCTGGAAAAACTCGGGCCGGAATTATCCGTTGCGATAGGCAATGGCAGAAACGACCGAATCATGCTCAAGAACGCCGCACTCGGTATCGCGACCGTCCAGGCCGAGGGCGCATCCCTGGAGGCCCTCCTGGCTGCGGATATCGCCTGTCCCGACATTGTCAGTGCGCTGGACCTTCTCCTGAAACCCCTTCGCCTCACGGCAACCCTGCGCTCGTGATCCACTGAAATAAAGATTCTTCGGCAGGTTCCTCACTTTGTCTGGGGCGAAGGCTATGAAACCTGCCTTGCTCTATTGGTATTACCGATTTGAATTACGATAAGCATGCAGTCAACGTGTTGTGATTGAAAAAGTGGGTTTCAGTCCGTGACATAGCATTGGAGCCAGTTGGTGTCTAATTGGTTTTCTCGGGCCGGATGAAGCGATATCATCGAGTATGTCTATATTAAAAATAGGAAAGTAGCATCAATCTATGGAGCATTCCTATGTCCAAAGGCTGTCGCATCGGAATTAGCAATTTGAACTGTCTCCCTCCTGCAATTAATGATTGGAGCTTACGGTGTCGTTGATATTTGCCTGTGGGCGAAGGTCCCTGAAGAGACCGAACTCTAAATTGTGAGGGGAAAATGGCGGATGAAAAACTGGATTGCCGTGGAATGGCCTGTCCTAACCCGGTGCTGAAGACAAAAGAAGTGATAGACCGGGGCAATATCGACAGGCTTATTGTGACAGTGGACAACCCTGCGGCAAAAGAAAATGTGGGGCGGTTCCTTTCGCGAATGGGCTATGAAGTGAGTTTCGCGGAAGATGCGGGAGCATTTGAGGTAACGGGAATCAAAGGTGCATCTTCCGTTGCCTGTGAAGTGACTGAGGAACTGAGAGCACCGGAGTCCCGGAGCAGGATCGCCGTGCTGGTCGGAACGGATCGGATGGGCAAGGGAGACGACACACTCGGAGGCAAGCTTATCGTAAATTTCATGGGTACGCTGAAAGAGATGGGACCCGAGCTTTGGCGCCTGATCCTTCTCAACGGCGGCGTCAAACTGAGCGTGGAGGGCTCGGAGTGCCTGCCCGCGCTTCAGGCGCTGGAAAAGGAAGGCATCAGTATCCTTGTGTGCGGGACATGTCTCAACTTCTTCGAGCTTCTCGAAAAAAAGCGGGTGGGCGAGACCACCAACATGCTCGATATCGTCACTGCTATGCAGTTGGCGGATAAGGTAATCAGCGTAATGTAGCCTTAACATCCGGAGTAATGATGACCAAAGCACCCGTAGAACTTGCAAAAACCGTCCGTGCTGCCGGTTGAGCGGCAAAAATCGGTCCGGGCGACCTGGCTGACATCCTGGAGGGCCTGCCTCTTGAAGACGATCCCGATCTTCTCGTAGGGAGAGAAACGTCTGATGACGCGGGGGTCTATCGCCTCTCCGCCGATACCGCCCTGGTTCAAACCGTGGACTTCATCACTCCGGTGGTTAACGATCCATACGATTTCGGCCGCATCGCGGCGGCTAATTCACTGAGTGACGTCTATGCCATGGGAGGCCGCCCGCTTACCGCGATGAACGTTGTGTGCTTTCCGGTGAAGAGTATGGACAAGTCCGTCCTGAAGGAGATCCTTCGTGGCGGACTCGAAAAAATCCATGAGGCCGGGGCCGCACTGGTCGGGGGACACAGCGTTGAAGATCCGGAGATCAAGTACGGACTTTCCGTTACAGGGATTGTGCACCCGGACAGGGTTTTGACCAATGCGGGGGTCAGGCCGGGAGATGCGCTTATTCTTACCAAACCCTTGGGGACCGGCATCCTGGCGACGGCCATCAAGGCAGGACTGGCTTCGAATGAAGCGAGGGTGCGCGCCATTGAAACCATGGCGACTCTCAACAAAGAAGCAGCCGAAGCCATGGCTGCATACCCGGTAAACGCATGCACCGATGTGACCGGTTTCGGGTTGCTGGGGCACGTTCTGGAAATGGCGCAGGGAAGTAACGCGGCCATCTCCCTCATTACCGGAAATATTCCACTCCTCCCCGAGATCCTGGACCTGGTGCAGATGGGGCTCCTTCCCGCCGGCAGTTTTGCCAACCGGAATTTCTGCTCAAACCTGGTCCGCTTCCGGGAAGCCATCGATCCCCTGCTCCTCGATATCCTGGCTGATGCGCAGACCTCAGGAGGCTTGCTTATTTCCCTTCCAGAGAACAGCGCATTTGCACTGGTCGATGATCTGAGGGACAAGGGAGTCGGCGATGCGGCGATTATCGGGCGCGCGACGGCAACGGAAAAAGGTATGATAGAGATTCTCTGACTCCGCCGTGCACGGGGCGCCCCTTTGCTGTCATCATTGGAATCCCCCGAATATAAGATCGTGATTGATCGATATTACCTATTTGACGAATAGGTAGACTGATTCTTATATGATTCGGGAATGTCCGACAATCAATCGAATGATCCAACGCTGAAGGAGGTAGAAATGCTGAAGGTAAAAGAAGTGGAAAGAAAAGCGCTGCCAGTCGCGATGAGCTGCCATTCACCGGCGTGTCACGCCCCGGCTTGTCACGCCCCTGCGTGTCATGCGCCCGCATGTCATGCACCGACCAATCACAAGTGAGCCAGCATTTGGTAAATGACGCCGGCCGGGTGCTTATCTTCCGCCATGGACCCCTTGTATCTTTCCGGAACCCGGCCGACAGCTAACATGTGCGACTTTCACCTTGAAAACTTCCGCGACGATCTTCTACCCGTAATGAGTATCAGTGCAATTCCCACCACGGCGATTCCGCCCAGAATCGCGGATAACCACTTCCAGTCAAACCTTAACATTCCGACTACGGATTGCCACGCCCTTTTAAACAGGCTTCCCAGCGGGACTTCTTCCCGGCTTACAAGCGCCACGGTGCGTTTGGGCTGGTCGGATACGAGAAAGACAAGCTCTCCGAGTTCCTTTTCCGCGGGAATGGGCGCCGTGAGTTCGGAGGGCGCTCGAATCTCCCACTTCAACTGGTTCCTCTGGCTCTGAGGTATCAGAAAGGTCGCCTTTTCCTTGGCATAAAGGGGAATTTCGTCCTTTTGTCCCTTCCACACCTTTGCCGTAGTAATGGATTGTCCGTCCTGAAAAGGCTGGACCAGGGCAAAATGGCGAAAGCCGTAGTTCAGGAGCTTCAGAGCTTCACGTTCACGGGTGGAGGGATTGGCCGCTCCCATGACAATAGCCACGAGCCTCATCCCTTCGCGCTGGGATGTCGCGGAAAGGTGGTAGCCGGATGCCGCTATATAGCCTGTTTTGAGGCCGTCGATTGAGGGGTCTTTGAGCAGCAGGTGGTTACGGTTGTATTGAAGGATATTGTTGTAGGTGTATTCCCTCATTGAGTGAAAGCGCAGCGATTCCGGAAAGTGTTTCAGGTAGGCGACATCAAGGGTTGCCATATCCCTTGCTGTGGTAATCTGCCCGTCCGCCGGCAGGCCGTGGGGGTTCAGAAAACGGCTCTGGGCCATTCCGAGTTCCTTGGCTTTGCGGTTCATGGCCTCGACAAAGGTATCCGAGCTTCCGCTCAAGTGTTCGGCGGCGGCTATGCAGGAATCATTGCCAGATACGACCGCGATGCCTTTGATCAGCTCCTCGAGCGGCACCCGGCTGCCTATGCCTACGAACATCTTGGAACCGCCGGTTCTCCAGGCAGCCTCGCTTACCCACACTTCATCGTTTAGCCGGATTCTTCCCTGCCGGATTCCCTCGAAAATCAGGTAAAGTGTAGCGACCTTGGTAAAAGATGCGGGCTCAATCGGTTCGTCGGCGTTTTGCTCGAAGAGCACAGTTCCCGTTGATACTTCCATCAGGATGGCAGAGCGCGCATTTATCTGGCCTGGCGATAGTTCCGTAGCAGCGCCGGCGCCTTTTGCCTGCTCCTGCCTGCTGCGCTTCCCCGTGGATTTTTGCGAGCCCGTCTGCCTCTCAGATTGCTTCTTTACCTTCCTGCCGGCGCCCTGTTCCGCCGCACCGCAGGGAGCGGGCAGGGAGAGAAGGGCAATGCAGAGCGACAATATCAGGCAGAAGAGGAAATTCCTTCGCATGTACTTCCTTTCGATCGATATGCTGTTGAAGAAGAGGGGTCTTCAATTTTGGCCTCTTTATACTTCTAATTCGCCCCTTTTACAATCTGTGGAGGTAATTTTTCGAACCGGCCTGAAGGGCGCTCCGGATATCGACATTTTGACCGGATTTTGATAGACAGAAGGCTGTTGGGGGGTACGAGAGCGAATTCTGATCGCTGACGCGCGTTTTCTTTTGAAAAAAACAGGGCGAGGCTAAACTTTTTGGAATCTTTCTTCGTCTCATATATTACAGTATTGGGCCTGGAGGCACACTCGAGGCTGGTGACAGGCCTGCCGCCGCCCTGATGACCGGGTAGATAACCAGGACCACTCCAAGCCTGTGGCTAAGGCGCAGTTGACATTGGACAGTGAGGAGATACGGATGAAACGAATAGGTACTCTTGCTCTTGGACTTTTCCTGTGCGTTGCATGGGCGCCCTTTGCGTTCGCGCAGTCCAAGAAATCCGAAGGACCTACGCTGGTAGGCCGCATTACTTTTGTAGAGGGTCAGTTGCTCCGCTATGTTTACGACGAGAAGGATTGGGTTGCTACGGTCAAGGATGCGCCTTTCGGATTGGAGGATGCCGTTTACGCCAATGATGCGGGCAAGGCTGAATTCAAGCTTCCCAATGGGACCTGGGTGCGCATCGGCGCCGACAGCCAGATTCAGTTGATAGCACTGCGCGAGGACGTCACGGAAGTCGACCTCGCTTCCGGTACCGCAAGGTTCTACAATAAAAGTCAGAATTCGGTGATCAAGGCGACCACGCCCTTCGGATATGTTGTGGCGCAGCCCGGCACTGCTTTTGACCTCTACGTAGGTGATGAATCCACCGAGGTCATAAGTCTCGATGGCGCCGTCGACTTCATTCTTGGCGAAGGTGAAGCCAAATACCCTGTTGAAGCCGGCGGCAGTTCCGTCATATCCGACGGCAGGCAGACGGTGGAAGGCGACGGTACGGTTGATACAACCTGGGACGAATGGAATCTGAAAAGAGAAGAGATCTGGACCCAAAGGGTACAGGTAAAAGGCGAGGCGCATGAATACCTGCCTCCCGAACTCTATGATAACGCCCACGAACTTGAGCAAAACGGCCGGTGGGAGCGGGTCTACTACCAGGGTGAATACAGGAGGTTATGGCGCCCGACCGTTGTGGAAAGCGATTGGCAGCCGTTTACGGGCGGCCGCTGGACTGTCTGGAACGATGACAATGTCTGGATACCTGAAGAAGACTTCGGCTACGTGACGCATCATTATGGAAACTGGGTGCAGGTGAGCGGCGGCTGGTACTGGGCGCCCCCGGTTCGGGTCAGGGTCGGCTATGTTGGCGACTGTGTCTGCTGGTATCCCGGCCGTGTCGCCTGGATTCACTCCGGCGTCCAGGTAGGCTGGGTTCCTCTTGCTCCCACGGAAGTCTACTATTCCCACCGCTACTATGGGCCGGCGAGTGTTTTTGTCGGTGCAAGGGCAGGCGGGATCAGCATCCATGTCGGCAGGCTGGCTTATGTCAACCACGCGGTTGTCGTAAACCAGACCAACATATACAATGTCAATAATTACCGTAACGTACGGATTACCAATATCAACAGGACCACCATAATCAACAACTACCGGGCTGCCCCTGTTGTGAACAACACGGTGATAAATAATTACAACACCAACAGATACCGTCACGTCTACAACACCAACCTGGCTCGTGTTAACGCGAAGCCGCATCAGACGGCTGTGCAGAGAATTGACCGGAACCGGCAGATTTCTTCCCGGGAAAGGACTATTTCGGCACGCGCCGTGAACGACAATGCGGCCAGGATCAGACAGGGGACGGTTGTACGAGATCCGCAGGCCAGGCAGCAGGTCCAGAGACCCAAAGTAACGGGCAAAATTGTGCCGGAAAACCAGGTCAACCGGCCAAGAGCGGAAGTCAATCTGCCTCAGCGGCAGCTTAAATCACAAGAGAGAAAGCCGCAGGTAGGCCAGCAAAAAAGAGCGATTCAGCAACCGGGAGTGACAAGACCGGGGCAACCCGGCGCCACGGGCGAGCGTGGACGCCCTGGAGAGAGAGTCGGGCCGGGACAAACAGGAGAACGTGTGCGTCCGGATAGGCCGACGCGGCCGGGCGAGCGCGTCAGGCCGGGAGAGCCGGGGGCGCAGGGAGAACGCATACGCCCGGAGAGGCCGACACGGCCCGGAGAACGTATCAAGCCTGGAGAACCGACCACTCCCGGTGAGCGCATCCGTCCGGAGAGGCCGACACGGCCAGGCGAGCGCGTCAGGCCGGGAGAGCTGGGGGCTCAGGGTGAACGCGTGCGTCCGGAGAGGCCGACACGACCGGGAGAACGCGTCACACCCAGCGATCGGATAAGGCCGGGCGGAGTTCAGGACAGAGTCGGACGCGAACAGCAGCAACGCGACCAGAGAAGGCTGCAGCAGGAACAGAACCAAAGACAGCAACAGGAACGGAGCCAAAGACAACAACAGCTTCGCGACCAGAGGCAGCAACAGCAACAGGAGCGGAGCCAGAGGCAGCAGCAACTCAGAGAACAGCGTTCGCTCCCGCAGCAGCAACGGCAGCAAAGATCTGAGCCGCAAAGATCATTGCAGCAGCAGAGGATTGAACGTCAGCAGGCGCCACAGAGAATGGAGCGCCGGCAGCGCCCTGAGATGCAGCAGAGACCTCAGATGCAGCAGCAGAGACCTCAGATGCAGCAGCAGAGACCGCAGATGCAGCAGCAGAGACCGCAGATGCAGCAGCAAAGGCCTCAGATGCAGCAGCAGAGGCCGCAAATGCAACAGCAGAGGCCTCAGCCTCAGCAACAGCAGCAAAAGAGAGGCCAGCAGGAACAGCGTTAGTCCTGACCTGCCGTGATGCAGAAACTTATCGCGAGGCTCCTCCCGGCGGGGGAGCCTCTTTTCCATAAATGCCGGGGGGGCGATGCTCGAAATCGTTGTATTTTGCTGCGGGGCCGTAGTGATGATGCTCGAAATGGTAGGCTCGCGGGTTCTTGCCCCCTACCTCGGTACATCCATCATAGTCTGGACGAGTCTTATTGGAATCATCCTCGGCAGCCTGAGCATAGGGTATTGGTGGGGAGGCGTGAGGGCTGATAAAGACCCAAAATACAGGAGCCTTTCACTGATAATATTCATGGCGGCATTTTTCATTGCCGCCGTGGCTGTCGCCAAGTCGCTCGTACTGAGCTTTCTCCAGGATCACGTCTCCAGCGTTCATCTCGCCTCCGCCGTGGCCACCCTGGTGCTTTTTGCCCCGCCCAGCATCCTGCTCGGGATGGTTTCACCCTATGCGGTGAAGCTTAAGCTGATCTCTCTGGAAAAATCCGGCAATACGGTTGGGCGTCTTTATGCAATTTCTACGATAGGGAGCATAGTCGGCACTTTTCTCGGTGGTTTTGTGCTCATCTCTTTCCTTGGCAGCACCAACATTTTATTCGTCCTTTCTCTCTCTCTCGTCATTATTTCTTTTATCGCATACAAAGGAAACAAGTTGATCAAGGCTGCAGCGCTGGGGCTCTTCGTCGTGCTGATGATGGGCGCCATCTCCTTTGAGCGCTACCAGGCATCCCTCGGCTTCCATGACATAGACACCAACTACAACCGGATTGTTGTCTATGAGGCGAAAGATTTTCTCTCCGGGACAATCCGGGCCATGTCTACCCATCCCCGGGCGATACAGTCGGCGGTGCGAGTCGATGCGCCAAACGAACTGATCCTTGCGTACACGAAATTCTTTCACATGGCTTCCTGTTTTAAGCCGGACCTGCGAAGTTTTCTCATTCTTGGGGGCGGTGGATACTCTTTTCCCAAGAACGCCCTGATTACCTATCCGGATGTCACGATCGACGTCGTTGAAATCGATCCACAAGTGACGGAAATAGCCGCGAAATTCTTTTTTCTCAAGGAAGACCCGCGGCTCAGGATCTTTCATGAAGACGCCAGGGCTTTTTTGCACAAGCCCGGCAGAAAATACGACATTATACTTGTTGACGTTTTCAATTCCCATTATTCCATCCCGTTTCATCTCACAACGCGCCAGGCAGTTGAGCGGATTCGTGAAAAACTCACGGATGACGGCGTGGTGATAGTTAACACCCTGGGGGCAATAGAAGGCGACGGCGGGCGTTTTCTGCGAGCCGAGCATGCTACATACCAGTCGGTATTCGAGAAAGTCTTACTCTTCCCGCTCACGAGCCAGGACGGGACTGTCTGGCAGAATGTCATGATCGTGGCAGGAAAGTCGCAAAGGGAACTTGTCTGCCGCAGAGATCATGCTGAGTGCCCGAAGTACTTTGACCATCTTTGGACAAAATCCGTCCACTCGGAATATCCTCCCCTGACAGATGATTTTGCACCTGTCGATTCACTGCTTTTCTGATGGAGCATTTTCTCAGAATGGCTCTGCACGCTGTCGCCTAACCACGCACGAGTAGTCTGCATGTCCATAATCGACCATAGGGACACCTGCCGGCATCTGGTTGAGCATCTGACGGCCCTCACAATAGATATAGGTGAGCGCAGCTTCTTTTCGCCGGATAAGCTGATTGAGACCGCTGAATACGTTCGGGCGGTTCATGCCGAAAACGGGCTGCCTGTCCAGTTTGAGCCATATCCCTGTAATGATTACACGGTCTATAACGTGGTGGCGGTTTCCACACCGGCGGGTGAACCGTCCGGGCGCTACCTGATCGGCGCCCACTATGATTGCGTGTTCGGCACGGTCGGGGCAGACGATAATGCGAGCGCGGTGGCGGTTCAACTTGAAGTCGCCAGGCAGTTGCATTCAATGCGCAGGGGCCGGAAGATTCCCGTTGCCGTGAAGTTCGTTTCCTTTGCTCTCGAGGAATATCCCGCCTATTGGAGTGACTGTATGGGCAGTCGTGTGCATGCCGCGGGAATGAAGGCGCGCCGGGAAAAGCTCGATGGGATGATCTGTCTTGAAATGGTGGGTTATTGCTGCAGGGCGCCTGGATGTCAAAAATACCCCCTGCCGCTCAGGCTGTTGGGATATCCCGTACAGGGAGATTTCATCGCCGTCGTTGGGAACGGCGCCTCAAAGGGATTGGTGCGGGATGTGAGCACAAGTTTTTCCACTAACCCGCGGCTTCCGGTCCATACCCTCACTGTTCCCCTGAACGGCTGGATTCTTCCTTCCGTTCGCCGAAGCGATCAGGCCTCCTTTTGGAGTGAAGGCTATAAGGCTGTTATGATTTCAGATTCAGCTTTTTTCCGTAACTGGAATTATCATCTTCCCTGCGATACGATGGACACGTTGGATATAGACTTCATGGCCCAGGTGGTGGAAAGTTTGCTCGGCTTTCTGCTCTCGAAGTGAACTATTTATTTTTGCGCCATCGGGTATGAGTAATACCATGTTTTTTGATCATGTAGTTGAGTTTGCGAGCGGTCACCCCAAGGCGCAGCGCAGCGTCCTTCTGTACCCAGTCACAGAGTCCCAGGGCTTCGACAAGCAGGTCCCTTTCGCTTGCCTCCAGATCTTTGAGAGGCTTCGGCGAATAATCCGATTTCCGCGACAAAGCTGAAAGCGTAATGTTTTCAAGGGTAATACGGTTGCTCTCTTCCAGCAGAACCGCCCTCTCGATGGCGTTAGAGAGTTCCCGGACATTGCCGGGCCAGTGGTGTTGCCTGAAAAGTTCGAGAACTCCCGGTGCAAAGCCGGTGAAGTTTCTTTTAAGCTCGCGGCAGGTCTTGGTGAGCAGGTACTTTGCGAGCGGTTCTATGCATTCGGGTCTTTCCCTCAGGGGCGGCAGATGCACTCGAAGCACGTTGATCCTGTAGTAGAGATCTTCCCTGAATGAGCCCGCCTCGACGTTGGCCTCCAGGTCACGGTGAGTTGCCGCGATAATGCGTATGTCCGTCCTGATGGTCTGATTCCCTCCCAGTCTTTCGAAACACTTTTCTTCAAGAACCCGGAGCAGTTTAGCCTGGAGGGCAGGGGTCAGCTCGCCGATCTCATCGAGGAAGACAGTACCCCCGTTGGCCTGTTCGAGCCGTCCCGTGCGAGTCTTGGTGGCGCCGGTGAAGGAGCCGCGCTCGTGCCCGAACAATTCGCTCTCCAGAAGGGTCTCCGGAATGTTTGCGCAATTTATTTTAATGAATGGCCTGGCCCGCCTGCGGCTGTTGAAGTGAACCGTTCCCGACAGGATGCTCTTGCCCGTGCCGGTCTCTCCCGTGACGAGAATGGTGGCCTCCGAGTCGGCGATCCTGCGCAGAGTGGAAATGACTTTGCGCATGACCGGACTGACCGCTATGATGCGGTCGAAGTCATAGGAAACATCCTGTGTGCGCCTCAGATAGTCGATCTCGTTTTTCAACAGGCGATTTTCGACTGCCTGATCGATTGCGATTCTGAATCTGGTCGGAGTGTAAGGTTTGTTGATGAAGTCGAACGCACCGGCACGGATCGCCTGGACAACGATTTCCGTAGCAGTTTGTTCACTCACTACCAGAAGAGGGGTGTATGGCAACTTCTCCTTGAGATTGCGGATACTCTCCACAAGATTGGTCTCCAGTGTAACTATCACTACATCGTAGGCCTCTTTCTCCAGCTTCTTGAAGGAATCGTGAAGAGCTGGAGAGAATTCTATTTTGTGTGCATTCAGACCCGCTGATGCAGTGGAGTGCCAAGCCTGATCGTATTCGATGATGAGCACTCTGGCCATTATTGTTTCGTTCCACCTCGATTGGGATAGCAGCAGAGCCGGAGCATGCAGACTCCGGCGGAGCAGGATGAATATAATCCTTTAGCCGGCGTTTGATTTCCGGCGACAATAATCTTCTTACCAAATCGGAAGAATGATCAACTACGCTACATATACCATTTTCGGGTAAATAGCGAATTTATTGCAATTTGTATAGCTTTTTGGTAACAGTGTACCCTGAGGGAAAGAAGAGGCGAGAGGTCTTTTTCGATGTGAATTTCGCCTGTTTTGCGTGCAGCGCATTTCCCTGCTCTTTCATGCTGAGCTCATTGATGATTTTTGACCCGCTCCGGAGGAATCTGTGAAAGTGGACGAGATGGAAGCTTTCAGCAATGCCCGGATAGTGATCGTCGATGACGATGATTCTCTTTGCCGGAATCTTGTCGAGTTGATAGCCTCCTGGGGACTCACCGCTGAAGGGTATACGCGTCCGGAGGCGGCTTTATCACGCATCCGGGAGAATAACTGCGATGTGATTCTGCTGGATGTTTTTATTTCGGACACCTGTGGCTTGGACCTTATCCCACAGATCGACGAGAATACGCATGGCGTCAAGATAATCGTTATCAGCGGATTCGCAGATAAAGACACCGCAATACGAGCCCTCAAACTGGGCGCCTTTGACCTTCTGGAAAAGCCCTTTCAGAACGATCTTCTTCAGCATTCGATATTGCGCGCTTTGAAGTCTCTTCAAAACGAAAGAGAATTCAAAAAACTGGTGGACGACCTCAAGCAAAGCCGCTCTGAACTCCTTGCTCACAAACAGCGGCTGGAAAGTCTCAACTCGCAACTGAGGGATACCAATCGGGCGCTTTCAATCTTTGCCCAAAATATCGAGCGTGAACGGGAAGAGGTAGAGAAGAGAATCGCCCTGAAACTGAGAAACCTCATAATACCGATTGTCGACAGGCTCAGGAAAGACAGGAACCTTGTCCGGTACGAGGGACAACTCGACATGCTGGTGATGCAGATCGAGGATCTGACTTCGGGCTTTGCTATGGACTCAAGAATAGCCGCCGTGCTTTCCTTTACTGAACTCCGGATCGCGTCTCTTATTAAAAACGGTGTCACCACCGAGGAAATCGCCAGGCAGTTGCATATTTCCGAGAGCACGGTGAGAACGCATCGAAAGAACATTCGAAAGAAGCTTAAAATCAACAATGTTCAGTATAGTCTCAGAAATTTTTTGAACTCAAAAGCCTGATTGGGATAGATAGCTATATGGCCAGCAACATGTACTTCAGCTCTCTCCAGCGCAACGAGAATCGAGAGGTTGCTCTCGTTTCGTGCAGCAGTCTGGCGCGGGAGGTCATTCGGAAGGAGATCTCCGCCCTCGAAAGTCTCTATTCCAGGATAGGCGCGGAGTTTGAGACTGCGGTGGCGGCCCTGATTCAAATGCGGGGCAAAGTGATTGCAACCGGGTTGGGAAAGTCCGGAATAATCGCAAGTAAGATAGCCGCTACTCTCTCCAGTACGGGTACTCCGGCGATATTCCTCCATCCCGTTGAGGCCATGCACGGGGACCTGGGCATCATACAGCGCGGGGATCTGGGATTGCTTCTCAGCAACAGCGGCGAAACCCCCGAGGTGCTGCAGTTTTTGAGCATTTTCAAACGATTCGGACTCAGGACCATAGGTATAGTCGGTTCCCGTAATTCCACGCTTGCCAGGGACTGTGATGTCTTCCTGGATGCGGGCGTTGAGACCGAAGCATGTCCTTTGAACCTCGCTCCTACGAGCAGTACGACCGTTGCGATGGTAGTCGGGGACGCGCTTGCTGCGAGCGTTCTCACTATGAAAGGCTTTTCCCGGGAAGATTTCAGCCGGCTGCATCCTTCAGGCGCCCTTGGGCGCAGACTTCTGTTCCGGGTCAAAGACCTGATGTATTCGGGAGATGATTTACCCCTCGTGGAGAGTGGCACGCTGATGCGTCAGGCCCTCATAACACTGACCGGCAAGAACATGGGCGCCGTGATCGTGGTCTCCGCCACGGGTGAACTGATGGGAATTTTTACAGACGGAGATCTGCGCAGGGCTGTGCTGCAGCATGAGGATATGCTGAACCTGAAAATCGATGAATTGATGACCGCCAATCCAGTTGTGATTCATGAGCACCGAATGGCGGCTGAAGCGCTCAGCCTGATGGAGAATCGCCCCTCACAGATTTCGGTCATTCCGGTCCTGGATTCCAAAGACAAAGTGAGCGGAATAATCCGCCTGCATGACCTCGTTCAAGCCGGAATCTGAGATTTTGGTCTCTCAACCTGCAGAAGAGCCGCCCGCCTGTTTATAGAACGATATCAGGAAATCACTGTCCCGTGGGGACAGGTCGAAGCGTGAAATCGCCTGGTTGATGAGCTTCTGGGCAGGCGTTTCCGGATGTTCCTGCATCTCGGCGGATATCCATTTTATCGCATTGCGAATTGCTTCGCCCTCGGGCATGACAGTCGCCATAGTGACACTCCCTCCAGTTACGAATTATTTTCAGGCTCCATTTACCATTATATGTATTCCCGGCCTCCTTACATAGGCGAAAATCGATTCAACGCCCGGTATCGGTCACTCCTGCCTCGGCAAATGTCCTGCATTCAACCAGCACCTTCGATGCCGCATCGACGATGTTCATGGCAAGGGCGGCCCCTGTTCCTTCTCCAAGGCGCATGCTCAGGTTCAGGATGGGATGGAGGCCGATCAGGGAGCACATTGCAAGATGCCCGGGTTCTATGCTTTGGTGGGAGACGAAAAGGTAGTCGGTGCTCGCGGGACAGATCCGGCAGGCAATCAGTGCCCCCGCAGTAGCGATAAGTCCATCGCATATGATGGGCGTTTTGGCTGCGGCAGCGCCCAGGATTGCTCCTGCCAGTCCGGCTATTTCATAGCCGCCCACCTTGGATAAAACATCGACCGGATCAAGGGGATCGGGCTTGTTGACTCTGAGAGCCCTCTCTATGACGGCGACTTTTCTGCCGAAGGCTTCATCGCCTATACCGGTGCCCCTGCCCGTAACCTGTTCGGGGGACTTGCCGCTCAGAGCACAGATGATTGCAGTAGAGGGCGTTGTGTTGCCTATACCCATGTCGCCGGTGCCGATAAGCTGGAAGCCATCCCGGCACGCATCCTCCACCAGGCGCGCACCCATTGTTATACCGCGTAGAGCCTCCTCTCTGGACATGGCTGGGCCCGCCGCGATGGAAGCGGTCCCGAATCCGACCTTCTCCCGCACCACATCCCATTCCCGTGGTATTTCCGAAGCTACCCCGCAGTCCACGACCTTTACGGCAGCCCCGGCATGTTTTGCGAGAACGTTTATGGATGCCCATCCGCGCGTGAAGCTGTAGACCATTTGGGAGGTCACCTCCTGCGGGTATGCGCTGACCCCTTCAGCGGCAATCCCGTGGTCGCCTGCCATCACAAAAAGAATCTTGCGGCTCAGGTCAACTGACAGCGTCCGCCTCATTGCCGCCAGGCGGGCAGCGATGTTTTCGAGTTCCCCAAGTGAGTCTCTCGGACGTATCTGGGAATGGAGCCGCTCCCACGCCTGCTCTTTGATAGTGTTGTCCGCGGGTTCGATGCGAGCTGTCAACTCTTTGAGTTCCTTCATCATTTCCTCCGATATAAAAAAAGAAAAATCCCCCCGACCCCTGATGAAGCATGTCGGGAGGATTGCCTTAATGGCGTCAGCAACCGTACGCCCGTACCCGTGCGGCACGATTCCTTTACGGCAGGTCTTCTGGCTCGCGGATCAATTTACTGCCCGGGCCTTCCCTCCCCGTCATAGACCCGGGAAAGTGGCATGTACCGGGTTTCATCCCCGCTCACAGCGCCGGCCAAACGCGCCGGATTCCCACCGGCTTCCCTTTTAAGCTCACGCGCGCCGTAAAAAGTCCTATTAAATTTGCGTCAGGATTTCTTTCCGATCCTTTTCAGAAGCTTCAAAGCCTTTTCAGTTCCCATGACGGGTATGATTTCCGCTACTCCCAGGTCGGTCCAGCCGTAAATGGAGGCGGCAAGATGCACCTCGTCCTCGGCCTCAAAGAGCCGGAAAACACGGTGGCCCGAGATGTCGAACCATTCACCCTTAATCGTTACGCCGGCAAGTTTCTCGGATGAACCCATTCCTCGTTCGATTACCAGATTCCGGTCTTCCGGTGAGTAGCTGAATATGGCCAGGAAAAGCATGTCAACTCCTTTCTTGCTGTCAGTGGATTACGGGTTGCTTTGTGCAATGCCCGACTGCAGTGACATTATAGAAAAAGGGGATTAAGAAACGCAAGCAATTTGACCCATGCAGGTATGGCGACTGAAAGGTCACGACAATTCGGTCCCGGAATTTCATAATATTTCAGCGCCGAGTCCGCTAACGGCTTGTGGAGGGAAGACTTTGCATGACGGATTCCGTTAACATTTCCACTTCTTGAGCCTCGTCAGTCTTTCCCCTCTTGCGGCAGCCGGCGGCATAAATTTTCGACTTGATTGCCAGTGCCTGAGCTGCGGCACGAATTTGCTCGGGCGTCAGCGATGCGCTCCGAAGTAGATTCGCAATTGCAGTGATGCGGAATCGGTCAAGTGCAGGAACAGTGGCCGAGAGTTGGTCCGGATGTCCGCCGCGTTTTATTGTCAGAGGCTTTTCGAGCAGTCCCAACGGGAAGCGATGGCCGATTCTGAGCCAGAGGTCATAATCTTCGCATGCGGGCAGTGTTTCATCGAACATACCGACCGATTCAAAAAGAGCGCGGTGGATAACCACAGCCGACGGGCTTACCAGGCACCTTTCAAGAAGGAGCGGGAAGCAGTGTCCGTGCGGTTTCTTGTGATATTTTTTCGGATTGAGGCGCCTGCCGTTTCGAATCCAGATCTCTTCGGTCTGGCAGAGCAGCATTCCCGGGTTCTCGGATAGATACCGCATCTGCGCTGAGAGTTTTCCCGGAAACCACAGGTCGTCGGAATCGAGCAGAGCGATCCATTCGCCGCGGGCTTTGGCGATTCCGTGATTTCTGGCCGCGCTGACGCCGCGATGGTTCTGGCGCAGGTAGCGAATTTGTCCAGGCAGGCAGCCAAGGGCGCCGCGAATGTCCTCGCTTGAACCATCGTCAACGACGAGGATCTCGTATTCCTCGCGAACATCTATCTGCCTTAGAACGGATCGGACAGCCTCCACGAGAAATGCTGCACGATTGAAGGTGGGTATTACCACACTGATCAAGGTTCGTCCGAAAGATGAAATTTGTGCGGAAGCTCATAAAGATTGACCTCCCCGCACAAATCGGATAGAGATAGGGCAAATGCCGGGCGAAAGTGAAAAGCAATCATTGTCCGGCAACCCGGAGCTTTTTGCCGGTATATAATAGCAAATCTTCAAGTTCTTTGAAATCAGAAGGATTCAGGTATCCTGAAGTTTACCGGGTTTAAAAGGGAAGACGGTGAAAAACCGTCGCGGTCCCGCCGCTGTAAACGGGGACGAAATCCATGTTGTCCACTGGCCGTGCAGAAGTCGGCCGGGAAGGAATGGTGAGTAGAGCGATCCGTGAGCCAGAAAACCTGCCTGAATTCACAGGGGTTCTCGAACAAATCTTTGTTTCGGGGGACGAGGTCATTCCCTGACAAGAGAGGATCAAGTTGAGCTGGGTGCAGTCCTTGAATTCCCATAGTAATGGGTTCAAGGATTTTTTTGTTTAAGGGCTTGATTTTCAAAGATAAATATAAGAGGCGGATATACAGTGATATTGCAGTTTCCCAAAAGATCGGCAGGTGACCGAACGGGGCTGGTGAAGGCAGGCCGGGATATCGAGCAGGAGAGTTTTCGAATCATCGATGAAGAGATGGGAGAGCATCGCTTCCCCTCCGATCAGTGGCAGGTAATACGGCGTGTTATCCACACCACCGGGGATTTCGATTATGCTCAGCGGCTTAGCTTCGGCAAGGATGCAATAGCATCCGGGGTGCAGGCGCTCAGGAGTGGGGCCTCTATCTACACGGACACCCGCATGGTGCGTGTTGGACTCTCTCCATGGCGACTCGATTGGTTCAATAACGAAGTTGTCTGCCCCGCTGAAAACGGGGAATGCCATGAAATCGCCGAGAGAACCGGAGTAACCCGCACTCTTGCCGCGTTCCGAAGCTGTGCGGCCGGACTCGATGGATCTGTCGTCGCAATCGGAAATGCTCCTACGGCGCTCCATGAAGTCATTCGCCTCATTGAAGAAGAAGGCATTCGGCCCGCGCTGGTCATTGGCGTCCCGGTGGGATTCGTGCAGGCGGAAGAGTCGAAGGCTGCTCTCTGGGAGATGGAAGCGCAATCGTCTATTACGGTTTTGGGCAGAAAAGGCGGGAGTCCCGTCGCGGTAGCCATAGTTCACGCGCTTCTGGAACTCTCGAAAGTCAACAATCGGGTCTGACAGGTCAGGGCAGACGATTTCCGTAACCATTTCGGCCTTACCGCAGAGGATAATTTTATGCTGGGCACATTGTATGGCGTCGGTGTCGGACCGGGTGATCCGGACCTGCTTACGTTGAAAGCCGTGAAAATCCTGAAGGAAGTTTCGCATGTCTTTGCCGCTTCTTCGAGCAAGAATGATTACAGCCTTGCGGAGAGTATTGTGGCGGGACACCTTCCGCCGGGGACGCCCGTCGATCACCTTGCCTTCCCGATGACTTATAATCCTGAGCACCTTGAGGATGCATGGCAGGCTAACTGCGAGACGATAGTGCAGATTCTGCGGCAGGGAAAAAACGTTGCCTTCCTTACGCTGGGCGATCCTCTCACGTTTAGCACCTTCATTTACATAATGCGTAAGATCACGGCAAAACTTCCCGAGGCGAAGATCTCGATCATTCCCGGTATCACTTCTTTTCAGGCTGCCGCCGCTTGTGCCTGCCTGCCGCTCGCCGAAGGCGAGGAGGCGATGACGATCATGTCCATGGCCAAGGGAGAGAGCCGTCTCAAAGAGGCTGTGGATGTTGCTGAGAATGTGGTCTTGATGAAGACTTACAGGCGATTTCCGCAGATCCTTTCGCAGATAAAAGAAGAGGGGCTGGAGGATCGCTGTTGCTTTGTCAGCCGGTGCGGGTTGGAGGGGGAAATCGTCGAACGCGATTTCGATAAACTGGTCAAGATGGAACAGCCCCATTACCTGTCGCTGGTGATCATCAAGAAAAACGGCATGGAGAAGTAGACGCTGCGGCGCAGGAAGGAGACTATTATCACGGTTTTTATCCGCCGGTTGGCGCCAATCCTTTTAGAGCACCATACTATTTACCGAAACGTCAAATGAGTCTGCATGCACCTGCCAGTTCCGGAAGCTGTTCTCGCCTGTGGGCCTGCGTTTTGTCCCTGCGCCTGCTTATATGGGCCGGATTCCTTCTGCTGATTGGATGCGCCGCTTTTATAAGCTCCGGCTTGGGTTCCTTCCAGACATCCTATGACGCCATCCTGAGACTATGGCTCTTACCCCTCTTTCCCGATAATGCTGCAGCAGCAGACGACACGGTAAGGTATATTGTCCTGCACGTCAGGCTTGCGAGAATCGTTCTGGCCCTCATCATCGGCGGTGCGCTCGGACTCGCCGGGACAGTCTACCAGGGGGTGCTGCTCAATCCGCTTGCAGACCCGTTCACCCTGGGGATTTCCACCGGGGCCGCCTTCGGGGCCTCCCTTGCCATTCTCCTCGGTGTCGGGAGCATTCATTTTCTCGGGGTAAGCTCCCTTCCGGGGGCTGCTTTCCTTGGTTCACTTCTCGCTCTCTATCTCGTCTACCTGCTGGGAAGCGTCGACGGGCGCATTCACGTTGTGACCATTGTGCTTGCCGGAATAATCGTCTCCACTTTTCTTTCCGCCATGATCTCTCTTCTCAAGAGCCTCAATGAAGAGTCTGTCTCCACTATCGTATTCTGGATTATGGGGAGCCTTTCCGGGAAGAGCTGGACGCATGTGCTGCTTGTACTTCCGTACATTACGGCGGGAGGGATTGTAATTCTTTGTTATACCCGTGAACTGGACTTGTTGAGCCTGGGCGACGTTCAGGCCCAGCAACTCGGAGTGAATGTTCAAAGAGTAAGATTCCTATTGCTGATTGCAGCCTCTCTTATCACCGCCGCTGCGGTCGCCGTGAGCGGTATTATCGGCTTTGTCGGACTGGTTATCCCTCATCTTGCCCGGCTGGCGCTCGGGCCGCGGCACCGGGTATTGATTCCGGCCTCTATTCTTTCCGGAGGTTTTCTCGTCCTGGTGTCCGACTCCATCGCCAGGAGCCTTCTTCCCGGCGGGGCCGAAATCCCGGTGGGCGTAGTCACCGCAATTATCGGAGGGCCGTTTTTTTGTTATCTTCTTCTGCGCCGAAAACAACAACTCCGCCTGCAGTAAGCGTGTCCGGCCTTCGGTGCGGTTATTCCGGACCCGAAGTGCTCAAAGGCTTATCCTTCTCCGTGAAGAGTGGGGAGTTCGTAGGCATCCTGGGTCCCAACGGCTCAGGGAAATCGACACTCGTGCTTGCGCTCAGTGGAGTGATCGCTGCCCGTGCCGGAAAAATCGAGATACATGGGGCCGATCTCCACAGACTTGGACTCAAGGAGCGGGCGCGAAGGCTGGCGGTTCTCAACCAGGAAAGCGACATGCGGTTCCCCTTTTCCTGCAGGGAAGTGGTTGCAATGGGCCGGTACCCGCACCAGAAGCGCTGGCGCCTGGACAGCGTCGCCGATCATGAAGCGGTGGAGAAGGCCCTTGTGCTGACCGATACCGCCTCTCTTGCAGAGCGCCTCATCAGCGCCGTCAGCGGTGGCGAGAAGCAGCGGGTGCTCATGGCCAAGTCGCTCTCCCAGCAGACTCCGGTCTTGCTCCTGGATGAAGCCACTTCAGCCATGGACATTCATCGCAAGCTCCAGATCTTCAAGGTGCTGGAGAGTCTGAACCGGGAGGAGAGCCTCACGGTGATGGCAGTTTTGCATGATATAAACCTGGCTGCCCTGTTTTGCCGGAGAATCATCTTTCTGAAGGAGGGGAACATCGCGGCGGAAGGGCCAACCGGTGAAGTGCTCACACCCGAGGTCCTGGAGGACATCTACCAAACCCGAGTGATGGTTCAGGAAATTGGCGGCGAGGGGAAGAAACAGGTCTTCTTTTTACCCTGAGGTGAAGTCAGATGTTAAGAGTAAGGCGACAAAGCGCAAGTCCGGAATGCCCACAGTTTATTCCCGCGTCGCGGTTTTGCCTCCTATTCCTGTTTTTTTTCTCGCTTACCTCTCTTGTTTTGAGGACGGATGCAGAGTGTGTTGAAATAACTGACGATCTCGGTCAGAAAATAACGCTGGCGGAACCTGCACGCCGCATCATCCCATTGTACGGAGCATTCGCGGAAATGCTCTTTTCTATCGATGCCGGCGCCTGGGTTGTAGCACGTACCCAGGCGGATACATTCCCGCCTGAACTGGCGCGGCGCCCTTCGGTCGGAACGCACATGCGCCCGAATGTGGAGACGATCCTGGGGTTGAAACCTGACCTGGTCATCCAGAGCGCCAGCAGAAGGGAGGAAACTCCCGAGATATCCCGCCTGCTGGAGTCGGGAATCCCGGTTGCGGTTTTTTCTCCGAAGAGTTTCCAGGATATTTTCTCTGTCATTGAAAGACTGGGCGCCCTCACGGGAAAGAGTACCGAGGCCGCGGCTTTCGCGGCCTCTCTCGCAAAAAGGCTTGAAGCCGTGAGCGAGAGCCTGCTCAAAACAGAAAGCAGGCCCAGGGTTTTTTTTGAGATACGTGCAGAACCGCTTACCGGGGCGGGCCGTGGATCGATCGTGCATGAGATAATCCATGCCGCCGGGGCCGAGAACGCGCTGAGAGTAGATAAAAGCATTGTGCAATATAACCTGGAGGCGCTTCTGTTTGAGAACCCGGACTACTACATAGTACAGCAGGGGCCCATGAACAAGACACCCATCCCGCCCGAGAAGAGGGCTCATTTCGATCGGCTGAAATGTGTGCAGCAGGGGAAGGTCCTGTTTGTCGATGAATTTTTGTTTTCACGTCCGGGCCCTCGCTGTGTCGATGCGGTAGAACAGCTTGCTTCCGCTCTCCACCCGGCATTGTCTGGGAAAGTGAATCCGAGGTAATTATGAGAGATGCTCATTCTTCCGGGAAGAGGCGGGGCAGGCTGCGGAGGGGATTCAGTACGGGCACTGCCGCGGTTGCCGCCGCTCTGGCCGCGCTTCGGCGCCTGACAGCCGGGGTTGCTCCCGGTGTCGTAGCAGTCCGGCTGCCTTCCGGAATCTACCTGCCCGTCAGGATCGACTGGTGCCGCATCGAAGGAAAGACCTGTATCGCAGCGGTGACAAAGGACGGCGGAGATGATCCGGACATCACCCATGGAGCGGAAATAAGGGCGCAGGTCAGGATTCTGCGGGGATGCTCCGTCGGTCCCATGAAGCGGAAGAGGAACGGTGAGGGTATACTGCTGACCGCGGGCAGGGGAGTTGGGATCGTCACAAAGGCAGGTCTTCCGATTGCGCCTGGAGAGCCTGCCGTCAACCCAGTCCCAAGGCAAATGCTTGTAGATAACCTGCAACGGGAACTCTCGAACGGATTTGAGAACGGACTCTTTGGCGCGGAATGTGAGCCGGCTTCGGAGCGGACTATTTTCATCCCTTTCAGCCGGGTCTCCGAAGAAGTACAATCTCTGCCGCATGGCTGTTGCATTGCTGTCGAAATCGAGGCGCCCAGGGGCGAAGAACTCGCACGCCATACACTCAATCCCCGCCTCGGGATAGTCGGCGGGATTTCTATCCTCGGGACTACCGGAATCGTCAAACCCTTCTCGCACCAGGCCTACCAGGAGACCATCCAGGCGGCGCTATCGGTTGCCGCCTCCTGCGGATGCGGCTCGGTCGTTCTGAGCACGGGCGGAAAAAGCGAACGTTTCGCTAGAAAAGAACTCCCCGGCTTGCCAGCCGAAGCTTTCATCCAGATTGCCGATTTCTTCGCATTCGCCGTCAAGGAGTCGCGCGGTTTCGGATTCAAATGGATAATCCACAGCGTTTTCTTCGGCAAGGCGGTAAAAATGGCCCAGGGCCATCCCTACACGCACGCTCATTCTATCCCCATGGAACTGCGGTTCCTGGCCCGCATAGCCGAAGAGTTCGGATGCGAAAGGGATTTCTGCCTGCAACTGGCAGCGGCCAATACAGCGCGTCATGCTCTTGAAATGCTGCAGTTCGCGGGCAGAAATGACATAGTCCGTGCGGTGGCCGAGCATGCGCGTACTCAGTCTGCTGGACTGGCGGGAGAGGGGATAGAGGTTCGCGTGCTTCTCTTCGATTTCAACGGCGAATTGCTTGCGGATGTGGAATGAATACTTTCAAAAACGACCTGAAACCAAGTGAGTGGGACCCGCCGCTTATTGCGGTAATCGGGCTGGGCGCGGGGCCTCGAAGCCTCAGCGCCGAGGCGCTCGAATGGATAACGGCATCGGAGATCCTTGTCGGCGGGAAGCGGCATCTGGAGTTCTTCCCGGATTATACCGGAAGGAAAGTTGCACTCAAGTCTCCTCTTGCTGAGGGAATCAAGGAAATTGGAAGCCTTTCTCGAACCCATCGGACGGCTGTACTTGCTTCGGGAGATCCTCTTTTTTTCGGGATCGGCAAAGCGCTGGGCAAGGCCTTCGGCATGAACGGGCTGTTTATTGTGCCCGGTGTGACAAGTCTTCAGACTCTGTGCGCGCGGATTCGTGAGCCGTGGGGAGGAATCGAATGCGTCAGCTTTCACGGACGGGAGAAGCTCAATCGAATGGACCGGCTGCTCGATTGTCTTGACAAGGGCAGGAAGGTAGCCATCCTCACTGATCCTTCCCATACTCCCGGCTGGATCGCCCGCGAACTCATCGACCGTGGCAGGTCGTCCTGCCTGCTCATCGTTGGGGAGGAACTCGGCGCGGATTCCGCGAGAATTCGTTCCCTTACCCCGGAAGAAACCTTAGCCGAGACATTCTCTCTGCTCAATATTGTGCTGATCCTGCCGGGTGAGCCGGAAGGCAAAATAGAACAA
This sequence comes from uncultured Syntrophobacter sp., assembly GCA_964539645.1. GTDB lineage: Bacteria > Desulfobacterota > Syntrophobacteria > Syntrophobacterales > Syntrophobacteraceae > SbD1. Next base: position 24,813 of record CAZIJV010000002.1, read on the forward strand.
TCCGATAAGGTTTCAGACCGGGTTTTCGGTTTTTACGAAGAGGCTTTTGAACGTGATGCCGGAATGATAACCAAAATGGAAGTGCGTGCGGTTGCCCTGGCGCTGCTCGGACTCGAGCCGGGCCTGATCATGTGGGACATCGGCGCCGGAACCGGGTCGGTGTCGATTGAAGCGGCAAGGATCACCCCATTGAAGCGCGTGCTGGCTGTCGAGAAGAATAAGTCCCGATACTTGAAATTGTGCAGGAATATCGAAAAATTCGGGCTATCCTGCATTGAAGCGGTGTGCTCGGAGGCTTCCGTTGCTCTCAAGGGCTTTTCTGACCCTCACCGTGTGTTTATTGGAGGAAGCGGCGACGACCTGGACGAGGTCTTGGAAGAAGCGGCACGAAGACTTCTTCCTGGAGGCAGAGTAGTACAGACTATCGTTTTGCTGGAGACGTTGAACAGGGTTAAATCGTTCTGGAAAAAGCGAGGGTTCGAGTCAAGCGTGACTCACCTGCAGGTGAGCCGGTCGGCGCCAACCGGAAAGGACCTCCGCCTGGAGGCCCTGAATCCGGTATTCATAGTCACAGCGTGGCGGGGATAAATCGCCAATCAGCAGACCAGCGCTCCAAATACACTGGAATATCTGTCGCAAAAGGTGTTCCAGCCTACACTGTGTTCTTGTGTGCCGTAGTGTTCAATCGAAAAAGAAGCGACGGTAACGCCCATCTGGCATGCTATGTCCCAGGGGAGGTCAAGTTTAAGAGCCTTGAGTATTCCGGCGCGGAAGGCGTCGCCTGCTCCTGTTGGATCAAGGACGTTCTTGACGGGTACCGCGGGAATCAGCAGCTTGTCTCCTTTCTGGTCGAGTACGGCGCCTTCATGACCCCTGGTGGTGATAACGATTTCCACGGTTTTGTAGAGATCGTTCATGGTCCATTTGGTCATCTGCAGGAAGAGTGCGAGTTCATAGTCATTGGAGATAAAACAAAGCGCCCCGGCGACTGCTTCGCGCAGGTCCGGGCCGTTCCAGATATTCAGGCTCTGGCCGGGGTCGAAAAAGAAAGGGGCGCCGGCGGCTCTTGCCTTCTCCGCAAAATTCATCATATCCGTCTTGTTGCCAGGCCCGATAAACACCACAGCCGGGGTGTTTCCATCGGTGAGAGAGGGCAGGTCGGCCTCATAGGCCATGGCGCCGGGGTTGAACGCGGTTATCTGGTTATCGTCGAGATCCGTGGTGATGTAGGCGCCTGCGGTAAAGACACCGTCGATCCGTTTGATATATTTCGTAGGCAGATTATTCCTGACCAGCCATTTTTCATAGCGAGAGAAGTCCAAACCAGATGTGGCGACAATGTAGGGACTTTCCCCGAGGGTGGCGAGGCTGTAGGCAATATTTCCCGCCGTGCCCCCGAACTTCTCCACGAGACCGTTTATATTGAAGCAGACATTGAGAACATGGATTTTATCGGGCAGAATATGATCGGCAAAATGCCCCGGGAAGTCCATGATCCGGTCATATGCAAGGGAACCTGAAATAAAGATGTTCATGAGATGTCTCCAGTCTCCAGGAAATTGCAGGACAATACATTATTCTTAGAGTTTTGGAAACCCTGGCCATAAAATTGTTTGAATCTTCAGGAGTTCCCTTGCAGAAATCGGAATTCCGCCGCTAATACAAGAGGGTAAAAATCAGAAATGATGAAATGTGGAGGCGCCTGAGACCGGGGGAGACAGTTGGTGCGGTTAGGTACGCGAATTGATTATAGCGTGTCTCAGGGGAGATCGCAGGGTGCTTATCGCTTCTTTTCCTTTTGTCTGAGCACCGCAATGGTGGCGCCCCAGCCGCCGGCGCCGTGTCCGGCATCTTTGAAGGAAGCAACCAGAGGATGTTTTTCGAGAACCGATTGGACAGTCCTTCGTAGCGCTCCAGTCCCCTTGCCGTGAATTATCCGCACTTCTTTAAAGCCTTTCTCCGCGGCCTCCTGCAGATAGTCCTGCAGAAGTTCTTTCACCTCTCCGGGCCGGAAGGTATGCAGGTCAATGAAGTCTTCAATCGGAATGCGGATTGTCTCATCTTCGTTCATCTTCCCCAACCTTTGCCGAATGAAAAGCGGTCTTTCCCGGAAAAACGCCCGAGGCGGCGATCCTGGTATGCATCGCCTGAGTCTCCGCATGATAGGAGCTGCGAACGAACGGACCCGACTCGACCCATTTGAAACCGAGTTCCAAACCCAACTCCTTGAGTTCGTCGAATTCATCCGGGGGATAATAGCGGAGGACCGGTAAGTGCGAGGCGCCGGGACTCAGATACTGGCCGATGGTCAGAATATCACAGCCGGCTTCCGTTAAATCAATCATGACCTCTTTGATTTCAGCTCGTGTTTCACCGAGGCCCACCATGATGCCTGATTTGATCAGGGTGGAGGGGCGCAGGTTTTTTGCGGCGCTGAGGACCTCCAGAGAGCGAATGTAGTCGGCTTGTGCTCTCACCTCGGGATAGAGCCGGGGAACTGTCTCTATGTTGTGGCCGAATATCACCGGCTCTGCGTCGAGCACGGCGGCGATGGAAAGATGATTGGCTTGAAAATCCGGGACCAGTACCTCGATACTGCAATCGGGGACTGCCTCCCGGATTGCTCGAACAGTTCGGGCAAAATGCGCAGCGCCGCCATCAGGCAGGTCATCTCTAGTAACAGAGGTTATCACCGCATGTTTCAGTTTCATAATGGATATGGCATGTGCAACTTCCTGCGGCTCCAGGGGGGTCGGCGCTGCCGGTTTTCCCGTCTTGACTCCGCAGAAGCCGCAGTCTCGCGTGCAGGTATTCCCCAGTATAAGAAACGTCGCCGTTCCCTTTCCCCAACATTCGCCAAGGTTGGGGCAGCGTGCTTCCGCGCAGACGGTATGAAGGCCTTTTTCTTTCACCAGATCACGCACTTCAAGGAATTTCTCGCCAGACGGGATTCGAACTCGTATCCACGAGGGTTTCCGAAGGATCGTTCCGCCTCCTTTGGGTGGCTGTTCTCTCATGTGGTGATTTCCTAATGCAAAGCAAACCGGTTCAGATGCTGTGAGCACAAGCCTCTGCTCAGTGATTTACGCAACGAAGCTGTTCCGGAGACATGAGCGCCTCCATACCAGGCGGCGCCGGGACTTCTACCATCTCCATGGCGAAGACGGACGAAAAGGCCTTTACGATTGGGTCGGCAGCCTCAGCCGGTGTAACCGCCCTTTCAAGCAGACGCGAAAGGGTGGTCACCCCCCTGTCGGAAATTCCGCAGGGAATTATCCGGCTGAAATAGCTGAGATCGGTGTTCACGTTAAGTGCAAAACCATGCTGCGTGATTCTTTTGGCAGTGACTTTTACCCCGATGGCGGCGACTTTTTCCTCACCTGCCCACACCCCGGTATATCCCTCGCATCTGTCCGAAGAAAGACCGAAGCCTTCAAGAGCCTGAATAAGGACTTCCTCCAGACATCGAAGGTATTGCCGGATTCCGATGCTAAGTTTTCTGAGATTGAAGATCGGATATCCGACAAGCTGCCCCGGTCCGTGAAATGTCACGTTTCCTCCCCGATCCGTGTTGTATACGGCAAGACCCTGAGATTCCAGGACATCCCGCGGAACCAGCAAATTGGCCTCGCCCCCACGGGCGCCAAGGGTATAAGTGGGAGGATGCTCAAGGAGCAGAAGGATATCGGTATCACCGGCGGCGACAGATTCAGCGAGAGCCTTCTGAAGCGCCCACGCCTCCAGGTAGTCTATCTGCCCGAGCCGGCAGAATCTGCAGGTGAGGGTATCCATTGTCTCCACGCCGCCCGATCCTAGTCAATCTGCTCCACCAGGTAGTTCGCTGCTCCCATTTGCTTTATCTGGTCGAGTTGAGCTTCGAGGAAGTCAATGTGGGCCTCTTCATCCTTCAATATGGAGTCCAGCAGTTCCCGGGTGCCGTTGTCTCCGAGTTCCATGGCCAGCTTGATCCCGGCGTTGTAATCCCTGATGGCGTCTGCCTCGGACGCCATGTCGTTCTTGTGCTGGTTCTCGACGTCGGCGCCGATGTTGATCTTGTTCAGGTTGCTCACTATCGGCCTTCCTTCGAGAAAGAGGATACGCGCAATGAGTTTTTCGGCGTGCTTCATTTCGTCGATCGCACGTTTTTCACTGGCTTTGTGCAACCGCTCGTAGCCCCAGTTGTCACACATTTCCGAATGGACCATGTATTGATTGATCGCTGTCAGTTCGTCTGCAAGAAGCTCGTTGAGTTTTGCAATAATAGCATCGTTTCCCTTCATCAGATTCTCCTTTGAGGAAGGATGTGGGTTGAACTGCCGAGAAATGCCTCGGCGGCTTCTCCTTCGGCCTCGGACAGGGTTGGATGAGGATGCATTGAAAGAGCCAGGTCTTCAGCAAGTGCTCCCATCTCGATTGCAAATACGCCCTCGGAAATCATTTCGCCGGCTTCCCGTCCAACAATGCCGACCCCCAGGATAATTCCCGAGTCCGGATCGATAATCATCTTGGTCAGTCCGGCGGCGCCCATGGAAACCGCCCTGCCTGAAGCAGCCCAGGGAAAACGGGATATCCTTACCTTTTGATTGCGACTCTTCGCCTCTTCCTCGCTCAAGCCGCATACAGCAATCTGGGGATCGGTATACACAACCGAGGGCACTGTGCGAAAGTCATAGGAGGAGGGCAGTCCAGCGGCGACTTCGGCGGCTATCTTGCCTTCGTGCATTGCCTTGTGGGCGAGCATCGCTCCGCCGACAACGTCGCCTGCGGCAAAGATGTTTTCATCCGTCGTGCGCCTCTGTTCATCAACGACAATGAATCCGCGGTCGTTTACCTTGACCTTTGTCTTTTCCAGCCCGAGTCCCTGGGAATTGGGGGACCTTCCGATTGAGACGAGCACGCGATCGAAGCGTTGCTGCTTGTTTTCGATTTCGCCCTCGAAGGTTACATCTACCCCGCTTTCGTCCTCAGCGAGCGAAGTGACGCCGGTATGGTAATGGATTGCGTCGAAAAGGTCGTTGAGCCTTGTGAGAAGGGGCTTGGCAAGATCCGAGTCGATGCCCCTCATCAGCCGTCCGTTGAATTCCACCAGGGTCACCCTGCTTCCGAGCGAGGCGTAGACCGAGCCGATTTCAAGACCTACATAGCCGCCGCCGACAACGAGAAGCCGTTCGGGAATGTCGGGGAGTTCGAGTGCGCCGGTCGAATCCATGATGCGGCTGCCCGGTTTGAATTGAGCGCCAGCCACCGGGCGAGGCGAAGAACCGGTTGCGATGATTGCTTGTTTGAATTTAATGCGGCTTGCGCCGCCATTTTGAACCCGCACATGGCTGGAGTCGGTAAATATGGCCTTGCCCTGTACCAGCAGAACGCCCCGTCTTTTGGAAAGCTCTACCAGGCCGTTCCCGAGCTTGTCGATCACGTTGTCCTTCCACTCGCGCAACCGGTTGATGTCCACTTTGGGCTCGGAGAAAGTAATTCCCATCTCCTTTGCCCTGCGAGCGTCATGCAGCAATTCCGTCGAATAGAGCAGGGTCTTCGAGGGGATGCAGCCCCGGTAGAGGCACACTCCTCCGGGCCTCGGTTCCATGTTGACCATGGTCACGTCCATACCGAGATCGGCCGCCCGGAATGCTGCCGCATAACCGCCCGGACCCCCGCCTATTACGAGAAGATCCGTCTCCTGAGTGAATTCGCCCATAACCATATCTATTCGGCTCCGAATGGAGTGCGGGAAATCAACTGACTGTACCGGCTTTTGCTCAAGCTAAATCATCATAAGAAGGTTCTCCGGATTTTCAAAGCCCCGGATGATCATCGTCAGGAACCTGGCCGCCTCGGCGCCGTCCAGCACCCGATGATCGAAAGTGATGTTCAGGGGCAAAATCAGGCGTGGGACGATCTTGTAGTTGTTCTCATTGCCGATGACTACCGGTTGCATGCGAGCCTGCGCCATTCCCAGAATGGCGACCTCCGGGTGATTTATAATGGGCGAAAAACCTGTGCCGCCCATGGGACCGACATTCGTGATGGTGAAGGTTCCGCCCGAAAGGTCCTGTGCGCTTGCTTTTCCCTGCCGGGTCTTTTCAGCCAGGGCTTTGAGTTCAATCGCCAGTTCCCGGAGGCTCTTCCGGTCGACATCCCGGATGATCGGAACCATCAGGCCTCTTTCCGTATCGACCGCGACTCCGATATTGTAGTAACGCTTGACGATGATCTCTTCGGCGCTCATGTCGATGCTGGAATTGAAACGGGGAAACTCCCTCAGCGCGGCGGCTGCGGCTTTGAGCATGAAGACCGTGGGACTCAGGGCGCCGCCTTCTTTTTCGACCTGCTCTTTGTGCTTGCGGCGAAATTTCTCGAGTTCGGTTATATCCGCAACGTCACTGTGGGTGACGTGGGGAATCTGCGCCCAGGAAACGGCAAGATGTTGTGCTGTTGCACGCCTGACGGACCGGAGCGGAATCCGTTCGACGGGACCGGTCTGGTCGAACTGCGGCAGGGGAGGGGGTTCGGCCCTCTTGGGCGCAGCTTCTTCAGCTTTGGGTTCGGCAGGCGCCGTCTCGGGCTGTTTTGCGCGTTCCGCGAATCTTTGCACATCCTCCGTGGTAACGCGGCCTCCCGGCCCGCTCGGCTCCACCTGGCGAAGATCTACACCCAGTTCGCGGGCTATCCTGCGCGTGGAGGGAGCGCTTGGGATGGGAGCATCCTGCAGCCTGGCGGGTTCTACCTTGCCTTCGGACTTCCGGGTCGTATCCTCGCTCTTTTCGGCGAGCTTCTCCGCTTTTTCTTCCTTTTCCGCAGGCGGTCTCGTCTCGCGTTTTTCCTCGGGTGTCCTGGAAACCGGGGGAGCTTTCGCCTCCTGTTCGGATTCTCCCTCCTTGAGGAAGACCATCAGCACATCGCCGACGTGGATCGTATCGCCCGCTTTCACCCGGATTTCCTTGACCGTACCATCAACCGGAGAGGGAACCTCGGCGGTGGCCTTGTCGGTCTCGACGATCAATACCGGTTGCCCGTCGGCTACCCTGTCGCCGACGCGAACAAGAACTTCAATAATCTCACCCTCATGGATTCCTTCTCCCAGGTCCGGGAGCTTGAATTCGACCGGCATACATGACCTCCAAAGCTTAAAATTCCAGGGTTTCGCGAACTGCCTGCATAATCCTGAATACTCCGGGCAGGTAGTCCTGCTCTCGCTGGTAATAGGGTATCACCACGTCAAAACCGGTAGCCCTGCGAATTGGCGCCTCCAGGTAGAGGAACGCTTTCTCGACGATCCGGGCGATAATTTCCGCTCCCGCGCCGAAGGTGCGCGGCGCCTCGTGAACGACTACGGCACGCCCGGTCTTTTTGATGGATTCGGTAAAGAGCGTGTCATCCAGCGGCGATATGGAAAGAAGATCGATGACTTCGCACTGAACACCCTCTTTGGACAGCTCCGAGGCCGCCTCCAGGGCGGGTCTGAGCGATGCTCCATAAGATATGAGCGTAATATGCTTTCCTTCAAGCGCTATCCGGGATTTTCCGAGAGGAAAAGTCTCCTCCTCTTCCGGTACTTCCTCACGAAAGGCGCGGTAAAGGGCCTTGGGCTCATAGAAGACCACCGGATCGGGATCGCGAATGGCGCTGACCAGCAGCGCGCGAGCGTTTCTCGGAGTCGACGGGATCACCATTTTGAGCCCCGGCGTGTGAGCCCAGTAAATTTCGCGGCTCTCCGAATGGTGCTCGAGCGCCCTGACACCCCCGCCGTAGGGTGCCCGCATCACCATCGGCACGCTGAACCGGCCCATGGAACGGAAGCGCATCCTGGCGGCATGAGATTCCATCTGGTGAAAGGCAAAATAGCTGAAGCCGGAGAATTGCATTTCACATACCGGGCGCAAGCCGTAAATAGCCATTCCGATTGCAAATCCGGCGATTGCGGATTCAGCGAGCGGTGTGTCCATCACCCGTGTGGACCCGAATTCAGCAAGTAAGCCGTCGGTTACGCGGAACACCCCGCCGTCCATTCCAATATCCTCTCCGAGCAGGATAACGCGGTCGTCCTTCGCCATTTCCTGGCGCATGGCCATGTTGATGGCCTGAACCATATTCATCTTGGGCATTGCTATAGTCTCCCTGAAAAGAAACGGTTCACGGGCGGATGTCAGTCTCTTACTCCGCCTGTTTTTCGACCGAATTCCTTTTTGCTTCGAGTTCCCGTTTGAGTTCTTCTCTTTGCGCTACAAGATCAGGCGTCATTTCAGCGTAGGCGAGATCAAACATATCCAGCGGGTTGACACCCTTTTCGACCTGCTCGCTCCAGCGCTGTTCCGCGGCGCGTATCTCCGCCTGGATGTCATCGGCGACCGATTGAACTCCCTGGTCGTCCAGCAGGCCTTTATCCCGTAAATAGATCTCGAGGCGCTGTATGGGATCGCGTTTTTCCCATTCTCTGACTTCGTCTTCGGAGCGGTATTTTTTGGGATCGTCAGCGGTGGTGTGCATCGACAGCCTGTAGGTCAACATTTCGATCAGGGTGGGGCCGCCGCCGCTCCTCGCTCGCTCCACTGCATCGAGAGATGCCTGGTGGATGGCAAGCACGTCGTTGCCGTCGACCTGTATTCCGGGGATGTCGAAGGCCAGCGCTTTTTGAGCGATGGTTCCGGAGTGTGTCTGCTTGGAGCGGGGAAGCGATATGGCCCAGTGGTTGTTCTGGCATACAAAGATGGTTGGGGTCTGATAAACGGAAGCAAAATTCATTGCTTCGTGGAAATCCCCCTGGGAGGTCGCCCCGTCACCAAAAAAAGTCATTACGACCGTTTTTTCCTTCCGGTATTTCATGGCGTAGGCAATTCCCGCGGCGTGGAGCATTTGTGAGCCGACCGGAACCGAGACGGGAAGCGTGTTCAAATCCTCGGGGACAGCCCCGCCCTCGTTGTAGCCGCTGTAGAAGAGCAGAATGCTCTCAAGCGCCTTGCCCAGCCAGATTTCGGAGGGGGCTTCACGGAAGGAAGGTACGACCCAGTCTTGCGGAGTCAGCGCCGCCACGGCGCCAACCTGCGCTTCCTGTCCTTTTATGGGCGCGAAGGTTCCGATCTTGCCCTGCCTTTGGAGAATGAGCATGCGTTCATCAAATTTCCGGGCCAGCACCATGCTTCGGTAGAGCTTTACATGCAAATCCTCTGAAAGTTGAGGATCGAGGGACTTGTCCACCTGCCCGGCTTCATCCAGGATCGAAAGGTGTTCGACCCGGTGTGGGAGATCGATCTCTCTTCTGGGCATAACTGGTTCCTTCTTTATAGCAATTATCGATTTCGGGAATGTACAATAAGTAAGAAAAATAAATACTTAAAGAAAATATCCTCTTTTTCGAGCAACTAATATAAGTACATCTTTTTTCCCTGCCATAGGGGATGGCGGCCAATGCCCTGCTATTGCAGTCAAAAACACGATTTAGTCTGGAATTTGGAGTGCGAATAACTATTTTACTGGCGAAACATTTTACGAATATTATATCTGTGACGGGATTCGATCAGCGTTTCTGGAATTTTGGCCCCTTGCTATACAAATCAGAGAGTAGCCATGACGATACCCCTTGTAAGGACCTCTCTCCCCGGCCCCAGGGCGGCAGAACTGATACGCCTGGATTCACAATTCGTCTCACCATCCTACACCCGTATCTACCCGCTCGTTGTGGAAAGAGCCAAAGGGCTGTGGGTCCACGATGTGGACGGGAACCGGTTCCTTGATTTTACCTCGGGCATAGCGGTAACGGCCACCGGTCATTGTCATCCGAAGGTGGTGGAAGCGATCAGGGACCAGGCAGGCAAGTTGCTGCACATGTCGGGCACCGATTTCTATTATTCACCTCAAATAGCTCTGGCAGAGAAGCTTGTGGAACTGGCAGCAATGCCCGGGGGGGCCAAGGTTTTCTATGGCAACTCCGGGGCGGAGGCTATCGAGGCCGCGTTCAAGCTCGCGAGGTATCACACCAAGAGAGAACAGACTCTGGCTTTCTTCGGAGCGTTTCACGGCAGGACCATGGGTGCGCTTTCGCTCACCGCGAGCAAGGTGATTCAGAAGAAGAACTATAGCCCTCTGGTACCCGGTATAACTCATGTGCCCTATCCAAACTGCTATCGATGCCCGGTCGGCGCCTGTCATCCCACTTGCGGAGCAGCCTGTGTAACCTGGATAGAAGACCCCCTTTTCCGCAGCACCATTCCTCCGGAAGAAGTGGCGGCAATATTTGTCGAACCCATCCAAGGGGAAGGCGGATACATTGTTCCGCCCCCTGAGTTCCATGTGGAACTCGCCCGGCTGGCTGAAAAATACGGGATTCTTCTGGTCGCAGACGAGATCCAGTCGGGGATGGGAAGAACCGGAAAGATGTTCGCCATGGAGCACTTCGGGGTGAAGCCCGACATCATGGCTCTCGCCAAAGGAATCGCTTCCGGGATGCCTTTAGGAGCTATGGTGGCCAGAGCGGAACTGATGGACTGGAAGGCAGGTTCCCATGCCTCGACTTTCGGCGGGAATCCTCTTTCCTGCCGGGCCGCCATGGCAACCATCGAATTGCTTGAAGAGGGCCTGATAGAAAATGCACGCTTGCGCGGTGAACAGTTTATGTCTGCACTCGTCGAGATGCAGAAAAGCATCGAGTGTATGGGAGACGTCAGGGGAAAAGGCCTCATGATCGGGGTTGAACTGGTGAAAGACCGGATAACGAAGGAACGCGCCTCCCAATGGCGGGACAGGATAGTGCGATCTGCCTTCGAAAGAGGACTGCTCCTGCTCGGCTGCGGTGAAAACACGATTCGCTTCTGCCCGGCCCTCACGATCAGTTCGGAAGAAGTGGATACGGGGCTGTCGATATTTGAAGAGACGGTGCGTGAGATTGCGGGATAGCTGACCTGGGGGGAAATCATGAAAGATCTGCTAAAAAAGCTTGGAATCGAGGCGACGAATTCCGGAGCGAGTACCGGAACCGAATGGCTCGAGTGTAGGGGGCAATTGCTGCAGTCAACGTCACCAATCGATGGCGGAATACTGGCTGAGGTCCGGCAGGCGACAGCGAGCGAATATGAACAAGTGGCGGAAGAGGCCCAGCGGGCCTTCCTGCAATGGCGACTGGTCCCTGCCCCTCAAAGAGGGGAAATCGTCCGGCGGATGGGCAATGCCTTCAGGGAGCGCAAGAAGGAACTGGGCGCCCTGATTTCCATGGAAATGGGGAAGATACTTGCGGAGGGAGAAGGCGAAGTCCAGGAATTGATCGATGTGTGCGATTTTGCGGTGGGGCAATCCCGGATGCTCTATGGACTTTCCATGCACAGCGAAAGGCCGGGACACAGGATGCTCGAGCAGTACCATCCACTGGGACCGATAGGGGTGATCACGGCGTTCAACTTTCCCGTGGCGGTCTGGTCCTGGAACGCGATGATCGCCCTCATTGCCGGGGACACGGTGATCTGGAAGCCGTCGAGCAAGACGCCGCTCTGTGCTGTCGCCACTAACGCAATAGCGGGCAAAGTCCTCAAGGAGAGCGGCTTCCCGGAGGGCGTTTTGAATGTCGTTATCGGCAGGGGAGATGATGTCGGCGAGCGCCTGGTCTCCGATAAAAGACTCCCGCTCATCTCGGCCACCGGGAGCGTCCCCATGGGGAGAAGGGTCGGACAGAAGGTGCTCGAACGCCTGGGGAGGCCTCTTCTGGAACTCGGCGGAAACAATGCCGTCATCGTTACCCGGAACGCCGATCTGAACCTCGCATTGCGAGCCATCGTGTTCGGTGCGGTCGGGACCGCCGGCCAGCGTTGTACCACCTTGCGCCGGTTGATAGTTCATAACTCGATCTTTGACAGGCTCAAAGACTTGCTCATTTCGGCCTACAAGCAGGTAAAGATCGGAAATCCGCTCGAAGAGGGCGTCTTAATGGGGCCGCTCGTCGACAGGAAAGCAGTCGAAGATATGATGAATGCGATCGGGGAGGTCCGCAAGGAGGGCGGGAAAATCCTCTACGGCGGAGAGGTGCTGTCGGGTGGAATTTTTGATGCAGGCGCCTATGTCTCTCCCTGCATCTGCGAAGTAGAGAATGACTACCCTATAGTCAAGAAAGAGACCTTTGCGCCCATACTCTACATGATTCGGTATGAAAGCCTGGAGGAAGCCATCCACTATCACAACGACGTCCCACAGGGACTCACTTCGGCTATTTTCTCAAACGACTTGAGAGAGTCGGAACTCTTCCTCAGCAGCCAGGGAAGCGACTGCGGAATCGCAAATGTGAATGTGAGCACCTCCGGGGCTGAAATCGGAGGCGCCTTCGGAGGCGAGAAGGAGACCGGCGGCGGCCGGGAATCGGGTTCGGATTCCTGGAAGGCTTACATGCGCCGCCAGACCTGCACCATCAACTGGTCCGGCGAAATGCCGCTTGCGCAGGGGATTAAGTTCGGCGCCGCCTGATTTCATCACTCGACTTGTCTTTACAACAGATATCATGAAACCCAACATAACTCTTAAGAGATTAGGTTGGAGGAAAGCATATGACCACAGAAGACCGCGTCCGCAGGCGCGATGCATCCAAAAAATCGTGGGCCGAACCGTGGCGGGTGAAGACGGTGGAACCGACCCGCTGGACCACTCGCGAATACCGGATCGAGCGCATGCAGGAGGCGGGTTTCAATACATTTCTTCTCAAATCCGAGGATGTCTATATCGATCTTCTGACCGATTCGGGTACCGCGGCGATGAGCGACTACCAGTGGGCGGGCCTGATGCTGGGCGATGAAGCCTACGCCGGAAGCAGGAATTTCTACCACCTCGAAGCCAACATACAGAAATACTATGGATACAAATATATAGTGCCGACCCACCAGGGCCGCGGCGCCGAACATCTCGTTTCACAAATCTACATCAAGGCCGGAGATTTTGTGCCCGGCAACATGTATTTCACCACGACCAGGGTGCACCAGGAACTGGCCGGAGGCACATTCGTCGATGTGATCATCGACGAGGCGCACGACCCGGCAAGCCTCCATCCCTTCAAGGGAAACGTCGATCTCCAGAAGCTGGAAGACCTGATAAAAAAGGTGGGGCAGGATAAGATCCCTTACGTAAGCCTTGCAGCCACAGTCAACATGGCGGGCGGACAGCCGGTATCGATGCAGAACGTGCGCGAACTGCGTGCGCTGTGCGACCGCTACGGAATACCTGTTTTGCTCGACACCACCCGCGCCATCGAAAACGCCTACTTCATCCAGCAAAGGGAAGAGGGATACCGGGACAAGAAAGTGGCCGAGATTCTGCGCGAGTTCTGCTCCTATACCCAGGGCTCCTGGATGAGCGCCAAGAAGGATTCGCTCGTAAACATCGGCGGCTGGCTCGCTCTCGATGACTGGGACAAGTTCGAGGACGCCCGCAACCTGGTTGTCGTCTACGAGGGACTGCACACCTACGGCGGCCTTGCCGGCAGGGACATGGAGGCGATGGCCCGCGGCATCGAGGAATCCGTCGACGACGACCATATCCGGGCCAGAATCGGCCAGGTGGAGTATCTCGGAAACAAGCTGATCGAGTGGGGCATTCCGATTGTTTTACCAGTAGGCGGACATGCCGTCTTTCTTGACGCAAGGCGTTTCTACCCGCACATTCCCCAGGAGCAGTTCCCGGCCCAGACGCTCGCCTCGGAAATATACATCGAAGCAGGCGTGCGGACCATGGAACGGGGTATCCTATCGGCAGGCCGAGACCCCAAAACGGGAGATCACCGTTACCCGAAGCTCGAACTGGTGCGCGTAACCATTCCTCGACGGGTGTACACGCAGGCGCACATGGACGTCACCGCAGAAGCCATCGAGGAAGTCTGGTGGAACAGCGACAAAGCGAGAGGGTTAAAACTGGTCTATGAACCGAAGTTCCTGCGTTTTTTCCAGGCACGCCTGGAGCGGGTGTGAGGCATTGTGGCCCAAACGCCAAAGCAGAACGGGTTGTCCAACCAGGGCGATTGGCCCATGAAGTGAAACCATCCGCCGTACTCGTGCACCCCAGCAGAGATTCGACTGTAATTGCCATTTGCTGAATTGTGTCTGTCCGATCAGCCGGGACACTGAATCGGCAGGGATCGTATTCTCACCCGAAAACCGGTGTCCGGTGGGACGTTTTCCAGCGGTTGTGCATCCAGAGGTACTGCTCGGGATACTTGCGGATTATTTTTTCCATTTCCAGGTTGATTTTCAGGGTCATCCGAATGATCTGCTCACGCTCGTTGAGGCCGTGCGCCGGCAGTATCGGATCAGATACGAAGCCTTCGAAATAATAAGGGTCCTCCGTTCGGCATGCGGCAACGACTACCACGGGGCGTTTGCGGTAGATTGCAAGCAGGGCGGGGACGGGGGTGACGGTAGCCTTGCGTCCGAAGAACTCCACCCTCAGACCCTTATTGGTGGCCTGGTCGGGAAGAACGCCGATGGACTTGCCGTGCTTCAGCAGACGCTCCAGAGTAAAGAGTGCGTTATTTTTGGGGATGATCACCTGGCCGCTCGCGATCCGGTTGGAGAGTATGGCCCGCTCGAGGTATTCATTGTCGAGAGGGCGCATCACAATGGCAAGCGGGATGCCAATGAGGGAGCTGACATAGGGAAGCAGTTCCCAGTTGCCCAGGTGTGGGGTGACGAATATGCAGCCTCCCGTCTCATCGTGAATCTTCTTGGCTTTCTCGAACATTTGCTCGAGGTGCGCAGTCTTGTATCGCGGATCGCGAACGATGCGGCCGTTATCGAAGCGAAAGGGAGACCTGATTATTTCGACGGCGGTAAGGAAAAAAGAGGTGCAGCTTCGTCGGGCAAGCTTTACGATCTCGCCCGACGTGAGCTGATCGCCAAAGGCATTCCGGATATTGTCCAGGGCGATGTTTCGTCTTTTGGGAATCGCGGTATAGACGATTCTGCCGAGAAGGGAGGAGATTACCCGCAACGCACCAAAAGGAAGCGCGCGTGCAACCGCAACGGCAATACGAAACCCGATGTACTCCAGAATCTGGAGTTGCCTGCTCTTCTTTTTCGCCATAATTATCGCGCACAGCCTTCGACCAGTATGCACGAAGACTGGCCGATGATTCCATAGCTAACCGAAAGGAAGTGCTTTGCTTCTGCCTTTTGAATGGATGCGGAAATCCGCAGTTCCTCGAATTCCGGTTCCGTGGCGGAAAAGTTGGGGGTGGCCGGAACAATTCCCGCGTTAATCGCCATGGCGCCGAGGATGACTTCGGCGATATCGCTGGCGGCCCCCATATGTCCGGTGTAGGGCTTGAGTGCGCAAATCGGGACAGAATTCTTTACGCCTCCCAGGAGAGCGGCAGCCGATTGCAGTTCGGACCGGTCCCCCTTGCGGGTGCCGCTTCCGTGTGGACAGATAAAGGCAAGATCGTCCAGCTTGATTTGGGCTTCCTTCATGGCAGCTCCGATTGTCCGGCTGGAGATCTGTTCCGGTACGCTCAGGCCCCTGCCGGGCGGGAATTCCATCCCGTTGCCGAGGCCCCTGACCACCCCGAGAATGCTTGCACCGCGCGCCTTGGCGCGCTCTTCTTCCTCAACGAGGATGGCTGCTCCTCCCTCACCCGGGATGAACCCGTCACGGCGGCGGTCGAACGGACGAAAGGATTTAGTCCCGTTCATGCACCCGGACAGGATGCCCAGCCCCTCCATTTCATACATGGGTATCTCTGTTATCCAGTTGCCGCAGCCCACCGCGAGCGCAATATCCGCCTCGCCCGACCGTATTTTTCGGCAGGCAAGCTCCAGAGCATGGCCTCCGCAGGGAGAAAGGCTCGCCAAGCTGGTGTTGGGCCCCATGAACTGAAAAACTGCTGAGAGAAAACTAAAAAGATTATTACAGATGGATTCGAGCAGAAAAAAAGGATTCACCCGAGCCAGAACGGATTTATTGAGAACCGGCAGATTTATTCCCTTCTCGATTCCCCTGGTGGCTTCCTTCAAGGCGGGATGCATGAATTCATAGCCAACCCTGGTCAGGTCGCCCGAGGCGATAAACAGGGATCTACGTTCCCTGGAAACCGAATCCAGGTCAATTTGTGACCGGTCAATCGCCTCTCTTGCGGCTGCGAAGCCGAGTATTGAGCCCCGGTTGAGAAAACGTATCTGGCCGGACAAGCTCGACGGGATGTTCTCGAGCCGCTCCAAACCTTCAACCTTGCCAAAATACTGGAGAGTATCAGGCCTGCCCTCGCACTCGTGGCGTTCGATCCCGCTCCTGCCCTCCAGTATGCCCTTCCAGTTTGCCTCGACTCCGATACCCAGCGAAGACATCAGGCCCATTCCGGTAATGACCGCTCGTTTCTCTGAAGACATTATTTAGAATTTCATCCTTCGGGTGAGGATCTGAAAGAAACGCTTCTGTTCCTCGACCTCTTCTATTGTGTCCAGCCTTACCAGGCTACCCTGGAATTCGGCTTTAATTTTTCGTTTTCCATTCACCTCGCCCACTGCGCTGTAAATCCTGAGGTCCTCGGCGGGAGCGGGGGAGAGGCTGACAGTGAGTTCCACTTGGTCACCGGGCAGAACGAAGCCGTAGAAGTTGCACTTGATGATCCTGGAAACCAGGAACCATTTTTCGAAATCCGAAGAGGCAGCCCTGAGCCAGCCGGCGAGCTGCACCAATGCTTCCAGGAGCATAATGCCCGGCATTATCGGGTTTTTGGGAAAATGGAATTCCAGGAAATCCTCACTCATCGCGACATTTTTGATCCCGACGATCCGGCTGTCGGCCTCCCAGTCCACTATCCGGTCAACAAGCAGGTATCTCATCCCGTGACTCCTTCAGCCATCTTCTCCGCCGCGCCCCCGGCAGTCAGGATCACCGAGGCCACGGCATAATCTCCCGAATGAGAAATGGACAGGGTATACTGGTTCACTTTCTTCCTCCTGCCGATTTTCGCCGTCCAGCCACCCACGGTAAGCCGCGGCCGTCCAGCCTTGTCCGGTACGACTTCCACATCTTTGAGCGCCGCGTCTATTCCGGTTCCCGAAAGGCCGGCGCCGAGCGCCTTAAGGCAGGCTTCCTTGGCTGCAAAGCGACCCGCGAAATGAATGAAGGGATCGCGCCTGGCCTGGCAATACTCATGTTCGCGAGCCGTAAAGACTGCCTCTGCGAACCCCGGGTTTTGAAGCATGATTTTTTTTATTTTCGACACGGTGACAAGGTCAATGCCCTGAAGAATCCGGATCACGATACGCTCAAGCCTCCATCGACGGGTATTGCCTGCCCGGTGATGTAGTCCGACATCCCGGAGGCCAGGAAAAGCACAAGATCGGCCACCTCGTGCGGGGTTCCGTAACGCTGGGCCGGTACGCGTTCAAGGAGAATCTCGCCGGCGCGCTTTCTGGCGCGGCTGCTCATTTCCGTTTCGATCATTCCGGGCAGGACGGCATTGACCTGGATCCCTTTTGGAGCAAGCTCTACAGCGCAGGCCCGGGTAAAGGAGATCAGCCCGCCTTTCGCCGAGGCGTAATTCGTTTGCCCGCGGCCCCCTCGAATGCCGGAAACGGAGGCAATGTTTATGATCTTCCCGCGGTGGGCGCGCACCATGAGTTCAGCGGCCATGCGCGTGGTAAGAAATGCTCCCCGGAGGTTTATATCATGGACTTTTTCCCAGTCGGAGACATCCATAGTGAGGAGCAGAGTGTCCCGGATCACGCCGGCATTGTTCACAAGTATATCCAGGCGGCCGGAGTCCTTTTTGATGCTGCGCGCAAGCCGCTCAACCTGTGCAGGGTCGGAAATGTCAGCCTGGAAGATCTCGGCGGTGAAGCCTTCCGAGATGATCTCGTCCCGGAGCTTTGCAGCCTTCTCGGCCGAGTTGTTGAAATTGATAATAACCCTGGCGCCCGCAAGGGCGAGCGACCGGCATATCTCAGCGCCTATACCTCTTGAGCCGCCGGTAACGAGAGCTGTCTTTTCGTTCAGGTCGAGATGCATCTGACACCCATTTTGTATTACTCCTGTACTACTTGCCTATTCTACTCAACCGCGGCGCCGCGGGCGTATTTTCTAACCACTATGCAGGCATTCTGCCCACCGAATCCAAATGAGTTGGAGAGGGCCGCGCGCACGAGCTTCCTGCGCTTCTCGTTAGGCACATAGTCCAGGTCACATTTTGGATCGGGATTGGACAGATTGATAGTCGGATGAATTTCGTCCCTCGCGGTGGAAAGAACCGTAAAGACGAACTCTGGTCCGCCCGATGCGGCAAGCAGGTGCCCTGTCAGCGACTTGCTCGAACTTATTGCTACCTTTTTCGCATTTTCCGCAAATACTTTCTTTACCGCGATGGTCTCCGCCAGGTCGTTCAACTTTGTGGATGTGCCGTGAGCGTTTATGTAGTCGATTTCATCCGGCGCCATGCCTGCATCGGCCAATGCCCGCCGCATGGCCTCCGCTGCTCCGTCGCCTTCCGGGTGGGGAGCGGTAAGGCGCCAGGCATCCATGGTCGAAGCATAGCCTGCAACTTCCGCGTATATGCGGGCGTCGCGACCGACGGCATGCGATTCCTCCTCGAGCACAACGATCCCTGCGCCTTCTCCCATGATCAGTCCGGACCTCTTGCGGTCGAAGGGCCTGCAGAGGCTTTCCGGTCCCGACTTCGATACCGCAGCGGAACCGAGCAGAACAAAGAATACCAGCCCGACCGGGTTCAGCATCGAATCGGCGCCGCCGGCAACGACCAGGTCGGCCTCGCCACGCTTGATGGCGCGGTAGCCTGTACCGATCGCCTGGGTGGCGGAGGCGCAGGCGGTGGTAACTGTTGCATTAAGGCCCTTAAGCCCGAATCGCTTAGAGATGAGCGCGGCGGGCCTGCTGGAATTGTTCCGGATAATCGATTCCGGGCTGATTCGATCCAGTTCGGCGGCGAATCGAATTGTATCGAACTTCTTGTCTGGGCCGACCCATCGATGAATATCCTCAAGAGAGTCGATCCCGAGCCCGGCGGCAAGGACTATGCCGTATCTGGAAGAGGATGCCGTCCGCAGCTCAGCCACACCGGCATTCGAGAGAGCCTTCTCCGCCGCCCAGAGGGCAAAGAGGGTACGCCGTTCTCCTTCGTTTTGCGCTTCGGCAGGAAAACGGCGACAAATCTTCACCCAATCTTCGGACTTTACCTGGCCTGCAGCCTGGACCGGTGATTTCCCGGCGCCGGGCAGGTCGATCCTGCTCACTCCCGAGATACCGGCAAGCGCTTTACGCCAGTTCTCCTCCACTTCGAGCCCCAGGGAGGTTGCAAGGCCAAGGCCCGTTATTACGACATTTCTACTGTCTGCTTTCAGGAGATCTTTCCTCCCGGCGAAACATTTTGTTCCGGGACGATCAGTTTGAGATCCTGCCCGTCGCGTACGGCGAGGACCATCCCGTGCGATTCGATTCCCATCAGCCTGGCCGGTTTCAGGTTAGCGACGATCACCACCTGTTTTCCCACGAGAGCTTCGGGTGAATGGGACTTCGCAATTCCGGCCACTACCTGGCGTTCTTCCCCTATATCCACGACGAGCTTTATGAGTTTTTCCGACTGAGGGACTTTCTCGGCATGCTTAATGAGACCGATACGCAGATCAACCTGGCGGAATGCGTCGATGTCAATGACTTCGGGCAATGCGGGCGCCGGCTGAGGCGGTTTTTTCTCAGCCTTTTCCGGCTTGGAAGCCTTTGTCTGTCCAGCGGACTTATCGGATCTTTTACCCGCGACTTCCACGCGCGGGAAGAGCGCATCCCCTTTGCAAACCGTGACCCCTTCGCGCAGGTTCCCCCATGCGGCATCGTCAACAAGGCGAAGCTCCGCCGCTTTTTTTTGTATCCCTAGCCGCTCCAGCATCTTTTCCGCAGTGGATGGCATAAAAGGCGATATCAGCACCGCGACGGTCTTATTTACCTCCAGAAGGATCCTCATCACCGTCTGCAGGCGGGGCATGAGGCCGGGGTCTTTCGCCAGGTTCCACGGTCCCACGTGATCGATGTACTTGTTGGCTGCACTGATTGATTCCCAGACAGCGATAAGGGCTTTGTGAAAACCGAACCTGGAGACCTCATCCGTATACTGACTTACCGCTAGCAGTGCCATGTCGCGGAGTTGGCGGTCTTCGGGCTCGGGTTCAGCCCCGAACGGCGGAGTCTTCTCATCGAAATATCTTGCCGTCATCGCCAGGGTTCGGCTGAAGAGGTTCCCGAGATCATTGGCCAGGTCAGCATTTATACGCTGAACGAGAGCATCTTCGCTGAAGTTGGCATCCAGGCCGAAAACCATCTCTCTGAGCAGGAAATAGCGGAAGGCGTCCAGCCCATAGACCGGGACGAGGTCCAGTGGGCGTACGACCGTACCGCGACTCTTGCTCATTTTGCCTTCGTCGATTTTCCAGTATCCGTGGACGTTGAGGTGTCTGAAGACAGGGATACCGGCTGCCTTGAGCATGGTGGGCCAGTAGATGCCGTGTGGCTTGAGAATATCCTTGGCGATAACGTGCTGCGCCACCGGCCAGAACTCGCTGTAGAGTCCGCCCTCGGGGTAGCCGAGTGCGGAGATGTAATTGAGAAGAGCATCGAACCAGACGTAGGTGACATATTTGCTGTCGAACGGAAGCGGAATGCCCCAGCTTAGGCGGTCAACCGGTCGTGATATGCAAAGATCTTCCAGGGGCTCTCTCAGAAAGGCCAAGACTTCGTTCCGATAGCGCTCGGGGCGGATTGTATCGGGATTGGATTCGATATAGCCGATAAGCCAATCCTGATACTTGCTCATTTTGAAGAAATAGTTGGCTTCCTCACGTTCGACCGGGGGCTTGTCGTGGTCGGGGCATTTGCCGTCCACAAGTTCCCGTTCGTTATAAAACCTCTCACAGCCGACACAATAGAGCCCTTTGTATGTGCTGAAGTAGATCTCTCCGGCATCATAGACCTTCTGCAGGACCTGCTGAACGACCTTCACATGCTCTGGGTCGGTAGTGCGGATGAACTTGTCGTTTTCCACATTCAGCCTGGGCCAGGTCTGCCTGAAAAGTCCGCTTATCTTGTCTGCATAGGCTTTTGGTTCCATTCCCGCTGCCTGTGCGGCCTGAACGATTTTGTCCCCGTGTTCGTCCGTGCCGGTGAGGAAAAACGTCCTGCATCCAGCCAGTTTGTGGAACCGGTTTATTACGTCGGCGACAATAGTGGTATAGGCATGTCCTATGTGTGGTTCTGCGTTAACGTAGTAAATCGGAGTGGTTATATAGAATCGGTCCATTTCACCTCTTTTCTTTTGAGCTTTTGCATTCGCACTTGCAGGTACACTCCCTGTCGAGTTCTATATCGATTTCCTTGCCATCTTCGAGTTGGACCGTGTAGGACCTGCCCATCACGTTCTGACGAACGACTTTGCCTTTGCCCTCCGGCAATTCGACCTTCTTGCCCATTTTGGGCATATCTTTTTTCAGCTCTTTATAGGTCTCATGCTCGTACTGGAGGCAGCACATGAGCCTTCCGCAGGCGCCGGATATTTTGGCCGGATTCAGGCTGAGGTTCTGCTCCTTAGCCATCTTTATGGAGACAGCGTGAAAATTCTTCAAAAACGTGGCGCAGCACAGGGGTCTGCCGCAGCCACCGAGGCCGCCCACCATTTTGGCCTGGTTTCGGATTCCGATCTGGCGCAACTCGACACGTGTCCGAAGCCTTCTTACCAGGTCCTTGAGCAGTTCCCGGAAATCCACCCGCCCGTCAGCGGTGAAATAGAAAATGATCTTGCTTCCATCGAAAAAATACTCCACATCCACCAGGTTCATCGGAAGTGCGTGGGCAGCTATCCGGTCAAGGCAGTAACTTTTGGCATCGGCCTCGATTTCGAGATTGCCGAAATGCCGCTGAACCTCGTCCTCGGTGGCCATCCGCTCGATGCCCTTTATTTCCTGCGGGTGCAGGCGGGCGTTTTTCGGGCAGGGAGGCTCGACAACCTGTCCCAGCCCGATGCCCTGTTCCGTATTGACGATGACGTAATCATCCTTCCTGGGCGTGTGCTGGCCGGGGTCAAAATGGTAGACCTTGCCCCCTTTTCGAAAACGAATTCCAATTACCTTTTCCATAGAGTGAGTCCTTTATGGCCAGGCAGACACCTTCAAGGGTCATTTGAAGGTTGGCGTTCACCTTTAAGTTCTGCATTGCCTGTTCGATATAGTGGTACAACAGGAACAAATTCTGGAGCGGAACTTTCCGCACAGCCTCTTTTGTCCTGTCATTCAATTCAAATGTAAGCCGCCGATCCCCGGAAAGCCGGTAAAGAATAGTGTCGCGGACCCACAGCCTGATGCATTCGAGGTCCTGTTCCCCCGTGCGGCCCTTCGCCCAGCCGGCGACCAGCGGGAAAAAATCAAGATACGAAATAGCGTCCAATTTCTCAATGTTTTCGACAACGCGCTTCCAGTCCGCTACCCTGTCTTCTTCGGTGAGCCATCGGGCCTTCTCCAGGCTTCCGGCGGCAAGTCCGGCAATTTCCGCCGCCTGGGCGTGCGTGAGCGCGCCGTCCCGGAGCAGATAATCAGCAACTATTTCATCTCCCAGGGGCTGAAAGCGCACGTGGCAGCAGCGAGAGGCGATAGTCGGCAAGAGCATCTGCGATTCCGGCGCAAGGAGAATGAAGACGTTATTGCCCGGCGGTTCTTCGAGTATTTTCAAAATGGCGTTGGCAGCCGCTTCATGGAACTTCTGGGCTTCGTGAATTATAACCACCCGGTATTTGCCTTCAAACGGGCGAAACCGAAAACGTTCCCTCAGCGAGCGAATCTGGTCCACTTTGATGAATGCGCCCTCACTCCTGACCTGAACCAGATCGGGATGAACCCCCTCATCCAGTTTACAGCACGAAGCGCACTGATGGCATGCGTCAAAATCGACCGGAGAGAAACAGTTCAGAGCCCGGGCGAACTCCATTGCGGCAGCCGATTTGCCCGTCCCTTCCATTCCGGAAAACAAAAAGGCGTGCGGTACAGTCGCCTTGCGCAAGAGTTGTTTCAGGAAGCGTATCGACCGTTGCTGGCCGGGAATGTCACTCAAAGACATCGAATAACTTCCTAGAGGGTTCAGCCTTTTTGCCCCGGGGGTGAAGGCTTCAATGGATCACCGTTTTCTTCCGGGCTGCCGTCAATGTCGGCAGCCTCATCGTATTTGGGAAATCCGCGGAAAAAATGCCGGCCGAAAATCGATTCGTATCCGGTCCAGGTTCCGTCGCTTTCCTTGGAATTGGACAGAATGCGGCGCACTGCATTGATCTTTGCGTCCAGGTCATCCGCCAGGTGCAGGGCAAAGGCTTCCTTGCTGGCGGGCAGTTTGACGGCGCCGAACTGCGCTTCCCCGTGGTGGCTCAAGATCAGATGTTTCAGCAGCAGTGACGACTCACGGGGAAATCCCGGGATTCCCTCTATCTTCTTCTCGATCATCTGGGCGCCCAGCACCATATGTCCGACAAGGCGTCCGGCATCGGAGTAATCGATGTGCGTATCATAAACGAATTCTTCGATTTTTCCGATGTCATGCAGGAAAGCGCCGGCGATCAGCAGATCCCGGTCCAGGTCCGGGTAGTGCTTGCATATCCTGTAGATGAGCGTAATGACCGATACCGTATGTTCGAGCAGTCCCCCGATATAGGCATGGTGCATCGATTTTGCGGCGGGGGCCAGTTTGAATCGGACCATGATATCCGGGTCGGAAAAAAAACTGCTGCATAATTCCCGTAGAGGTCCTTCCGACATATTCGTCAAGAGCTTGTCAAGTTGCTCCCAGAGAGTGTCCCGGTCATAGGGGCACACCGGCAGGAAATCGGCGGGATCGTATCCTCCGCCGGGCACAGGCAAAATCTCGCTGATATTCAACTGGAGCTTTTCCTGGTACAACTCGCTGCGCGCACGCAGGTAAATGACGTCACCGGCTTTGAAACAGGCGGCGGTCTCCCCGGCCTTTTCCCACATACGGCCGATTACCTCTCCGCTTTTGTCCCCCAACTTCAGATGCAGGTAAGAGGAGCCGTTTCTGGCCGTCCTCAGTTGCTTTTCGGAGGCAACAAAAAGAGATACAATCTCCTCGTTGGGTTTTATGTCTGAAATGAACAATTTGGACATGAAAGCCACCTGTTCATGCTCTCTTCGAGTTGAAAAATGCAGTTAAAATTACTCATTACAGTTTCCAAAATTTTAGTATCCTAGTATATCCTGACTTTGCAGTCAATTCGGAGGACGGGAGACGGATGGCGGATAGCGGACGGCGGATAGCGGATGACGGATATAGTCCCCATGTTGGTGCGCCCAAGAGGTGTTTGAGACGGTGTGGGCGAATCATTATAGAGATTCCGGCGATTCTGCCGTGTAAACTCTGTCGGAGACGGTGAGGCTGTTCAACTCAGACAGGAAAAATATAGATGCTGCTCAAATTGATCCTGGTGGCCCTGATTCTCATAACTCCATTGATTCCGACGTTCTGGGCTATTTTCGACATCCCGAAGCGTCAGTTTCCCAGTCCCAGGTCCAGGTTGATCTGGTTTGCCGTGGTCTCCACACTGCCCTGTATCGGGGCAATCTGTTATTTCATATTCGGGCGCCGTTACACACTGCCGATCACAGCCGTACCGGAAGTAAAACCGGTTGAACCGGTTGTTGAAAACCGGGAGCATTAAAAGCGAGGAGGAATTTACCGACAATGCTTGATTTCACAAGACGACACGCCAAGTCATGGCTCGTGAAAGTTATCTTTGGGATAATCATTCTCAGCTTTGTCGCCTGGGGCGGCTACAGCTATACTTCACGCCATGAAAACGATCTCGCCAAGGTCGGTGATCACTATATAAGCCGAACCGAATACGACGAAGCTTACCGGAACATGGTCGAGATGTACCGACGGCAGTTTGGGAAGGCCTTTTCAGAGGATCTTCTGCGCCAGTTGAATGTCAGGGAACAAGCCCTTGAGGCGCTTATCGAAAAATACCTCATCGCCAGGGGCGCGGCGGAACTGGGAGTAGCAGCCACTACCGACGAGATAAGGAGAAAGATCCGTGAAATGCCTTATTTCCAGGGGGAAGGCGGCTTCAACAAAAGGTTCTATGACCAGTTGCTCCGCCAGGAAAGGATTTCACCCGAGGCCTTCGAGCAGCAGGTGGCCGACTCCATTACTTTCCAGAAGGTCCAGGCATTCATAAAGGCAAGGGCGGTAGTGACTGAAAACGATATCCTGCTCGACCACCATTTTAACCGCGACCAGGTAAAGCTCGCCTACATAGTCGTCGATCCAAAGCCGCTGGAGGACCAGGTCACGGTCAATGATGAGGCGCTGCAGGCATTCTACCAGAATAATCAGAGCCGCTTCATGGAACCGGAGAAAAGGGAGATTTCCTACGTGCTCATAGACAGGGAGGCCCTTGAGCGGGAAATCAAGGTGGGGGACGATGAATTAAAGCGCTACTATGATGAAAACCTGGCGAAGTTCGCTCGGGAAAAGCAGGTTCATGCCCGGCACATACTCTTCAAGGTAAAGCCGGATGCCGTCCCTGAGGAAGTGGAGAAGATCAAGGGCGAGGCGCGGAAGGTTCTGGATGAGGCAAAAAAAGGCAAGGATTTTTCGGAGCTGGCAAAGAAGCATTCCCAGGATGAAGGGACTGCAAAGAAGGGCGGAGACCTCGGATTTTTTGGACCTAAACAGATGGTAGCCGGGTTTTCGGAAGCCGCTTTTGCTCTCAAGCCCACGGAAATCAGCGATCTTGTTCGTACCCAGTTCGGGTTTCATATCATAAAATCCGAAGAGGTGCGCGAGGCAAGAACGGCCCCCATCGAAGAGGTAAAGGCAGAGATCGAACAGAGCATCAAGTCCGAGAAAGCCCAGGATATCGCGTTTTTAAAGGTACGCGATCTTCGTGATCTCGCGTATGCCCGCAAGGACATTGACAGGGCTGCCCAGGAGTTGAAACTGACCGTCACCGGTCCGGTATGGATAGAGATGGCTGAGCAGGCCGATCCCGGCCCCTTCACGCCTCAAATCAAAGCAAAATTGTTCCAGTTGGGGCAGGGCGAAGTGAGCGACACGCTGGAGGTGCCAAAAGGACTCGCCGTTGCGCAGGTGAAGTCCATCCAGCAGGCGAAGCCCTTCGCTTTCGACAAGGTCAAAGAGAAGGCAGCCAAGGAGTATAAGGCAGATCAGGCCAAAGATCTTGCAAGGAAGAAGGCTGCAGAAATTCTTGAAGCGGCAAAGGAGAAGAATAGCCTGACCGATGTGGCTAAAAGCCGGAATCTGAATCTGAAACAGACTGAGTTGTTTTCGCGTCAGGACCCCGACAAGGAGTTGAAACTGCTGCGGGGCGAGAATCTGAATGCCGTATTTGCCATGCAGGAAGCGCATCCCTTTCCCGAGGTCCCGTTGGAGTTGGGGAGCCGATTTGTCGTCGCTCAGCTCCAGGGGAAAAACGCCGCCGCCGCACCCACCCAGGAGGAAAAAGAGGCCGTTTCCGGAAGACTCCTTCGCCAGAAAGAATCAGCACTCTGGCAGGCATGGATGGCCGATATGAAGAAGAAGACCGAGATCGTCAGGAAGAACATCTGATCAGTCGAGATCCTGTTTTACCGGCAGCGTGATGATAAAGGTCGAGCCTTCCCGGGGGATGCTCATCGCGGTTATGGTCCCCCCGTGAATCTCGGCGATTTTCCTGCAGATGGCGAGTCCCATGCCGGTTCCCGGATTGCCGCTGCCATGCAGGCGTTCGAAAGGCATAAAGATCCGGTCCAGGTATTTCTGGTCAAAACCGATACCGTTGTCTTCCACGGTAATCCTGCAGAACTCTTTGGCATGCAGACACGGAAGCTGTTCAGGTTGTTTTGGCTGGTAGAGGCCGCCGCTTATTTTGATAACGGGATCTTCATCGCTCCTGAATTCGAGCGCATTGAGGAAAAGTACCGCCATCTTTTCTCCTTCCCATAACCTCGCGTCCGATACCGATGACCTTCCGATCACCGGTCCTGAGATAATTGGCGACATAGGAATCGTGGTTTTCCCTGAAGGGAGAAGGCATGAGCATATTGACATTCCTGCCGATGACTTCCCCAGCGCGATAACCGAATATCTTTTCGGCTGCCAAATTGAAGGATTGAACAATTCGATGCTCATCAATCTTATAATGCCGTCCACGGTTGTATCCAGTATGGCCTGCAGCCTTGCCGCCTTCTCACTTGGGACTTCTTCTTTCGCATTGTCCCGGGGCTCGGGAATCTCGGAAAGAAGGACCCTGCAATACGTGCTCTCGCCTTGAAGTATGCCTTGTTCTGTCGATCCGCCGTCATTCGCCATATTTTTTCCTCGATACCATCCAGTTGTTTACCCCGGAAAGGTGTTGATTATTCTTTCAAGGTAATACAGAAACGCGGGACGGTACAATTCTTCTCGATATCCGGCGGGATTAGAGTCACTGGACAATTAGCAAAATCTACTTATTTTTGAGTAGTCAATAATACCTGTCGCATCTGCTCCAAGTGGCAGAATTCACATGTTTAATCGCTTATATCGCCCGGGAGCCGGCAGGCGAAAACTGAATTGGGCAGTCTGAATCTTCCTGGCGCCGGAGGCATGTCGGTCATGGTCACAAGAGCTGCAGAGCGTATGGTCGTCTTAATGGCAGATGATGATCACGATGACATATTGCTTGTCAGGGAGGCGCTCAGGGATTGCGATTGCAACGTAGACTTCCGGTACGTGGAGAATGGCGAGGAGGCCATTGACTATCTGCTTGGTCGCGGCAGGTACAGTGACCCGGACCTCGCCCCTCGGCCCAGCCTGATCCTTCTTGACCTGAACATGCCCAGGAAGGATGGAATGGAAACGCTCAAGGAGATTCGGAATAACCCCCGCATAAGGACAATCCCGGTCGTTGTCCTCACTACTTCGAGGGACAGGGACCTGATGCTTCGCATCTACCGGCTCGGTGGAAGTGCTTTCATCACCAAGCCGACTCTCTACAAAGATATGATCAAGGCCATGGATCGGCTCTGTGCATACTGGTTTCAGACTGTATCGCTGCCGAACGAGCGGGCAATTGAAGGCTCCCTCCCGGAATTCTAGTGGGTTCAGCCTGCTATAAAATCGGACTCAATATCTTGAATATATTATCCCTGATCTTTTTCACCGCCGAGCGGCGCTTCCATCTGAAAGGTTCCAGGGGGGTTGACTGCGCCATGTATTCGTTCTGAATCGCCCGTACCTGCCCGGTTATATCTGATCCATAGAGCAGCAGGCCAAGTTCTGAATGCAGGAAGAAGGATCGGCGGTCGAAATTCGCTGTCCCGATTACGGAGACCTTTTCATCGATAGTCATGGTTTTCGAGTGGAGAAGTCCTCGGTGAAAATGAATATTCACCCCCGAATCGATCAGGGATGATATGTATGCCCGCGCTACCGTTCCTATGATCGGGTGGTCCGTATGCCGCGGAATCAACAGGTCGATCTTCACTCCTCTGAGTGAGGCCAGGTGGAGAGCCACCCGGAAAGGCTCATCAGGGATGAAATAGGGCGAGGTGATGATGATGCAGTTGTTGGCCGATCCGATGGCGGTGATGAGTATGTCTCTCAGGGCTGTGTTGGGTTCTGTCGGCCCGGTAGGCACCACCTGGATAGGGATTTGTCCTGCTGCAGGCGGCGCCGGAAACAGCTCCGGGCCATCGAGGACGTGATCGGTGGCCAGGTACCAGTCTTCGACGAACACCATCTGCAGGTGCAGCACTGCGGGTCCGGTAATGCGCACCATCACGTCATGCCATGCCTCCGCCCTGCCGTGATCGTAGTCCTTGACTTCGATATTCTGGGAGCCGGTATAGGCAATCCTGCCGTCAATGATCGCGAGTTTCCGGTGGTTGCGCAAATCCAGCCGGGTGTGGTGGCGTCGAAAGGGATTGATCGACATGAGCGAATGAAGATCGATCCCTTCCCCAATCATCCAGGGACCGAGTTCTGCTGCAAGAGTCCTGGCGCCGAAGGCGTCTACGACAATGCGCGCTTTGACTCCTCTTCTGGCTGCTCTCGCCATTGCTTCGGCCACGCGGCGACCAAGCGGGTCATCCTGAAAGATATAGAAGAGAAGATGAACGTGGTCCGCTGCCTGGTCGATGTCTTCGATAAGCCTGGCTATGACTTCATTGCCGTGCGTCAGCAGTTCAACACGATTTCCCTGCATTGCGGGCATACAGATGAGTCGTTCCGTAACCTTACGGAGGCACATGTCCTCGGGAGAGTAAAGCATGTGGCGATCATCGGCAGGAAGGGGCTGAAAAGAGCGTATTTCTTTGATCCGCTGACAATAGGTCTTGGTAAGCCGGCGTAGAACTCGATTTTCTCCGAACAGAAAATAGATGACGACCCCGATCCATGGCTGGAAAAAAACCAGAATCATCCAGGCAAGGGCTGCGGTCGGTTGCTGCCTGCTGGCAATGACAGGCAGCATAATGAATGGAATTATCCAAGACAAAGCTTTCCATGCGAACGGCAAGTTCAACTCCTGGAGGTCTGCTCTACTCAGGGCATTTCCCAATTACTGATACAGGGATAAATATAATCCTGTTTTATCTGTTATCCATTCACTATTTCTCCGCCATTTGGGTGAAGTACCTGACCAGTCATATACGAGGAATCGTCAGAGGCAAGAAAGACATAGCAGGGTGCAATCTCTTCGGGTTGTGCAGGCCTTTTGAGCGGTGTTCCCTTACCGAACTGCTCAACATAATCGCTTGGAAAGCTTGCCGGGATCAAAGGGGTCCAGACCGGACCGGGGGCTACTCCGTTGACGCGGATTTTCTTATCTGCCAGCGAAAGGGCAAGAGAGCGGGTGAAGGAGACTATCGCTCCCTTGGTGGTCGAATAGTCGAGAAGCTGAGCTTTTCCTTTGTAGGCGGTCACCGAGGTGGTATTGATTATGACGCCTCCTTCTTTCAGATGCTCCAGGGCTGCCCTGGCCATGAAGAAGTAGGAGAAGATGTTCGTGCGAAAAGTGCGCTCGAGTTGCTCTGCAGATACGTCAGCGATGCTTTTCGTATAGAACTGAAGGGCTGCATTGTTTACCAGGATATCCAGTCTCCCGAAAGTGTCCACTACCTTGCGGACCACCTCCCCGCAGAAGTCCTCATCTCCCACGTCCCCGGATAAGCTGATACATCGTTTGCCTTCCTTTTCCACCATGGCCGCTGTTTCCCGGGCATCATCATGTTCGTCGAGGTAAATGATGGCAACGTCCGCTCCCTCCTGGGCGAACGCAATGGCCACAGCCCGGCCGATACCGCTGTCCCCGCCGGTGATTATCGCCGCCTTGCCCGGCAGCCTCTTTCTGCCCCTGAACCTGGCATCTTCGGCTATTGGCCTGGGGGTCATTTCCGATTCGATACCCGGCTGCTTTTCCTGGTGTTGAGGAGGGATATCTTGCCCAATGGACGGATCTGCCATAACGGCTCCTTTTGATGCTCCAATAGAGAGTTCCAGCAATAGGAACTGTTTATTTTGCATAGCTCAGTCATTAAATTCTTCCGATTGAATGTTTTCTTTATCGGAATTAAATCGCAATTCTTCCATTTTCGAGGGTGATAATGAGTCTTTCGCTGAAACGAGAACACTTGAAACGCTACAGTGAACTCGCACGCTTTCTAATAAAATATGGCAGGTCGGATATTCTGTCTGGAGCCGGTCTTGAGAAAATGATTCCGGATGAGGAGCATCCACCGGAGAAAACACGGCCCGGCGCCGAAGCGCTGCCCAGAGATCTCGAGAGGATGGGACCAACCTATGTGAAGCTGGGCCAGTTTCTTTCCACTCGATCCGATCTCTTTTCCCCCGAATACATCGAGGCCCTGTCGCGTCTCCAGGACAGCGCCGAGCAGTTTCCTTACGAGAAGGTGGAAGAAATCGTCGCCTCGGAGCTGGGCCTGCCCATAGACAGACTTTTTTCCTTCTTTGACAGAACGCCGATCGCTGCCGCTTCCCTTGCCCAGGTTCATCGGGCAACCCTGCTCGACGGCAGATCGGTGGCGGTAAAGGTGCAGCGACCCGACATCAGATTCCAGGTTTTTCACGATCTCGAAGTGCTGATGGATGTAGCGGGTTTTCTTGACCGGCATACGAGCGTAGCCAAGCGGTACATGCTGCAGAATACCATCGATGAATTCAGAAAAGCGGTTATGAGGGAACTGGATTTCAGGCAGGAGGCCCGGAATCTGATTACCCTCAATGAAAACCTCAGTGAGTATGAACACATAGCGGTGCCGTTACCGGTGGAAACCCACACAACCTCCAAGGTCCTCACGATGGACTACATTCGCGGGCAGAAGGTCACCAGCATCGTTCCTCTGCGGAGACGGGAAATAGACGGATCGGAGCTGGCCGAGGAATTATTCAGAGCCTACCTCAAACAGATCCTCCTGGATGGCTTTTATCATGCAGATCCGCACCCGGGAAATGTCTTCCTCACCGACGACGGTCGGATCGCCTTGATAGATCTCGGAATGGTTGCCAGAATATCCGAGGGAATGCAAAAAAAGCTCCTCCGGCTCACCTTGTCGATCAGCGAGGGGAAAGGTGAGGAGGCTGTCGAATACGCAATGGAAATTGGTGAGAAGACTCCTGCTTTCGATCAGCACAATTTCGGAGGTCACATAAAGGAGCTTATAGCACGGTACCAGCGGGCTACGATTGAACAGATAGAGGTAGGCAAAGTAATTATTGAGGTGCTCAGCGCTGCCGGGGAAAGTGGGTTCCGGTTCCCGAGCGAGCTAGCACTGTTAGGCAAATGTCTTCTCAATCTCGACAATATCGGACGTACCCTCGACCCGGCGTTCGACCCGAATGCGGCAATCCGCAGGTATGCCGGAAAGCTTTTCCGGCAGAGACTGCTCGGCAGCTTTTCCAGTACGAATTTTTACAAACTGACCCTGGATTCTCAGGAACTCATAGAAAACCTGCCCAGGAGGATTGGCAAGATAGCAGACACCCTGGCAAGCAACGATCTGAGATTGAGCATCGATGCCATCGATGAAAAGTACCTGATGACCGGTATTCAGAAAATAGCCAACCGCCTGGCTCTGGGCCTCATACTTGCGGCGATAATCATCGGCGCCGCCTTGATGATGCAGGTACAGACACCACAGTTTACCCTTTTTGGCTATCCGGGGCTGGCCATAATCTTTTTTCTTCTCGCCGCGGTCGGAGGTGTGTCGCTTATAACGGCAATCCTTATCAGTGATGAGCGTGCGGGAAGAAGAGGACCACAGGTATAAATACAATGCAAAGCCGGCCGGAAGGCGGCTCCCGGCCGGTCGTACTGATCCCGCTACTGGGCGCTTATCAGACGTCTTGTAACTCGGACGTCCAAAAGGGGACTAGTGCCTGGATTCCTCCCAGGTCTCTCCCATTTCATTGAGCAGGCTCCGGGCTTCCTCTTCACCGCGATCGGCCGCATCGTTCAGCCTCTGGACCAGTTCGTTATACTGGTCTTCGTAACCCCCCTGCTGCGCCTCACTCTTCATTTTTTCAGGGCCGGCTTCTCTGATCTTGTGATAGACATCCGACAGTATGCCGGTAACCGTGCCGCTTGTTTCCTGAAGGGCGCTGTTCAATGTATGGACAAGCTCCTTGACCAGGTTCAGCCGGAGATTGAGATCAACACCAACGCCAAGGCCTATGCCGCCTTCGCCGGACTGTTTTTTTTCCTGTTCCATTGCCATAATGGTTAAATCCTTTCTTGCGATAATATCTTTTTCAAGTGGGATCGATAGATATTGAGAACCAACCTTTCCTCCCGCAGGAGGAGTATTTGTATTAGCGAATAACTGTTACTATTTACTTAATATCAGTTATGCACTGGAAAATAGAATGTCAATCGGCTCAAGAACTTGCGCGGTTGCACAGCAGTGCTGCACGGCAGGACCGTGAAGATGAAGAGCATGAATGAGAATAGCCGCAGCGTTTCGAGTCAAAGGCGCAACGGGTTCGTGAGCACTTTACAAAGTATGGTTCGATGGCTAGCTGATTGTGTGTTATGGGCCGAGGCGCGGTGAGATCGATACCGCCGTCAGGCGAGCTGTATTCAGGAGCATGGAAGGAAAGGGTGGAGAATTATTGGAGAAGAGTGATTTGAAGCAACTCCCGGTGCGGGAGAACCATAATTGTTTCGGTTGCAGCCCTACCAATGCCTCAGGACTGCGAATGTGCTTTTATACGGATGGTGAAGCCCTTTTTTCCTGGCTGAGCGTGCCGGCTCACCTCTCGGGTTGGAGAAACCTGGTGCATGGCGGGGTGATCACGACTATCCTGGATGAGATCATGGGCTGGTCGGCGATTTATCTGCTCAAATGCCTTGTTCTCACGAAATCTATATCGATTGATTTTATCAAACCCCTGCACATTGGAGACAACTTGCGCGCGGAGGGCAGGCTGGTCAAGAGGAAACACGAGAGGGAAGCCATGATGAAGGGGTTTCTCTATGATGGCGATAATAACCTCTGCGCCAGATCGATCGGGGCATTTGCGCTTTTCCCGCCGGATATGGCCTCAAAGCTGGGGATGATGGACGAGACCATCAGAGACGACTTTGAACGTATCATATCCTCCTGACAGAGGATCATCGGCAAATGGCTTCCATTGACAAACGAAAATGCAGAGATATACTCCACCTCCTGTCAAGCGATTAGTTCTTGGCGTTTGATTTCGCAAACGAATGGTGCTATCGAATAAAAAAGGAGAAAATATGCATTGCCCTGTCCGCAAAGGCTTTTTTCTATCAGCTTTAGCGATCTTCCTGCTCCTGGTGCTTTGCCCCTCAGGGGGCGAGGCAGCATTGCCCGGCGGTCCGCTCAGCGCCGTTCAGTCAGGGACCGAGAGAGCGCTCAAGATCCTTCGTGAGACTCAACGGGGCGAAGGTCAGACATTGCGCCAGAGAAAAGGGGAGATTCTCACGATTGTCGATGAATATTTTAACTTCGACGAGATGGCGCGGCGTGCTCTGGGGCGTCCCTGGAAGGATCAGTCTCCGGAAAAGCGAAAAGAATTCGTATCGTTATTCAAACAACTCCTCTTTAATACCTACATCAGCCGCGTAGAAGGCTATACGGGATCGAATGAAAAGGTATTCTATGATTCAGAAAGGATCGAGGGTGATTTTGCAGTTGTCTCCACCCACATCATCTACCAGAGCAACCAGAATGTAGTAATCGATTACAGGCTTCGTCGGGAAGGCGGTCTCTGGAAGGTTTACGATGTCATAGTGGAGGGGATCAGCTTCATTGAAAATTATCGGAGCCAGTTCAGCTCGATTCTGGCCAATGAGTCATTTGATGCGCTGCTCAGGAAGATTCGCGAGAAGATTCAATAGCTGTAATAGGTAGTGCTAAGAAAGATGATCTGACTCTCCACGAAGTCAGGAGGCCCAAGATCCGTCACTCGAAGAGCCCAGTTTTGCCGCTTAAAGTTGTTGGCTCCTCAACCGGTTCCGAAGGACATCGGCGAAGGTTGCGGGAGAGGTTCCGGGAGAGTGGTCTCAAGGGGTTTCACGATCATGAGATCCTGGAGTTGCTGCTTACCTACGCCATTCCGAGAAGAGATGTAAAGCCGATCGCCAAAGCCCTGCTCAACGAGTTCGGCAATAATCTCGCGGCGGTCCTGGATGCT
Source organism: uncultured Syntrophobacter sp. (assembly GCA_964539645.1). Lineage (GTDB taxonomy): Bacteria > Desulfobacterota > Syntrophobacteria > Syntrophobacterales > Syntrophobacteraceae > SbD1. The sequence continues at coordinate 59,487 of CAZIJV010000002.1, forward strand.
CCCGAAGAGGAACTGCGTCGCCTGGACGGCATTGGAGAAAATGCGGCCATACTTCTTCGCCTGGCGCCGCGTCTATTCGACTCTTATCAAACCAGCCGCTGGGTAAGGGAGGAGAGTTTCAATTCCACGGCGAGTGCGGTTGCCTACCTTTCTGCCAGGCTCGGAACTGAAAGAAACGAGGTATTCCTGGTGCTGGCCCTGGACAGTCGCAACCGGTTGATTGCCGAGGAGCAGATCCAGAGAGGGAGCGTGAACCGAACCGCGGTATTCCCAAGGCAGATAGTGGAAGCGGGCATCAAACACCGGGCTACCGCGGTTATCCTTGCCCACAATCATCCGGGAGGCGGTCCCACGCCTTCACAGGCCGACAGGCAGTTGACCCAAAGGCTCAGAAAAATCCTCGGGGACCTGGACATAGTTGTCCACGATCACATCATAATAGCGGGACCGGATCAGCACTTCTCGTTCGCCCAGACTGGAGGGTTGGAATGAATGACGAATTGATGCCCGCCGTGATGGTGCGCGAAGGCCATAAGAGAGGCGAGTGGAACGAACTGGATATTGAAATGATCCCCGTACCTTCGCCCGGAGAGGGTGAAGTGCTGGTGCAGGTTGAAGCCTGTTCGGTCAACCGTGCCGACCTTCTCCAGCGGCGCGGTCTCTACCCGCCTCCTCCGGGAGCATCACGGGTGCCGGGCCTCGATTTTGCCGGGTTTGTGGTCGATACGGCGCCTGATGTGTCAGGGTGGCATGAGGGGGACAGAGCTTTCGGAATCGTTGCGGGGGGCGGGTACGGGAGGTACGTGGTCGTGGCTGCCGATAGTCTCATTCCCATACCCGAGAATCTCAGCTTCATGGAAGCGGCTGCAGCGGCAGAGGTATTCGTCACCGCTTATTATAACCTGTTTCTTCAGGCGGAGATAAAATCCGGCGAAGTCCTGCTGCTTCATGGAGGAGGAAGCGGGGTCGGCACAGCCGCCATTCAGCTTGCCGCCTTGGTTGGCGCTGTGGTGTATGTTACAGCGGGAGACGAGGAGAAGATAAAAGGAGCGCTTGGCCTTGGCGCCTCGGCGGGCATCCTTTATAAGAGCGAGGACTTTGCTGAACGGATAATGGCATTGACCGCCGGCAAAGGGGTCGATATCGTCCTTGACTGGATCGGCGCCTCTTATCTTCGCAAGCACCTCGAAATCCTGAAGAACAGGGGCAGGTTGATAATTATCGGATTGATGGGCGGAAGCAGTGGTGAAATTAACCTGGCGCCTGTTGTGGCAAAACGACTGAAGATCATTGGATCTGTTCTACGCACGCAGGGCAGGGAGGAAAAGGCGGAAATCACCCGGGGATTCATCGAAACGGTATGTCCGCTGCTCGAAAAGGGCACGGTGCGCCCGGTTATCGACAGAGTTTTTCCGATTCGAGATGTAGAGCAAGCTCATCAGTACCTGCGAGGCGGGGAACATTTCGGCAAAATTGTTCTTACGTGGGAATCGTTTGAATAGGGTTTGAATCGGGACAGGCGGGTGTCAGGTTGAGTGAGCGGGCAGGGGACCCTGCATGGGTCCCCTGTTGGGAAGAGCCTAGTTTGAATGTGGCAGAGCCTCTCCAGGCTGATTGATCGCGGCAAGGCGCCATTGGGACGAGCCGACATCGCGCGAAAAGGTCCAGAATTCCTGGAACTTCACCGGATTGAGCTTGTCTCCTCCGACGATTTGTCCGGTTTGCTCATCCACCGTATAGTCAAGCAGGTTGGCGGTGAAAAGAACAGTGATATAATCTTTCCCGACTTCCTGCCAGATTTCGGAAGGTTCTACCTGTCGAACGGCTATGTTTTCCAACCTGTTGATACGTCCCTGCTGTCTCATCATCTCGAATTCGCCGGTGAAGTAGGCAGCCATCTCGGGAGTGAGCATGTTGCGGACGCCGTCCAGGGTACGGTTCATCCACGCAGCTTGAACGCGGAAGAAGATATCTTCAAAAGTGGTCTTGAGCGCCTCGACGGAGAAGTATGGATCTGTTTGCTGTAACCTGCTGTAACCTTCTTCAACCTCGTTTGCGGGTACGTATGCGCTTTGAGTCGGGGCTGAAAAGTCGGGGGCGGAGTAAGCCCGCGTTGTATCCGCACCCTCAAATGCAAGAGTGCGGCGCCTTCTGAAGAATCTCCACGCAAGGTAAAGCAGCAGGCCGATGATCGCGATGTCAAGCAGTCCGATTCCGCCTTTCGCGGCGCCGGCGCCGACTGCCGCATGACCAGTACCGCCAAAGAGCATGCCGCCCAGCATTCCGCCGGCAAGTCCGCCGGCCAATCCGGCCATGAACGGATTACGGCTGAAGAATCCTCCCTGGTTTTGACCGGGCATTGTCGGCGCCGGGGTTCTGCCGGGGGCTGCCATGCCCGGCGAACCCAAGGAGGGATTGGAGGGCATGCTCGGGGAGGAAAAACTCCTGCTGCCGCGGCTTCCGCCTGATTTGCCTCCGCCCGCCCTGGCCCATGCGCTCGATTCGATGAACAGGAAACTCGTGAAGAATACCAGGACCGATACGGTGATAACAGAACGCCATTTGCTGTTCTTGTTCATTATGTTTCTTCCTCCTGAATGTAGACGATACGCCCGAATGAACTTCTTTAGCCAACCTCCGGTCCCGGCTCTTTTAACAAAAAAGCGAGACCTTCAGCATGATTCTCACGCCAAAAGTCTCGCTAATTGGCTTGCCGCCAACGGCAAAGCCAAGCGACTACCGCCGTAATGGTGACTTTACCCGAATAGCTACTCCCTTTTGATTGCCACTAATATTGCAATTCCATCGCAGGAAGTCAATAGAAACCGAAACGACTCTTCCCCTGCAGGCAATATCGCCCAGGCAACGCTGTGGTCGCCCGGTAGCCCGGTAGCGCCGCCTTCCATGGCGGCGTCTTTTCAACACCCCGGTGAATCAGGCTCAGAATCATCCAACTCGATCAACTCACCGGTTACCGTGAAGATCACTCTCTCGCAAATATTCACCACCCGGTCGGCGGTACGTTCCAGGTTGTGAGCCGCCCACATGAGATGGCTGGCATCTTCGATATTTTTGGGATCTGAGAGGACGTAAGTCATCAACTCCCGGTATATCTGGTCGTAGAGATCATCTATTTGCCGGTCTTCAGCGGCGATGCGGCGGGCCATGGGCGCATCGCGCGAGGAAAAGGAGAGGAGGGCGCGGTGGAGCATGTCGGAGGCAAGGGAAGCCATTCGCGGGATATCCACCAAAGGTTTCAGAAGTGGTTTGCTGCCGATCTTGATGGTTATTCGCGCGATACCCTTCGAGTAGTCGGCGATTCGCTCCAGTTCCGTGGCGATTTCCAGCACGGCGGCCAGTGTGCGCAGGTCGCCGGCCATGGGCTGTTGACGGGCGATCAGTACGAGAGTATCCGATTCTATCGAGTAGCGCATGCGGTTCAATTTTGCATCGGCATCTATCAACCGCCGCGCGGTTTCAATGTCCTGGTTTTTAAGGATCTCCACGGAGTCGATGATGGATCGCTCCACCATGACTCCCATGTAAATCAACGCAGTCTGGAGGCGTTCCATTTCTTTTTCAAATGCAGCTCTTGCCAATCGCTCACCTCCGCTTGCCCTCCGGCGCCCTGCTATCCCGCACGTCCCGTTATATAATCTTCCGTCAGTTTCTGGACCGGCCGGGTAAAAATATTTTCAGTCAAATCGAATTCTATCAACTCTCCCAGCCAGAAAAAGCCGGTGTGATCGGAAACCCGGGATGCCTGCTGCATATTGTGGGTAACTATCACGATAGAATAGTCGTTCTTCAGATACTGCATCAGTTCCTCGACCTGGAGCGTAGCAATCGGATCGAGCGCCGAGCAGGGTTCGTCCATGAGGATCACTTCAGGCTTTACGGCAATCGTGCGTGCTATGCACAGCCGCTGCTGTTGTCCGAGTGACAGGCCAAGGGCATCCTCTTTGAGCTTGTCTTTGACCTCGTCCCAGAGCCCCGCGCCGCGCAGGCTGGACTCGACGATTTCCGCAAGATCCTGCCTGTCCTTATGCAGTCCCAGGACCCTCGGCCCGAATGCTATATTGTCAAAGATGGATTGTGGGAATGGGTTTGGGCGCTGGAATACCATGCCGACCCTTTTGCGAAGCTCGACCACGTCCGTCCCGGGGTCAAGTATATTCCGTCCTTCCAGCAAAATCCGGCCTTCCGCCCGAGAGCCGCTGATAGTGTCGTTCATGCGGTTCAGGCAGCGAAGAAAAGTCGATTTGCCGCATCCCGACGGACCTATGAGCGCGGTGATGTGCCGCTCGAGGATGGAAATCGAGATATTGGAAAGGGCGATTTTCCTTCCGTAGTAAAAATTAAGACTGTCTACCCTGATCTTTTCCATCTACTCTTCTATCCGGATCATCCGAATCGGCCGGTGATATAATCCTCAGTACGCTTTTCCCGCGGATTGGTGAAGATTTCATTTCCCGCCCGGTATTCGATCAACTCTCCCATCAGGAAGAAAGCCGCCTGGTCCGCCACTCTTGCTGCCTGCTGAATGCTGTGGGGGACGATGATTATAGTATAATGCTCTTTTAGCTCCTGAAGAGACTCTTCAACTTTTCTTGTGGAAATAGGGTCCAGTCCGGAGGTAGGTTCGTCCAGGAGCAATACCTCGGGTTCAAGAGCGAGGCTTCGAGCGATACAGAGCCTTTGTTGCTGCCCGCCGGAGAGGGCATTGGCGGGGCTGTCCAGCCGATCCTTGATTTCATCCCAGATTGCGGCCTGGTAAAGGCTGCGCTCGAGTATCTCCTCGAGTCTGTATCGGTCCCGGACTCCGGCAAGTCTCGGGCCATAGGTCACGTTATCCCGGATGCTTCCGGGAAGGGGCAGGGGAAGGGCAAAGACCATGCCCACTCTGCGGCGCAGGGTCGGGACGTTTATCTCCGGACCGTAGATGTCTGTTCCATCCATCAGAATACGTCCGGACATGCGTGTGCCCTCTACCAGGTCGTTCAGCCTGTTGATCAGGCGGAGCAAAGAGGTCTTCCCGCCCCCGGCCGGTCCGAAAAAAACGGTTACCGATCCGGCGGGAATGTGCAGGGATATATTCTTCAAGGCCAGGGCATCGCCGTAGAAGTAGCTCACGTCCTCAATGTTGATTTTCGGATCTACCACTGCCGCCTCCGGCGGAAATAACTCCGCATTATGGTGGCCGCCACGTTCATGGAGAGCACCAGGATGAGCAGCACCAGCGCGGTGCCGTACTGAACGCTCAGGGGCATTCCCGGCACCTGCGTGCTGATGACATAGAGATGGTAGGGAAGGGCCATGACCTGGTCGAAGGGGGACTGAGGCAGGCGAGGCAGATAAAATGCGGCCACGGTGAAGAGAATAGGGGCCGTTTCACCGGCGGCCCGCAGGAGGCCGAGAAGGGTGCCGGTAATGATCCCGGGAAGCGCCTGGGGAAGCACGATGTATCGTATGCCCTGCCAGCGCGTTCCCCCAAGGCTTGCACTCACGGTGCGAAACTCCATCGGCACCGCCCTCAATGCCTCCTCCGAGGTGCTGATGATGACCGGAAGAGTCATGATGGCAAGTGTCAGAACGCCGGCCATAATCGAGGTGCCCATTCGCATGAAGAGAACGAACATGCCGAGACCGAACAGTCCGTAGACTATCGAGGGTATTCCGGCAAGATTCACGATGGCAAGACGGATTGCCCGCGTTACCCAGGTATCCCTGGCATACTCGGCAAGGTAGATCGTCCCTCCCACTCCGACGGGGATGGCGGCAATGGCGGTCCCCAGCGTCAGTATGAGGGTTCCTACAATTGCCGGGAAAATGCCTCCCTCCTTCATCCCTTCGAAGGGCATTGCGCTGATGAATTCCCAGGAAAAGACCTTTGCCCCTTCGATGAAGATGATCGCTATGACGATCATGATAGGAACGACCACTGCCAGAGTAGACAGCAGCAGGATGGTAAAGCCGATGCGTTGGGCCCAGTAGCGGTTCATTAGCGCAGGCCTCCCCGGCGGCGTTTTTTGAAAATAGCCGTTGCTGCCACAATATTGATAATGAATGTGATGATGAACAGGATAATCCCGATTCCGAAAAGTGCGTGGTAATGGACGCTTCCCTGCGCGACCTCTCCCATTTCCGCTGCGACCGTGGCGGTCATCGTACGCACCGGCATGAAAAGGGAGTCGAGGCTGAGCGGCATACGGGCAGCGTTGCCCGTCACCATCATTACCGCCATCGTCTCCCCGATGGCTCTGCCCATGCCGAGCATAACCGCCGTGGCGATCCCTGAGCGTGCCGCGGGAACAACGATGCGCCATATTGTCTGCCACTTGGTGGCGCCCATTGCCAGTGCAGCGTCGCGGTATCCCTTGGGAACGGTGTCGAGTGCATCCTCTGCCACGCTGATGATTGTGGGTAAAGCCATATACGCCAGTATGAGGGCGCCGGTGAATGCCGAAAGACCAGTGGGGGCATTCATGGTGGTGCGGACAAGAGGGGCGATGACGTGCATTCCGAAAAAGCCCAGAACGACCGAAGGTATCCCCGCCAGGACCTCGATCAGGGGCTTGAGAATCTCGCGCGTCCAACCGGGGGCGACCTCGCGCACGAACACCGCAGTCGCCACGCCAAGCGGCAGGGCAATGACAACCGAGACCACGGTGACGAAGGCTGATCCCAGAATGAGAGGCAGGGTGCCGAACATATCGAAGGTCGGATACCACCTGACTCCGAACAGGTTGTCCGGAGAGGCTTCCCAGAACAAGGGCAAGCCCTCGCTCAACAGGAAGAGAAAGATGAGAGCGACGAATCCTATCGTGGAGAACCCGAGAACCCTGATGGAAGATTCAATTACAAACTCGGACCATGAGTTATGTGCGGTTGCGGGCGATCCTATTGTCTACTCCTCTATTTTAAAGGAACAAATCCCAAACGCACGACATGAGCCTGGCCGACACTCAGTATCCAGTCCATGTAGTTTCTTACCTGCCCCGAAGGCTGACCGGCCGTATACATGTACAAGGGGCGGGCGATGGGGTACGAACCACTGTTAACCGTTTCCGCGGATGGGAGGATAAAAGGTCCGCCGCCTTCCTGCGAAACCCCTATCAGCTTCTGATCGGGTGTTACATAGCCCAGTCCGTCGTAGCCGATTGCGTTCGGGTTCTGGCGTATCTCGGTGCTGATCCCTTCGCTGGACGGCAGGAGAAGCGTATCGGGTGAAAAGAGCAGTTTGCTCTTGCTGTCTCCCGTCCGGATTACGTTCTCCAGGAAATAAACATAGGTCCCGGAATTGGATTCCCGTGACAGAAGCACAATCGGCCTGTTCTCCCCTCCCACTTCGTTCCAGTTCTTTATCCTGCCGGTGTAGATGTTGGAAATCTGGGCCAGGGTGAGATGGTCGACGGGATTCGATGGGTTTACCACAACCGCAATCGCATCGCGAGCAACAACGAACTCAATTGGTTCAATACCATTTGATTTGGCAGCCGCAATCTCTTCGGATTTCATCTCGCGCGACGCGTTGGCAATGGAAACCGTGCCGTTGATCATGGAAGCGATGCCGGTGCCGCTCCCTCCCCCGGTAACCGAAATGCGCACCTCGGGGTGAGTCTGCATGTAGGACTCAGCCCAGGCGAGCGCGAGGTTTACCAGGGTGTCCGATCCTTTATTTTCAATAGTGTGAGCCTGATCCTGTCCGGCGCCTGCGCCGTTTTTCCCTTCGCCGTAGCAACCGGGCAGCATGAAGACTCCAGCCAGTATTACCAGAGAGACAAATATCGAAGAGGGTTTCATCAGGACCTCATAACCGGGAATATCGCTCTCCCCCTTATTAGTCAGGGTGCAGTCAGATTGCAAGCAGTCGAAAAAACACCATTTTCGCTGTCGGATTCCCGCTCGAACGGCTTGCAGGGTAAGCTGAGTGAGAATGGCAGGACCAATCGAAAAGAAACGGAGCGGATTATAAAAGGAGATCATCCTTGAATTCAATTCCTAATGTCATCTCAACCGAGGCTTTCTATAATGCAGAAGGGGAAAAGGCGTGTGATCATCCTTTACTTTTCAGTGTGCCTGCGATATTGCCAACCGGATCATTCGGGAGCGAACCATGCCACGGCAACGGAAGAAGACAAAGTTTTCCTTCAATGTTTTTGCGGTGCAGCTTTTCATTTTGCTCATCCTGCTTATCCTGGCAGACCTGTTCCTGTGGGCGGCGGCGCCCATTCCCTCAGGCGGAATCAGGGAGAAAAGGTTTACTCAGAACCAGCCGGGGTTGAAACGGGAGATCGTCTACCAAATAGACGACAATGGTTTGCGGGCTCTATCTCCGATCGAGCCTGAAAAGCCCGGAAATCTGATTCGCATACTCTGCCTGGGAGCCTCGACTACCGATCAGTCAACACAGGAAACCGGAGACACCTGGTGCGGTATACTCGAGGCAAATCTCCGCGAGCACTACAAAGACTCGTCTGTCAAGTTCCAGACCATGGCCTTCGGAAGGGGCGGTTTCAGAGCGATTGATTCCGCCTTGTGGCTCGAAGATCACATGGAAAAAATTAAACCCGACATTGTCGTGACCCTGCTGGGCATCAACGACCTTTGCTGGAACGGCGGGCCGGACTATCAGCCCCGGAATATCGACCGGATTGTCGAAGAGAAGAGAGGTCTCACCTGGAGGTTCCTCCTGACGCATGTCGGAGACAAATGCAGGGAGTATTCGCAGGTATACCGGAGAGTATCCGCGATAATCACCGTATATCGCAATAAGATGAATCTCAGGTCCGGTCGATTCGTGGAATGGCATTCCAGCAATCTCCCGGAGCGGAGGCAAGAATACCGTGAAGCTCCCTTTGTGGACAAACCGTTCAGAAATCCCGATCCGATAGACGAATTCAAGCTTTCAGTAAACTGGTTGGCCGATTTCCTGGAAAAGCGGGGGATCCCCGTCGTTCTGCTTGGCCAGCCGGTTCTCTGGAAAGAGTCCTCCTCCCCGGAAGAACTCGACCGCCTGTGGCTCTGGGTCAACACCGCCGCGGGCAGAGTCAGACCTCCAGTTGGATGGCTGCACGCCGAGATGCAAAGATACAATCGTGTCCAGGAATCGCTGGCCAAAGGGGACATGGTCAAATACTTCGACCTGGACCCCAGGATTCCAAAGACACTGGAGTATTTTTTCGACGACTGCCATTATACGGACCTCGGCAGTATTCTGGTTGCGAAGTCCGTACTTCCTGTTTTGATCGAAACCACGGATTCCCTGTTGCTTAAAAGACACATGAAACACTCCGGTAATCACCTGCCATGACACACATGGTTTGCCTAAGAATCATAACTCCATTCCCGCAATACTAAGAATGCAAGCTGTCTCGGCGACTTACCCGAAGGTTCGCCAACGCCATTCAGTGCAGTAGTGCTCAACCGCGGCTGTCAAAGTTGACAAAACCTGGAAGGATTACTATCGCGGATGGGTAGTTTCCGATTTGCCCCGGCGTCTCACGTAGGGACAAGATGCATAAGGGCGGAATCCGTTTTCATAAACGATCGGATGAAGGACGAGACAAATGATTCGTGAAGACATTTTAGAACAATTTCCGGAACTCTTCGGAGCCAGGGAAGTAAACGGGCGTGAAGTCAACGTTGAAGATACGATAACTGCGCTCACCCGCGAGTTGAAGCCCGAGATAGTAAAGGCTTTGAGTGCGCGCCGTGCGCTGTTGAACTCTCCCGAGACTGTCCGCCAAAAATATGGTTGGCCGCAATGGGAGGACACTTTCCCGGACCCTGTCACGGGTCGGTCATGGACTTTTCGGCAGATCGTGCAGGGATTGATCGACAATTTTGCAGGCAGGGAGAGTGAATGTCGCTGGCGGCTCAATGACGAGGTGTCCGTTCCCAAAGAGGTCCATCCTTTGCAGAATCCGGGGTTGGAACTCACCGGACCCTGGCATCCGCTGGATATGGCTTTCAATGCGCTGAACAGCCCCGCGCCGATGAATATGCCGGATTTCGAGGATGCATCGCCGCCGCATTTCAATCCCGAGGGCGCGCCAGCCGAGCCGATCGGGGTATTTGCAGCCATGAAAAATGCCCGGGAAATCTTTGAGGGAAAGTGGGCAGCCCGTGAATATGAAGTGGAGAAGAAAGGGAAAAAGCGCCTCTACAAGCTCAACAAACCACCGGGAGACTGGCCGGCCGTATTCGTACGCCCTCCCAGCATCCATGTCCGTTATGACCATATCAGGGTAGACGGGGAGCCCGTGCCGGGCATCATCGCCGTTGCCGTCCTCTGGGTATTCAACAATTATGACTCGCTCAAAAAAGAGGGCAAATATGTCTGCTTCTACATCCCGAAGCTCCAGACCCCGCGAGAAGCCGCAATCGTGGAGAAGCTGCTTGCGCGGATCGAGGAGGAGATCGGTGTGCCGCCTGGCGCCTTCAAGATCAAGATGCTGTATGAAGAGGGAAACGGCGGGCGCTCCCTGGCTGCCATTGCCTGGGTGCTGCGCCGTCGTCTGCTGGGAACGAACGTTGGTCGCTGGGACTATCTGGGTAGCCTGATAGAGCTTTGGAAGGATGATCCGAAGGGAGTCTTTCCCGATCCTCAAGCCGTAGGGATGGCCTCGCCGAACATGATTGCCTATCAGCGGTATAACGCACTCATGATGCTGATGGCCGGTATGAAAGACAATGAACTCAGTACGGCTGCCCCCATCGGAGGTATGGCCGCAGTTATGGTCTATCAGCGCGGAGATATTTATGGCCGTTCGCGCTACAACCCGGTGGCTTTCCGGGCAATAACCATAGACAAGCTGCGTGAGCGCATTCTGGGGTTGATCTTTGTGCCTGAGACGAGCTTGGCCGGCGGGCAGCAACCCACTCTTGACGACATTCTCTCCGGAAAGGTGAAGGGAAAGCTCTACGATGCATACCGGCAGAGCTGGGTCGCCAGTCCGGAAGAGAGTTACGTCGCCGCAGGCAATGCCCCGCTGCGAGCGCCTTTGGCGCAGCTTCAGTCCGTACTCGATGCGCCCCTTGAAACGGTGGAAGTGAATGGCAAACCGGCGCCCACCGTATCAAGCGGCCTGAGTGATTCGGAGCGCCAACTGTTTCAGTCGCGTGGACTATTGGACGCCCGGGGAAAGATTACTCCCTGGGTTATTGCCCGGGAACACCTGGATTCACCGGAAAAGCTTCTCTCTCCGGATCTTTGGGAATCCATCTATGCAGTGCCGGAAGGCGAAGTGACAATAGAGCACATACAGCACGCCTTCTACATGGCCGCCAACTACGGCTTTCAGATCCTGAACGGCAACTTCGCCGCGGCCATTGACGATTATGAACTCAAGCAGCGGTTCATGAATGATCTTGCAACGTACCGCATCGACGTCTCATGGCTATGGACGCTGGTACGGCGCCAGGCGGTCATCACCCGGGACGGCTACATCAGGCGGCCTGCGCTGACGCAGGATGGTGTCGAGCCTGCGGTAAACGATTTGCAGATCAAGGCAGGCACACTCTTCACCCGGGAATTGTTCGACAAGGTCTGGGATTATCACAATGAGTGGACAGCGGAATTCTTTGCCGAACTCGACCGCCGGGGCGATCCGGGTCGTTTCGACCGCGGTAAGGCGCCGGTGATAATGGAACTGCTGAAACGCCAGTTGCTCTCACCGCGCTATATCCAGCACAGCGCCCGGGTCCTGTTTGTACTGGCCGAGGCGAACGAGCGGGAGCGCGCGCAGATACTGGAGGCAATCTTCGATCTGTCCCGGGAAGAAATCCTAGAGCGGGTAGAGTCCGGCAGGCTTGAACGTAAGGCTTTGGCAGCGCACGACTATGTATATGATATTTTTCCGGATGAAGCAGGACATTGACAGCCCGTTAGGTGTCAATCGATTTCATAGTAGGAGGCGAAGACTTCCCTGTTTGAACGGGTTTCCGGGAGCACATAGACTACGCCGGAGGTACCGGCAAATGTCGGGCTGATGACCTTATTGAAGAAATCCGCGGGAACATTGATGCAGCCATAGGAAATTCGGTTATCCTGTGGCGTCGGAGTGGCCAGTCGCTCGAGGCGGCGCTCTTTAGGGTTGGAGGTGACTACCCGGTGCATGGAAACCGCGCCGTCGTAGTCTACCCAGAGGACATCTTTCCCATGGAAGTTATAGCCGATAGAGGAGACGAAGCGACCGGCGGGAGTGGTCCGTTCCTCGGGACGCACCTCTGAGAGCTTCCGGTCACCGATTCCGGGGATGGATTCGTCACCGCGCGCCAGGCCCAGAAGGACCGGAGCGGCGCCCCGGAGTTTTCCATCGGCCCCGAAAACGAAGACCTTGGCATCCACTTTGTCTACAATAGCGAATGACATGCCGCGACTATCGCCAGAATCGAGGACCCAGTCCGCCATTAACTGGGCGTTCCGGGATTTAGGCTCCTGCTCGAAGTTGGCACGTTTGGGTGGTTGGGTCGGTAATAGAGCGGGATGTGCGACCTGGTCTCCAACCGCAGCCTGGCGGTGAGCACAGCCGCTGGTCAGAAGGAGTAAAAATAGGCCGAGGGTGAAAATGGATGTGAGGGAGGCAGTGCCGACCGAACGCTTTGTGCGCCCCAATGCCGCTGAAAGGCACAGCCTGATCCTTATGTTACTTACTTCCTTACAACTATCCGTGCCGAGCGACATGTACCCCATTCCATCGATGAATCTGATTTAGCCCCGCCTCGTCTTTTACCAGTGAACGAGGCAGGGCGCAAGTGGTTTAGTTGCGATCCTTCTTGGGCGCCGGCGCCGGCGGTGGGGGCGGCTGAGGAGCAGGTTTGATTACCGCGGGCGGTGCGGGAGGTGGCGGCTCTTCAGCCACTTTCTTCGGGCCGCATGCGCAGCCGCCCAATGTTACTGCAGAGGCAAAAAGGAGTAATACGAGCCATGATGATTTTTTCATAGTGTACCCTTTCATAGGTTTGTTAATGAGTAAGCCTCTTTACTCGATTGTCGTCCCTCCCCACTGACGGTCCAACAATCTCTCCACATCTCCATCCCGAACCATGATCTAATTCGTCAAATTCATGCTCCGGGGTTAAATGGCGATAGAGTTCAGGCTCAAGATCCCAAGTACTTGTATATATCGGTTGGCGGAGCCTGAGATGTTAACAATATTGCGCATTGAAATTGACAATTTATGCGCAGACATCAGTCAATCGAACATGTTGCTGATTCCGGCTGCCCGGGGCTGGTCATAAACTTTTGCAAAAGAAGAAAAGCTCTATCAAAGCTATTGAATTAAATCAAATATGAAGTACGGGATACTTCCTGCAACCGTGGGTTGCATAGCCTTTGATTCTCCGGGAATCCCCCGCCTCCTTTCTTCCCGGCTCCGTTCAAGAGAGAGTTACCCGGACAAAACCGGAATATCTCTTGAAGTCTATATATAATCCATCATATGTGCTGCAAAGTTGTGGAATTGTTAGTGCCTATTCTCTAAGTTGTCAAGGCCATTTCCAGTCCCGCCCAATGCCGCACCCTTTGTGGGCTGCCTTGCCATCAAGGTTGTGAGCCATTAACCTTAAGCGGTTGTGTAGTGACTGGCCTCACGCACTTTGACCATTAACACTCCAAAGGAGCAATTATGCGAATTAAAATCATATCGGGATTATTCTTCGCTGTCGCTTTCATGTTACTTTCATCCGCTCACGCTGCGGAAAAATACAAGATCGATCCGGCCCACACCAGCCTCACTTTCTCTGTCCGGCACATGGGGATTAACAATGTGAAGGGGCATTTTGACGAGTTCGGCGGCACGATTGTAATGGACAAAGGAGAGATCAGGGATGCGGAAGGTACGATACAGGTCAAGAGTATAAATACCGGGGTGAAGCAACGGGACGATCATCTGCGTACTCCCGACTTCTTCGATGCGTTTACCTACCCGGTAATAACGTTTAAAACCAAAAGGGTCGATAAAAGTTCCGGCCAGCCGATATTGGTAGCGGATTTTACGATGCGGGGCGTTACAAAAGAACTGCGATTGCCCGCAAAAATGAGCGGCCCGATTAAAGACCCGCAGGGAAAGATACGAATTGGCCTTGAAGCCAAGGCAAGCCTGAATCGAAGAGACTACGGCATCAACTACAGCGGAAACCTGGAGAGCGGTGCTGCTCTCGTGGGCGAGGAGGTCTCTCTGGAAATAAATGCCGAAGCAATACAGGAGAGCGCGGGTTGATGATTGTTGGTGTTGCGTTTAAATAGGCCGATCCACCAAGCTCTGGCGTGGTTTGAAAGAGGATGAAACTTTTTTTTGACCCCTTGGCGTGATCCTTTAAAAGAGGTCTCCCGGCAAACCGGTTTGCATTGGAGAGGGGACCTGCAACCATGGGCGCCTGACCTTTTGGCAAGTGCGGCCAATTCGTTGCGACGTGCATCATACAGGGAAAACCGGCGTACTTGCGCTCCTCGGGCTACCGCAGGATGTCCCTGCCCCGTCATTCCCGCAGCGCTCCTGAGCGGGAATCCAGCCGAGGAGCCACGCTTTTAGCCACGCCATTGGCCACGCCTCTGGCGTGGTTTGAAAGAGGATGAAGATTTGTTTGTCCCCTGACATTGCCTCCAAAAATGAAGTTTCATATAAACCGAGCAGCGGCTTCCAGCTAAGCTCAACACTTAGTTCAGCAATGTATTGTCCTCAGGAAGCGGCGTAGTTTTCTTGCCCGCCACCCCCACCGATTGGGCTCATATACACCTTTGCAAGCTGTGGGCACAGGAAAACAGCGCCCGCCCTGAGCCTGCCGGTTAATTATGATACTGATCCTCGCAGATCCATGCCTTCGAAAGCTTGGCTTATATGATAAAATGTGAAATGAGGTCATATGAGCATGAACTGCTTGTTACTGCCGAAGAAACACGGGATTCACGATGCTGGAGAGCGAAAAAAAAGATCACTCGGGTTGTTCTGCTGAAGCGGATGCGGAATATCAGGCAAAAGATGCCGGGTCCATGGCGGCGGAACCGGTGGCTCTTGCGGCCCGTATAGCCGGGTTCCCCCATCTGCCGGGAGTATACATTTTTAAGGATGCCGGCGGGAGCGTTCTTTATGTCGGCAAGGCAAGAGATCTCAGGAAGCGGATCAGCAATTATTTCCGAAGCGGTGACGCCGTCGCGATAAAGACGCGCATGATGCTTTCCCGGGCGGATGACCTGGAGTATTCGATCACGGCGACCGAAAAGGATGCTTTGCTGCTTGAGGCAAGCCTGATCAAAAAGTATAAGCCCCGCTACAACGTGGTGCTCCGGGACGACAAGAATTATCTCTCGATCCGCATTGATCCGCGTGAACCCTTTCCGCGCCTGGATATAGTCCGGAGGTTTCAAAAGGACGGGGCGCTCTACTTCGGTCCCTATCCGTCGGCACGCGCAGTGCGGGATACTCTCAAATACCTCCACCAGCTCTTCCCGCTCAGACTCTGCAAGGGCAGAAAACTCCTTCCACGGGACCGGCCCTGCCTGAACCACTCCATGGGGCAGTGTCTTGGCGCCTGTGCCGGCAAAATCTCCCATGAAGATTATGGAAAGATGGTGGAGGAGGTCATCCTCTTTCTGGAGGGCAAGACCGATGTCCTGCAGCAGCAGCTTCGCAAAAGGATGGAGGAGGCGTCGGAAGCACTTGAGTTCGAACTGGCGGCCTTTTATCGAGACCGGCTTCGCAATGTGACCGCGACACTTGAAAAGCAGCATATCGTCTCGGATCGCTTCCTGGACCAGGACGTGGTCGGAATCTACCAGGAGGAAGACCGGACGGAGATGGTAGTGCTCTTCATTCGCCAGGGTGTGCAATCCGGACACCGGGCCTTCGATCTGAAAGAAGCTCAGGGAGAACCCGGAGAGCTCATCTCGGCATTTATTCAGCAATATTATTATGAAGGAAACCTCATACCGGATGAAATCCTTGTCCCCGTGGAACTCGACTCTGAAAGTATGCTCTCGGAATGGCTCTCAGAGACGAGAGGAAAACGCGTGCGAATCTGGGCCGTGAAAAGAGGGGAGAGGAAACACCTTCTCGACATGGCGCAGGCTAACGCGCGGGAGCGGTTCCTCAGTCGAAGGCGATGGCAGAGACGCGATGACGCCCTCATCGAAAGCCTGCAGCGACTCTTGAAGCTGCCCAAGGCGCCGGAACGGATAGCGTGTGTCGATATTTCCAATATCCAGGGACAGCACGCCGTGGGATCGCTTGTCGTGTTCGAGGGAGGGCGACCGCACAAGGATTCCTACAGACGCTATCGCATCAGGGTAAAAAGCGAGCCGGATGACCCGGCGATGATGGCCGAAGTGGTGGAGAGGCTGATTCGCGATGGCGTGTTTTCTTCCAGCCTCGATCTGTTGATGCTGGACGGAGGCAAAGGGCAGTTGAACAGGATCGTGCGGCTGCTGGAGGATTTGGGGGCCTCGGAAAGATTCCCGGTCGTCTCCATTGCAAAAGAACGGGAAGCCGATGTCGGAGAGAAAGGTAAAGGGCTCTACGAGAAGATCTATCTTCCGGGACGGAAAAACCCGGTTTTTCTTCACCGGTACCCGGATATCCTGCATCTTCTGCAACGGATACGGGATGAAGCGCACCGGTTTGCCATATCGCATTATCAGATTGTCCACAGGGCCGCGATGCTCACTTCCGCCCTGGATTCCATCGAGGGTATCGGGCCGAGGCGCAGGCAAATGCTTCTAAAGCATTTCGGCAGCATCGAGGCGATCCAGGAGGCGACCGCGGGCGAACTGGAGAGCGCCGGTCTTCCAGGCGCTGTGGCGAATCATGTAATCAGTTTGCTCTCCAGGGTCGAGGGCGAGGCAGTTGAGGCGGAGAATGGGGACATGCCGGCTGAGGACAACTAAACGGTCCGCTGCCCCTGTTTTTCACTGGGACCTGCAACGCTTATCGGGCGGTTATTCAGGCGCCCGCTTCAGAAGTTTCGCTCCGATTTCCCGCAGATCGGGATCGGGCAGACTCTTGATTAGCGCCTGTTCCTCGGAACTCAGCTTTCGGAGCGGGGTTTTGGCTTTTTTCCGCTGAGCAGAACGCCTGGCCTTTATTTTTTCCAGGTCTTTATGGGCCGGATTGAGGACGGGAGCGGAAGGCGGCAGTTCCGCCACCTTAATCACTATGGTTTCTACAACAGGCTCTTTGCGCTTTGCGTTGATTTTTTCGGCAAGGGCCTCCTTTAATTGTTCCAGGTGGTGCTTCCAGACAGAATCATGCGCTACGATCACAAGGGTCTTGTTCTTGAGCGACCTGGGGCTTGTGTAGCGTGCGACCTGTTCTCCAACCAGTTCATTCCAGTCGCCGATGGGATTGGCGGTAAAAGCAGGGTGCTGCCCCAGGCAGTGCCTGAGAAGTGGCCCCAACTTTTCACTGCCTCCGCGATCGGATCGCTTCATGGTTTCTCGACCCCTTTTACGCTTCGTCTCTCAGGAGGCGGCGACTGCTCGGGCTGGAGCAGTTTTTCCAGCCGTTTGAGCGACGATTGCATATCATTGAACTGGCTGCGAAGCGTTTCGAGAATGAGCACGGTATCGCTGCTTTGCAGAGGCAGCTTGCAGAGCAGCTTGTCATAGACGAAGGCATCCAGGTTGGAGAGGTAGAGTTCTTCGAGTCGCCTGATCAGGGAGGAGGCAATTTTCAAAAAAAGCGCTACTCCGGCAGCCTGCGCCAGGGGAAGCAGGGAGTTCGGCATGGACTGGATCATGTCCAGGATGTCCTTTTGAGACAGGGACGCGGAGTGAAACTGGAGCATCAGGAACCAGGCGGTAAGCGCCAGGCCGAGTACGGGAAGAATCCAGGACAGCCACCGAAACGGCCCCCATGAGCTGTATAGAATCTGCCAGTCCGCTTCGACTATTCGCCTCTCTTTTTCAAGAAGTTCTTCTGAGGAGACGTTCTTTTGAGAACCGGAGAGCATCAGTCGCAGCCGAAGAAAAGGATGCAGGAGAAAATTCAGCGGGACCTTGTTTATTCTGTCAAGCAGCGTCTGTCTTGGAAAAATCGCCTCGGGATGTGTCCGGGCTATCTCTGGTCTGATCACTCCTGAAGCACTCATGCTTCCTGATATCATGAACTGGAGCAGATACTTTCCACAGAACTGAACTATCAACCAGAGCAGCTTCAGTTGCAGAAAAATGAGCGCGGCCCGAATAAGGAAGATCAATATTCTGCTCAGCAGTTGCACATCTTTTTGTGTGTCTTCGGAGATGGCAGGAGGGGGGACGGCAGGGGCCTTTCTGTCTTGCACTCCCGGTTTTCCAACCTCCCGCTTAGCCCCCTGGCCTGCCTGATCCGGTTTTTCCTTCGATGTGTCGAAGGCAGGCGGACTCATGCGAATTCCATAAAGACCGGTCCAGAAGTCGAGATTTCTCAGATCCTTCAACTGTACCGGCGCTCGCGGTGTCTGGGTAAAACTTTGTGAGTAGTTGGCCGCAACCAGGCACAGGACAAGAAAAACAAGCCACCAGAGCCTTTGGATCGCCTCGTAGAGCCTGAGTCCATATTCCATCTGAAGAACCTCTCCCTATTCTTTTTTATCAGAAACCATTGAATTGTAAACTCAATATGGGATACGCTCACTGCTCATTACTGCTCACCGCTCATTGCGGCCGGCCCCGTCTTCATCCTGTCCCGCACGGCACGATCCAGCATGTTATCCAGACCACCGAGTTCGAGAGGGGAAAAACCAAAGGATTCCTTCCATATATCATCACTTTCCATACAAAGATAGATGCACAGTTCCGGGTCGGCCTGCCGGATCTTCTCGATTATATGCGAATAGAATTCCAACCTTATATCCCTGAAATAGCGCATCTTTCCGTCCAGTCCGCGAATGAACTCACCATAAGTGATCCGGCTACGGGGATGGCGCATGCGAATGATCCCTTTCAGTTCCGGCATGAAACGGAATGCTCCGAGACTGATCCAGACGATGCGGCGGGAATCGACCGCCTGAAAGAGCCTGTCGAGGGTTTCGGCATAACCGGACCTCCAGTCGGGATAGTCGATGATCGGATCGAAATGGAAAGCGAGGAAATAACCTTCCTGGGCACAGAGGCGGGCAGCATCAAACCTCTCTTTTAAGGAAGCGGCGAAGGGTTCCTCATGCCTTCGAATTCCGGCGGCGTTGAGGGACCAGGCTGCTATGGTATGTCCGTTGTGATCGAGTCCGAGAAGATTATCAATGTGTGTTGTCTTTGTCTTCAATTCAAGCACGGCATTATTGACTCTGGCGAAGTAGGGGACGAGTCTGCGCGAAAATTCGGTGATTGGGTCCAGAAGCAGGGAGTCGGTAAATTCGCCCGTGCCGATCCGATGCAGTCTGCCTGGATTAGCTTCCAATTCATCGGACAATTCCCGGAACATATCCTCCACATTCCCGAACAGCCTGAGGTTCGGCTGGTTCAGATAAGCCTGGAGAATACAATAGGTACACTCAAGCGTGCATTGGGTCCCGAAATGTAGGATGCGATAGCCGCAGCAATGGTAATGGCGTGTTCCCGGACAGGACTTGAGAAATCGTCCCCGGAATTTGACTACCTCAAGTGTATCCGGGCCGCGGACGCCGGTATCCGAGACAGTCTGAACGATTTCAAAAGAGGCCCCCGGCAAATTGTGCCGAAGTGAGGCGACGAGGGAGCTGTCCGAAACCTCCGACTCTATCATGACTCTCTTAGGGACTGTCGGTCTCATCACTCTCGGTCGCCGTCCACAGAGGCACGTGCAGGGGGATGGAACAGGAAGTCCATTCGCGGGGAAGAAGCCATTTCTACTGCCGAATCGAGTACCTTTAGAAGATTCTCCCGTCCGGAAAAAACAAGTTCCATCCTCCAGTTGTCTCCCTCGAAAGAAGGAGGCGGGATAATTCTGAGAGGCACGGGAGGAGCAATAACCTGAATGGCTTTCTCAAAATGGTGCTGCCTTTCACTCAGCCGCGGAAAACGCAGCAGTGTCAATACATCCCGGAGCGCCTGGGTCTTGCGACGGTGATTGAGTTCCGGGTCTGCAAGGATTGCTTCTACCCGTTCGCAGCGGAGAATCTCAAGCCGGGATTTGTTTTCGCGCACTGCTATCTCGTCTACCCGTTCGATAATCTCGAGTTGAATGCTCGCACTGCACCTGAGGGATCGAAGGATAGGCAAAACCGCATTTCTGCTCTCCCTGTCCCAATCCGAAACAGAAATCGCCGCACGTTCCGCGATCTCCCCGGTTGCCAGCACTCCAAGGACCGCCTCTTCCAACGCTCCGAGGCTTGCCCACTTCTCCAGGATTTCATGCCGCGAAGAGACGTTCATCGCGGCGAGGAAAGTGGATGGCGGCTGCTCCAGAGGAAACAGGCCGAGTAGGCAGAAGATTATTTGTGCTTTCTCGGCAAGATTGAGATCCGGTTCAAAGAGTTTTTTTTCAATTCTGAGCAGACGAAGTTCGTGATGGGGGTGATCTTCCGGAAACACACGGCATGGCAGGGATTTAATCCCGGCGCCCCTTGCCCATCGCAACCTTTTAAACCCGTCCACTACAATGAAGCCGGCGCTCTTTTGCAAGAGCCAGAGCGGGTCGGCAATGCCGAATCGGCTCAGTGATTCTTGAAGGCGTACCGGCGCCTGATATGCAAGGATCTCGAAGGTCCTGTCTTCCAGGTCGATATCGTCCGGAGCAACGGAGCGAAAGTCCATTCGATCAGACTTCCTTTCCGGAAAGTCTCTTCAGCGCCTCCATGTAGCGGCTGCGAGTGTTTACCACGACTTCGTCCGGCAGTTGTGGCGCCGGGTCAGATTTTTTCCACCCGCTGGCGATGAGATAATCGCGCAAAAACTGCTTATCAAAGCTCTCCGGGCTGCTGCCTGCGCGGTAGCGGTCGGCGGGCCAGAAACGGCTCGAGTCCGGGGTCAGAACCTCATCCACCAGCATGAGCCTGCCCTCGATCAGGCCGAATTCGAACTTGGTGTCCGCCAGGATAATCCCGCGTTCCCGGGCATGAGCGGAGCCCCTTTTATAAAGCTCGATGGCCACTTCGGATACTTTTAGGGCGATTTCCTTTCCAACTGTGTCGACCATTTTCTCGAAAGGAATGTTCTCGTCATGCTCTCCCCTCTCGGCTTTAGTCGAGGGAGTGAATACGGGCTCGGGCAACTGCTGTGCTTCAACAAGGCCCGCAGGCAGCGGAATGCCGCACAACTGGCCAGTTCTCTTGTAGTCCTGCCAACCGGAGCCGGCCAGATATCCCCGGACGATACATTCGATCGGGAGCACCTTTGCTTTTTTCACCCACATCGAGCGTCCTTCGAGTTCAGCAGCATAGGGGCGGCAGGCTGCCGGAAAATCCTTCACTTCGGTGCTGATCAGGTGGTTTTCCACCACGTCCCGAAGGCGCCTGAGCCAGAATTCGGAAAGACTCGTCAGTATTTTCCCTTTGTCGGGAATAGGGTTGGGCATGACAACATCGAAAGCGGAAATCCTGTCGCTTGCCACGATAAGCAAGGAATCGCCCAGGTCGTAAATGTCCCTGACCTTTCCTCGTGACAGGAGTTTCAATCCGGGGAAATTCGTCTCGAAAGTTGCCTGCTGAATCATCTTTTCTCCAGTTTTCAGTGTATAGGAATCCCAATATGACGAACCTATCCGTCCGTCATTGCTCTCAATCCCGGCGAGTCACGGTGCTACAAAGGCGGTTGACCCCGTTTACGCCATTTGTTATCCTGTTTCGAAATGGATATCAATAACTTCTGAAATAAACCCGGGAACGATATGAATACAAGCGAAAAAGCAGGCGGGCTTCGCGGCATTGCCGCCTTGTTCGATGAAACCGAGCGGAAGGATCTTTTCCGTAAGTACCTTTACTTTCTCGGCTGGGTTGAGCTGATTATCCTTCTTACCTGCTGGCTCTACCAGATCGGAGACAGCGGACGTGAAGGAGGAAACACTTTCCCGTGGCGGCTCTATTTCATAGTCGCCTTTCTTGCTCCGATTGCGATAACCTTCCTGCTGGGAACCATCGTGGTCGGTTTCAACAAATATTTCGGCGAAGCCGAGCCAATTGGAGCTATCCCTTCGGCGAGTCTGGAAGGCGAAGAGGGCAAAGGCAGGATTCAGCAGCTCAACCGCATGGTCACCTGGATTCAGCGGCTTCCCTTCCTCGGATCTTTGCTGCTCCTCGGGCTGGCAGTCGGTTTCTTCTATAAACTCGATGCCATCGTCACCATTATCGGAAATATAGGGCAAAAGTCCGTAAATATCCTGCTTGTCTCGGGTGGTATTATTTTACTCCTGGTCTCCGTTTTCGCCCTTATACTGATTGTTCTCAACTACCGCCTTCGCAAGAAAGCAATGGAATACCAATATAAAAGCCAGGTTGCCGAACGGTTCGGACTGGTCATTCTCGAGGACAATACGGTATTGAACAGTTCGGGAAAACTTCTAATCAACGGTAAGAAGTTCAAAGATGCGGTTCAGCTCCTGCCTGAGCCTTCCAGGGAGGATAAACCTTCCGACAAACCGGGTGCGGGAACGGCCTCCCGCCCCATTGACCTGGAAACATGACGAAGCCCCCACTCCTTCTCCAGGATCGAGTTGCCGAATACATAATCAAACATGGCCTCATTTCGCCCGGAGACCATCTCCTCGCGGCCGTCTCCGGTGGCCCCGACTCCGTAGCCCTGCTGCATATTCTCATCAGCCTCAAAGCAAAATTCAGAATTAACAAGATTACCGTCGCTCATTTCAACCACAGGCTCAGGGGAAATGATTCCGAGGCCGACTGCGAATTCGTCAGGGGTCTTGCAGGCAGGGCCGGCCTTGATTTCCGTTCCGGATCGGAAGATGTGCGTTCTTTTGCCTCAAAGGAGAAGATCTCCATCGAGATGGCTGCAAGGGAACTGAGGCACTCTTTCTTCAAACGTATCGCCCGGGAATTGAATGCGCGAAAGACGGCTCTCGGCCACACAGCAGACGACCAGGCCGAAGAGGTGCTGCTCAGACTGCTGAGAGGAACGGGACCGGCTGGAATTGGCGCTATGCCGCCCGGCACCCCCGACGGCCTTATACGGCCTTTGCTTTTCGCCACAAGGGACGACATCCTGGAGCATCTTAGTGCCGGTAATATTCCCTACAGGGAGGATTCGTCGAATTCAGAACCCTTTTGCCAAAGAAATCTGCTCAGGCTTCAAATTTTTCCTCTCCTGCGCGAAGGGTTTCATCGCGGCATTTCCGGGACGATTTCCAGGTATGCGGAATTGGCTGCCGAGGAGCAATCCTGGTGGGCGGCCCAGGTACAAGGAGTGTGGAAAGAGCTGTGCTCGAAGCAAACGGAGGACCGGGTAGAACTCGACCGTATGCAACTGAAGGTTCTTCACCCGTCCCTGCTGAGGCGAATTCTGCGGCACGCGTTGCTGACTGTGCGTGGAAACCTCTCAGGCATTGGCAGCGTACACCTGGAACCTCTCGTGTCCGCGCTCCTTGCAGATGATGGTGGGAAATCGGTACGATTCCCGGGAGGCGTGGAAGCCGTTCAGGAGCGCGAAAGGCTCGTTATTGGAAAGATACAGCCCGCTTTTCCAGCATTTGAGACAATAAGCGTACCCGGACCGGGAACGTACCGTTTTGGAGAACACACCCTGGAAATCGCCCTCCTCGATGCGCGAATCCCTTCCGACCCAACCGGGAAGGCTCAAGACCTGGTCCTGATGGATGAAGCCAAAATTAGATGGCCGATGGAATTACGTCCGTGGAGACCGGGCGACAGGTTCCGTCCGCTTGGCATGACCGGGTCGAAAAAGCTGCAGGATTTTTTCGTCGATGCCGGGGTCCCCAGGACCGAGCGCCATAGAACGGCGCTTCTGTGCGACAGGGAAAAGATTTGCTGGATCGCGGGCCTGAGGATGGATGACAGGGTCAAGGTTACCTCTCACACTTCTATTGTTGTGCAAGCCAGGCTCATAACGGGCTGTTGATAATTATTGGTCTCTGATCTGCGTTTCGTGTAAATAATTCCTGGAGAACCCGGCCATGAGTGAAAAAGTAGCTGAAATAATAGAAACCATAGAGAAGGCTGACGAGTTGTTCAAAGCTCTGGGGCCGGTGAGGGTGGAGGCCCGTACGCTTTGGGAGGAGGGCATCGAACGTCTCGCCTCAGCCATATGGGTTTACGAAAAGGAGGCTGACAGACCCGATAAGACCCCTTAAGTTCAATCGATTGCCTGCATTTTGAAACACAGCATCCGCTGTGCCGCACAACCGGCAGACTTTTCTTTTGCAGTTTTTCCATTCATTCCAAAAGGAGGAGGATTTATGAAAGGAAAGCGTTTCTTGTGCATTCTTCCGATCCTGGCCGTGATGACCCTGCTGGCTCTGCCCGGCCAATCCGTCGCCGATGATGCTACTGCAAAGCTGACGCAGGCCGCCGAGGTCCTTCGCGAAATCCAGGCCATCCCCGAAAAAGGTATTCCACCGCAGTTGTTTCGGAATGCATACGGGATTGCGATTATCCCCGGAATGCTCAAAGCCGGCTTCATTGGCGGCATCAGGTATGGAACGGGAGTCCTTTCCGTAAACCGCGGCGGGCGCTGGAGCGATCCGGTTTTCATCAGCATGGGCGGTGGGAGTTTCGGGCTGCAGATCGGGGCGCAATCCACGGATATTATCCTTATTTTCAAGACAGCCCGGGGCATCGACAAGATCAGGGATGGTAAATTCACCCTGGGGGCTGATGCATCGGTGGCAGCCGGACCGGTCGGTCGTCACGCGGAAGCGGGAACCGACATCGAGTTGAAGGCTGAAATTTACTCCTATTCAAGGAGTCGCGGCCTTTTTGGCGGAGTTGCCATTGAAGGCGCGGGATTGTCGGTCGATAACGAAAAGACCGCGGCTTTTTACGGAAAACCGGTTACCGCCGACCAGGTTTTTGCAGGCAAGGTGAAAGCACCCAAGGCCGCGACCAGTTTTAGAAAGAACCTTGCCCGCTACTCAGGCGGTAAAAAATAGCTTTGTTGTTTCAATTGGTGGCTATCAGCCTCCTTCCTATTTGGAAGGAGGCTTTTTTAATGAGCATGGGAGATTTGCTGCCTGATTGGCGATTCATTGAATTCAGCAGTTTCAAGTCTTAAATGAAGATTAGGTACAAAACGGAAAATGTTTCCGAATTGTACCTAACTACTGGAGTTATAAATGAAATCACTTTAGGAGCATTCTGATGAGTGTGCGAAAGGCAGCCGGGTTCATCATCATCGCGACGGTGCTCTTGGTACCTGCGGGGCTCTATCCCGCTTCTGTAGATGAGGGGGAGGAGAAAACTCCCCCGCTTCCCGGAATAATTAGTCCATGGGAGCACGAGCCGGGAGTGCTGTCGATCATCCCGACCGACAGGGGAAAAGAAAGAATTGAGTATCGGGATATCTACTATGATCGGCGCCAAGAGAGTGATCTGGGCCGGAGGAACAGAACAGTCGAGGCCGGTTTGGACGGGTTTCGGAAGATATGGAGCCGGAATCAAGAGGTTTTCAAACCGATCAGCTCAGGTTAGTCATGCAGGTTGGTGATTCTATAAACCTGAACCGATGAGCGGCTCTCGGAGCCGCTTTCGTATATCCGGCTGCCTGAATGGATGACGTCGTTTTCGAGAAATCATAGAGTGATCAGGGATCCATTCATCGTCGACTCTCAATATTGGTTCAAAGGAGTCAAATAATGAAGAAGGTTGAGAATGGAGCATTTGTGAAGCTGTGCTACACGGGCGGGCTTGAAGATGGAATCGTTTTCGATAAGACGGAGAAATGCAAGCCGCTGGAGATTCAGGTCGGATCGGGAAACCTGGTGGAGGGATTTGAGCACGCAATTATGGGTATGGAGCAGAGCGAGAGAAAATCATTCGTTCTCGGACCGGAAGATGCCTATGGGGAGCGCGACCAAAGACTCGAACGCACGTTCGTGCGAGCGAATCTGCCCCTTCAGTTCGAACCTTATTCCGGTCAGGTAATCGTGTTCATGACCGAGACCGGACGGGAACTCCCCGCAATCATCAAATTCGTTGACGAAGAAGTGATTATTGCCGACTTCAATCATCCCCTGGCCGGGAAAAACCTGGCTTTTGAAGTGGAAGTTGCTGAAATAAATGAAGCAGCCAGCGCCGCTCCCGCCGAGTGCGGTGAAGCATGCTGCTGTTCCTGATATCAATTCGGGCCGGCGGATGAGCCGGCCCTTCCCACCCGCCTCCCACGCGTTCAATCCCGGTTTTCCCAAATGGACTTGACTTCAGACGAGGACATTAATAGAACCTTGCATGCGAGGGTTTGCTCTCTTTCTTATTCGCCGGTTTCCCGGCCCTCAAATGAAAGGACATCGGATGAAAAACTGGGTTTTTCTTTTTCCAGGACAGGGATCGCAGTATGTCGGAATGGGACGTGAATTCTACGATAACTACAGTGAAGTCAGAGACCTGTTCGATAATGCCTGCGATATCCTGAAGATGGATATTAAGAAACTCTGCTTCGAAGGTCCCGAAGAAGTACTGGTTCAGACCGAGAATGTCCAACCCGCAGTGACCGTGGTTAACCTGGCATGCCTTACAGTCCTGCGCCTCCATGAGATCTATGCCGCCGCCGCCGCCGGACACAGCCTCGGTGAATACAGCGCGCTCTATGCCGCGGGGGTGCTCACCCTTGAAGACACTCTCAACCTCGTACGCTACAGGGGACTCTTCATGCAGGAGGCAGCCATCCAGGCGCCCGGAAGCATGGCCGCCATAATGGATCTGGAAGAGGAGAAGATCCGGGAGATTTGCACCCTTGCCGGCGCGGAAGTGGCTAACATCAACTGTGCCGAACAGGTCATCATCACCGGTCCCGAAGTGGAGGTCAACAGCGCCGCGGAAATGTGCGATAAAGCCGGGGCCGCGAAATGTGTGAAGCTCAACGTCAGCGGTCCCTGGCATAGCCGCTGTATGGAATATGCCCGCGATAAGTTCGAGCCGCTGGTTCGGAAGTGCTCCTTCGAAGATCCGAAGATCCCGGTGATCAACAATGTGGACGCCGAACTGCTCCAAAGCGCAGCTCAACTCCCCGGCAAACTCAGCCGCCAGATCTGCGGAACCGTCCTGTGGCGCCAGTCAATGGAGCGCTTTGTTAAGCTGGGATACGAGAATTTCGTGGAGGTCGGTCCCAAGAAAGTCCTGCGAGGGCTGATGAGACGAATCGACCGGAGCGCGAAGGTTCTTAGCGTGGAAGATGACGCCAGCCTGGCCGTTTTTCTCCAGGCGAATTAGGGACGGAGGGCGGAGAGCGGAAGGCGGAGGACGGAGAGAAGATCAGAAACAGGTTGTCGCGTATCTTCTATACGGCGAAATCCCGGGCCTTTTTCGTTCTTGCGCATTCCGGGCACAATTCTCGTGTCACGTACTTGCCCGAGGCCGAATCACTATTCCCTGTGACGAATTCGAGGTAGCGCTGCGGTACGAAGTTTTCCCCGCAACCCGCGCATCGCAGGATTTCCATACGGTTCAGAATGGTTCCGCACAGTCTGAGTTCGCGGTGGCGCTCGGACTCAGTGAGTTCCATGGCGCCGGTCGGACAGGCCAGGGCGCAGGCGCCGCAACCGATGCAGCGTTTGCCCGGGCGCGAATAGTCGACGAGCATGCGCTGGTTATGGCCGATTTCCCGAAACGTAAGCGCTTCTACCCTCATCTGCTCGCGGCATACTTTCTCGCAATCGCCGCACCGGATGCACACATCGCACCTGAGGCATCGCGCCGCTTCCCGCCTGGCTTCCTCCTCGGAATATCCCAACTCCACGGGTTCGAAGTTGTTGCACCGGGCATCCACTTCCGCAAGAGGCAAGGGGACCCTGCGGGTCTCGATTTTTTCATCCGCCGGGATGGCCAGGAATTCTTCACGTTTCCCTTTGTGATTGAGGAAAAGGGGGGCTCTGCCAGTGTTTCCATTGAGGAAATGGTCGATGTCGATAGCCGCCTGTTTGCCCGCTGCAATCGCCTGAACGACCGTTGCCGGGCCGGTGACCGCATCGCCGCCTGCGAAAATATCGGATGCCCGGGTCGATGTGTTCGGAGCTTCCGTGAGCAGGAGGTTTCTGCGACTGACCGGGAAGGGAAAGTCTTCTGAAAACGGGGTAAGGTCCGGTTCCTGGCCGATAGCGGCGATGATGGCATCGGCTTTGATTTTGAAGTTGCTGCCTTCGACAGGGACAGGTCTTCTGCGTCCGCTTGCATCAGGTTCGCCCAGTTCCGCACGCAGGCATTCGAGATACCCTAAGCGCTCCTTTTCACCTCCAACCCGGACGGGGACGGTCAGGAAGTGGAAGTTGACGCCTTCCTCCATTGCTTCCTCCACCTCCTGGGGATTAGCCGGCATCTCAGATCGGGTCCTGCGGTAGGCTATGTGGACTTGCCGGGAACCCAGCCGGATGCATGTCCTGGCTGCATCCATCGCCGAATTGCCGCCCCCGATCACGACAACGCTGTCTCCCGGTTTTTCTTTTCCGCCCAGGTTGACTTCCCTCAAGAAGGAAATTGCATCGAAAACCGAAGTGTAGTCATTTTCTCCCTGTATGCCGAGACGGTAGCCGCTATGTGCCCCGATGGCAAAGAAGAAGGCCTTGTATCCCGAATCGCGGAGGTCGTCTAACTTTATCTCTTTGCCGATAGTGGTGTTCGTGCGTATTTCAACACCCAGAGACTGAATCGTCTCGATTTCCTTCTCTACAATGCTGCGTGGCAGGCGGTACTCGGGAATGCCGTAGACGAGCAGGCCGCCGGGTTTTGGAAGAGCCTCGAAGATTGTCACGGAATAGCCTGAAAGGGCCAGGTAGTGCGCACAGGAAAGCCCCGCCGGACCGGCGCCGATGACTGCCACTTTCTGCCCTTTCGGTTCTCCGGGGGATCTTGTGGACCGGAAAGATGAACGTTTATCGCTTTGTTCGGCGACAAAGGCTTTGAGATAGCGGATGTTTACGGGATCGTCGAGTTTTGAGCGGACACAGGCTTTTTCGCAGGGGTGCGGACATATCAATCCGCATACCCAGGGAAAAGGATTCGCCTCGCGTATCGACTCAAGGGCTTCGCCGTAGCGGCCCTGAGCGGTGAGGGCGAGATAGCCGGGAATATCGATTCCCGCAGGACAGGCATTTTGGCAGGGGGCGCAGAGCAGTTTACTGCAGCTTCCGGCGGTGCAGTTTCGCGACTGAATGTGGGCCAGGTATTCACTCTCAAAGAATTTCAAAGATGAGCGAAGAGGGCCCAATATCCTGACGACGGCGGGGCAGTGATTCCGCCCGGCTAGAGCTTCAACGAGTCCGACGAGTCGCTCGAACGTATCCGACGCCCCGCCGCCCTCGGTGATCGATGACAAAATGGCCTCGATCTCGTTCAGCTCAAAGAGGCAATTGCCGCAGAGTTCCGCATCCGAGGCGGCCTGGCCAACGGCGCCGGAGAGTCCTCTCCGCACCTCGGAGACAATGCAGCAATCCTCTCCCAGTACTTCAACCTGGAGCCCCGTACAATCCGTTCCCGGAAGTGATTTGAGGTCGATTGGCGCATCAGGCGGAGGAATGACCACTCCAAAAGGTTTTCCGATCCAAACGGCTTTCACTTCGCCCGAAACTCTGCTTTCTGATTGTTTGTTCATCCTTGTGCTTATGCCTCCGGACTCAAGCTCCGGGCAAATCTCTCGCGCCGGATATTCTCGAGTTCATTGGCTTTGCCGAAGTGCAGGCAGTGCGTTGTACACTTGGTGACGCAGGCCGGTTTGAGTCCCTGGTCGATCCGGTCCATGCAGTAGTTGCACTTGACCACCTTGCCGGTGTTGGCGTTCCACTGCGGGGCGCCCCAGGGGCATGCCGTGATACAGCTCTTGCAGCCTACACACAAAGAGGAATCGACATAGACGATCCCGTCCGAAGGCCTTTTGCGCATGGCGCCGGTGGGGCAGACGGAGACACACCACGGCTCCTCGCAATGGAAGCAGGGCATGAAGACAAAAGACATCTTCGGAAGTCCGTCCGCGGTTTTCGGGCCGACCTGCACCACTTTGGACATACGCGGGCCGACGGGAGTTCCGTGATGAGTTTTACAGTGGACCTCGCATCCCATGCAGCCGATGCATTTCTTCTGATCTTGAAACAAAAAATACTGACTCATAACACTCTATCTCCCCGAAAGAAGCTGAAAACGGTTGAACGATGCTGGTTCCATTTTAACCAAGCGGGCGGACACGCACAATAGTGTGATCGAGTGCAGGGCTTCCGCCCACCCCATCGGAAACATTTTCCTGGAGAAGTGCATCGCTCGCGCCTTTGGAGCAGGACCGCGTCTGGGTGGCGGCAGTCTTCCCGAATCCGTGCAGCATGAAAACCGACTCGGGATGTATGAAGTCGGTCACCTTCGCACGGACTTTTCCCTGCCCTGCCGGCGAAGCCACCTCGACCATAGCGCCGTCTTTGATGCCGAGCTGTTCCGCGCGGGCCGTGTTAATCCATAATTCATTTTCGGGAACCAGTTCGCTCAGGTAAGGGTTGTTCTGGGTGGAGACGTGGGTATGCACCGCGCATCTTCCGACAACCAGCCTGAAAGAGTCCCCTTCAGGACGCGAAACCGGCTCATAGGGCGGGAAAGAGGGGAATCCGGCTTTCTCCAGCAGGGAACTGACGAACTCGATTTTCCCGGAAGGGGTCTTGAGCTTCAGATCGTTTTCCCTGTCCCACCAGATCGGTTTTTCCGACAACTGCAGGAAGCCCTTCTTCTCCAGGTCCTCGGGCCTGATCCCGGTTCCTTCCAGTTGAAAGCGCCAGATATCCTCGATGGTTTCGTAGGGCAGGTCCACTCCCAGGCGCCGTGCAAGCTCCTTGAGAATCAGCCAGCCCGGTTTGGTGTCATGCCGGGGCGCAACCGCCTGCTGCCTGATGTATATCTGTGGCT
Source organism: uncultured Syntrophobacter sp. (assembly GCA_964539645.1). GTDB lineage: Bacteria > Desulfobacterota > Syntrophobacteria > Syntrophobacterales > Syntrophobacteraceae > SbD1. The sequence goes on from CAZIJV010000002.1 coordinate 90,435, forward strand.
TGAGACCCGATGCGGCTTGAAGCGAATCGGCGCGTTCCAGGTAGATCGATTCGGGCAAAATGACGTCCGAATGCCAGGCTATTTCGCTGAAATTTACATCTATTGTGACGATCAGGTCCAGCTTCTCGAAAGCCTTTAGCATCTCGCCGGTGTTCGGTATGGACTGTAGCGGCTCGAAGCGGTTTACGATGAAGGCCTTTATGGGATAGGGATCTTCATTGAGGATAGCGCCGGCGAGGGCCTGTGGATTACCGTTGGCGGAATCGGCTATCGGGAACTTCGAGAGCCCGGACCCGTCGAAGCGGGGTTCGGTGACCGCGGGGAATTGCAGTTCCGTGTACTTGTGGAGGTCGCCGTAGCCTGCCGCCTTCAATCCTTTCTTGAAAAAGAGCCCGCCTTTGACCTCGATGCTGCCCATCAGGGCATTCAGAATGATGATCGAGCGGCGGAAGTAGATCTCGGTTTGCTGATGGGCGCCCCTGTATCCGTAATGGAAGGCTACGGAGGGTTTTTCGGCGGACATCTCGCGCGCAAGCGCAATGATTTCGGATGCCGGCACGCCCGTTTCGTTCTCAGCCCATTCGGGGGTGTAAGGATCGACGAACGCCTGAAGCTCAGTCAGCCCCGATACCCATTTCTGCACGAAACGCTCATCGTAGAGTTTTTCCTTTAAAATGACATGTATGAGGGCGTAATTCAGGGCGAGGTCCGTTCCGGGTCGTATTCTCCAGTACCGGTTGGCTTTGGAGGCTGTAACGGTAAAGCGCGGGTCGATATAGGTGATTTTTGCGCCCTTTTCCACGGCGCTGAGAAGATTATTGATTCCCTTTATTTCGAGCGATTCGAAAATATTCCGGCCATAGAGCACGATATGGCGGGTATTGGCGTAATCCACTCCGACCTGCGTGTCGTTGTAGCCTGTAAGTGTGCGGAAAGCGGTGTTGACCGAGCCTTTGCACAAAGCATCGTGCGTGAAGTGGTTCGGGGAGCCCAGGCCCTTCATGAATGCCTTGCTGATATGGGTATTGAGGTTCGTCCGCTCGCCCAGGACGATGCTTCTCGCCCCATGCTTTCCGATGATTTCTTTCAGGCGATCCGCAACGTAGTCCAGCGCCTCGTCCCAGGATACTCTTTTCCACTGCCCTGATCCACGCGCACCCGTGCGGATCATCGGGTAGCGAAGCCGCTCGGAATCTTCGAGCAGCGCAAGGCCGGCGGAACCCTTGGCGCATAAAGCCCCTTCGATGCCGGGCACATGCGGATTTCCCTCGATCCATTCCACCCTGCCGCCATCGGATAGAACCCTGATCGGGCAGCGGACGGTGCACATGAAACACAGACTATAGACTTCTCTGGACACTTTTACTCCTCTTCCGGGATATCCCCCTCGCCAATGATTTCCGCTCGGGACGCACTGCATCCCGCATCCAGCCTGATTACCGCACCGTTAAGCGCATTCCTGTCCCAGGGACCGGTTGACATGTTCTTCGAGCACGCTGATTTCCAGCGGCTTGAGAAGGTAGTCCTCCAGTCCCAGTTCGGCGGCCTTCTTTCTTATCTTCGGAGAAGGCTGGCCGGTTATCATTATGGACTTTACCTCCGGGCAATGGCTGCGGAGGTAGGAAAGAACAACCAGGCCGTCCGATTCCCTGAGCTTGAAATCCAGCAGGGCAAGATCGGGCCGATTCGACTTGAGCCACTGGAGAGCGTCTCCCGCCCTGGTAAACGTTACCACCTCGTGCCCAGAGCCGGAAAGAATCCGGCGGACCAGGTTGCAGATGTCTTCTTCATCATCTAGTACGAGTATGCGAGCCATAATGATATCCATTATTCCGTGAAATGGCAAAGTCTGCTGAGCAATATTCGTACCACCATATCTTGCCGTAATCTTGAGGAGAACAGAGGTTTAAGGGCATTGCCCGGTGGCCGACTGTGTGTTGCTCAGCGCCGTTTGATCCAGGTGGTGTCATGACGGGTGCAGTCAGAATGAGTGCAACGAATCTTTTGCACTGCAATCAGTTTTTTGCATATTGGCAGGTCGTTTCAAATATTTTAACCGGTCTCCTCTGGAGAGTTATGGGGCTGAAATTTTTTAACCCGGAGAAGATAAGTTTAAGATTTCGATGTCCTTTCAAGCGTAATTCGGCTGGTTGACCAGGATGTGGTGCAGTATGGTATGCTTCTTGCCTTAAATCCGAGGAATTGTTGCTTATCAACGCTTAAGCATCATTTACCTCCTAGACCCGGAGCCGGATTGACGCCATGCAATCCGGCTCCTCTATTTCGTTCGGAGAACACGCTTGCTGGGTGAGGCAACTCAGCACAGTCACTTCAATTATGCAGAGCAAAGGTCGCCCGTGAGCACTTCGTATGTGGCGGCAGGCCTCTTTATGGATTGGGATTTCGATCCCGAAACCGATCTCGTTCTTGATTCTCCAGATTGATTCCGATCTGCGTATCTCGAAGACCGCGAGTGGTCCGTGCTTTTTGGGTGCACGGGTGTGAAGGATAGGTGGGCTGTTTCGTCAACTATCCAATAGCCGTTGCCCTGTCGCCCGTGGTTCGATTCCTGTGTCTGCTGTCACACTGGTTAAAAATCTGAAGGCCACCTTCATCTTGTTTTCGGCATTCATGCATTGAGCGGCGTCGGTTGGTCTGCTTTCTCCTCAGCCTTCAACCATTCCTTTAGGAAGCCCACTATGACCTTTTTGTCATTTTCGTATCGTCTGAAGAGGATGGAACCTAAAAAGTCTTGGAACATGGGTTTTCTGAAGGTAATCCTGATTTCAGTTCCCGTTGGCGCCTTGTTAAGAGTTCCCTTTGCACGGAGTGAAAAATACGGGTTGGCCCTATTCCTTAACTCGAATTCACTTATACCAATTGACCCGCACACGGTGGAAGTTCCTCTGTATCGAAAGGCATTCAGAGTGATAAGGCAGCGTGGGAACAAGGGTAACCTATCTACCTGCTCACTGAGGATTGCCAATAGCTCATGTGCACTATACGGGCATTTTAAAATCATAAGGCGATCACCCGAACGGCAACATTCAGCGACGGTGGGCCGACGAGCAAGAAGCAAGAAGAGCATGCCCCGCCATCCAGTTCATTTCCACCTTAGGCCGGCTCATTCTGGAACAGGCCTTAGGCTTCATGCAGCGAAATTCAACATCTCCAGGACCACTCCACGCCCCATTTCTTCCCGGGCACGGAGAAGAAGCGCTTTATTAACCTCTTCGGAAATGTATTCCTCACCACAATTCTCGCAGACTTCAGCGGGGACTCTTTTGAAAACCAAGGTGGTATGGTCTTTTTCCAAGACAATGGTCGCATAACCCTCTAGGGTTACACCACTCTGACAAATTGCACATTTCATTATACCCTCCTGGAAAACCCGTCTGCCCATCTGAGAGAATCAGGTTCATAAACTGTGATGATGATCAGTTTTCTCTCTAACCCGTTTATCGCCACAACGACATGCAGGTGCTTTCCACTTGAAGTGCGGCCGTTCAGTAGCAGACTTGGTAATGGGTAATCTTCAGCATACCTCTCGATAATATTACCCTTGGCTAAAATAGTTTCAACATCGACCTCGAAAATATCTCTCTGAAACATTCGTCGCGTCGCATGCACCCGATACACTACAGCGTAGCCGGTCAAATCGCCATCAATGGTATTTGCGAGAATCATTCCTTCCTCTTACACCGCTATAGTCTGAGGGCTGATAAGAGACTTGCTCACTCACACATTTCCCTGTCTATTCAGTTTATGGTTGCATGATGAAGCCCGAGATGCTCTAGAAATTCCCGCAGAGGGATGCTCACTTCGAAATTCTATCATAACCGCTCCTGTCCGTAAGCGAATTTCTTAAAAACAGCCGTAGGCCCAGGCTCAGCGGAAGTTATACCTCCTTGCCGTTAGTTGAGCGCTCATCCTTCACTGGCTCATTGACAGGCAGGGTGGGTTTTGATTAAGATTCGCACTGAATCGAATTCCAGATAGTTCAGGAGAGAAAAATTGCCTATTTACGAATTTCGTTGTGTGAAGTGTGACCATATTCAAGAGTTCATTCTTACCGGGTCGAATTCGGAAATCGAGATGAAATGCGGGGAATGCGGCGGGGAGGACCTGGAGCGCGTGATGAGTCGGACCAATTTCGCCATGGGTTCTTCGGGTTCAGCCGGCAGTTCCGGACCGTCATCGACAACGCGCACCTGCGGCCCCGGCAAGTCGTGCACCTCCATAGAGCTTCCCGGCTATACCAAATAGCTTCCTGCCGGAAGAGATTTTAAAACCCGGAACTGCATAGAGCCTGCGGGAATTTTGCAGGGCTTGTGCTGTACGGTAGCGCCGCCTTCCACGGCGGCGCCCGGCGCCCGTTTCGGCGGGCCGGTTTGTGACCTCCAAGGCGGCGCACGTCTGTTCATCCAATAATGTAAAGAAATCCCCTGGAGGGCGTGAAAAACACGGGCACAAGGCCCCCAGGCCGCCAGTCTCTGCATACCTTCTTTTATTTTCCGAGTGTCGCGAAAATCTTCGAGCTGTCTATATTTGCTACACTGCCTCAACGCATTAGCCACCGCCCTCCACGGGTTTTCTAATCGATCCGTGTTGCACATCGCGACAATCCCTAAACCACCGCACCTGCCGTAATGATTTTCCCTATCATGCAAGTCATTGGAATTATGCATTAAATTACCTCAAGTAATTCTTCGTTCACATGGCCCGCCTCTTGCTCAAAGAAGAAATCGAAACCTCACGGACAACAATTCAAATCAGGAGGATTTGTCATGGATAGCAAGAAGACACGTGGAGTGGTCGGGTTCAACATCCTGGAAGACGAATGCGTATGGGCCAGGGCCGGGGTGGTTAATTTCAAGCGGTGCGGCAACGGGTATGACTGCAACACCTGCCAGTTTGACAAGGCCATGTTCCAGGCTACACAGCCCAAACTGGAAAAAGCGAGAATGCCGTCTCTTCGAGAGGCGCTCGGAAAAAAGCAGGCAAACGCCAGGCAATGCCGCCACATGCTGACCGGAAGAGTGGACAACCGGTACTGCGCCAATGACTACCGCTGTGATGTCTGTGAATTCGATCAGATGCTCGACTACCTCGACGATGTGTATCCTTCCGGGGATGCGCCGATGATCGAGGTATTGGGATACCGTTATGCGGACACTTATTACTACCACCGTGGGCACACCTGGGCGCGTCTCGAATCCGGTGGACGTATCCGGATCGGTGTGGATGATTTTGCAATGAGACTGTTCGGCCGGCCTGACGGATGGGTATGTCCGGAAACGGGGAAGCGAATTGTCCAGAACGCAGAGGCTCTTTACCTGGTAAGAAAAGAAAACCGTGCAGACTTCCTCTCCCCGGTAAGCGGGACAGTGGTCGCGGTCAATCAGAAAGTCCTGGAAAAGCCCGCTCTCGCTCATGATAAGCCCTTCGGCGATGGATGGCTCGTCCTTGTTGAACCCGACAACGTGAAGAAAAGCATGCAGGGGCTCAACTTTGGAGACGACGGCAAAAAATGGCTCCTCAATGAGGCTGACAGACTTCATGATCTTGTCACGCGTGATTACGGACGGCTGGCTGCAACCGGTGCGCCTCCGATAGATGATGTCTTCGGAATGGCGCCGGAAATCGGCTGGGGAACATTGGTGGATGAGTTTTTGAGGGGCAGCGGCGTTGAACAATGAAGGGTGAAGAGTGAGTTCGCGGAGTCACGGACTATGATGGTTGCGCCCGGCCTCCTGCAGTCGCTCCTCGAAAAACGCTATGGCCTGCCGCATTTCGGCGAACCGGTAGATGATGTAATCCGGCTCTACCCCGTCAACCTTCTTCCTGCCCTGGTTGGAGGAAAAGAAAACTGTCTTCATGCCGACCTGGCCCGCGCCGTAAATGTCGTGGTACATGTCGTTGCCCACAAAAAGGACATTTTCCGGCGACACGCGCAATTTATCGAGCACGACCCGGAAGATCCGGCTGTCGGGCTTTCTGTAGCCGCAATCGCCGGAGACGATGATGGGCTGGAAATAGCCCCCGATGCCCACTGCCCGCATCTCCGGAAGAGCCCAGGCGCTCTGCGCATCGGAGAGGGCGGCCAGCCTGTAGCGACGGGACAGTTCATCGAGCACGTTCTTCACCTCGGGATAAAGCTGTAAACGGCAGCGGGAAATACCCCGGTACATTTCCGCCAGAAACAGCGGCATCCATTTGAGCTTTTCCGGGTGCAGCGCCCGGCAGGCCTCGGGCCTGCGGCGCAGGTATTCCCGCCACAGTTCCACAACGTCGATCTCCGGGAAAGCCTCGCCTGAGGCTTTGCGTTGTTCATCCATCAGTTGAAAGTACTCGTCGCGCACTTCCCATCGATGGGTCTGTATGCCCTGGTAGGTCAGAAAATGGCTGATGCCCCGGTAGACTTCCTCGTTGCCCTCATCGGTCTGGATATCGATGAGCGTACCGTTGATATCGAACACAATGGCCTTGATGTTCATGGCAGCGCCCTCAGAATCTCTTTGGCTTCCTGCACGAGCAGCCGGCGGTAATCCTGGCCGATCCAGGAGTTGCGGGCGATGCGCAGCAGGGTGATGCCCATGTAGAAAGGAATGCGCCGGGCGATGGCCCTGAAGGCGCTCAGGCGGTCCGGAAAACAGCAGCAGTATTCCCAGAGCATATGCCCGATGAAGGGTTCTGCAGCGCCGCGGTGACCCGTGCCCAGGAGGAAAAAGTGGGCGAGTTCGCCGCAGAGTCTGCCCAGGTCGAACACTCGGTCGGCCCATTGCATGCGCTCCAGGTCGATGGCCATCACGTTGCGGTCTTTGCCGAAAAGAAAGTTGGAGGGTGTGGCGTCGCCGTGCACCAGTACGCTTCTGTCCTCCCACATCATGCCCTGGCAGCGCCAGACCTCGCGCAGGTGGTAGAGTTCGCCGGAGTTGTCCGTTCCCATGTTCCATTTGTCGATGAGCGAGCCGATGAGTCGTCCCATGTAAGCATGGCTGCGGTTAGAGTTGACCCTCCAGTCGCCTGCCGTGCGGTTGTGCAGGGTGGCCAGGAAATGGGCCAGGAGCGTGAGCTTGCGGTATAGCCGCTCGCATCTGCCCTGGTGAATGGCTTCGTTGATAACCTTTCCCAGCAAGTCGCCTTCCAGGAATTCCATCAGCAGCACGTTGCCTATGGCCGGGTTGAAACCCAGTGGCTTGACCACATAATGGGGCGGCGTATCCAGCCCAAGGCTGCGCAGGTAGACCAGGGCGCCGAACTCAACCTCGCCTGTTTTCCGATACCGGCCGGAAGAGCTTCCGGGGGGATGAAATTTGCCCACCAGCCGCGCACTGCTGTGTTTTTCCTCGTAGAGATAGACGTTGCGCGAGCAAGCTGACTGAAAAACGCGAAACTCCAAGTCTGCCGATACGACTCCCAGTTGAGTAACAATGTCATCACGCAGATAAGCGTGCAGAGGATCATTATGATCAAGATGTCCGAGATACCTGCCGATCATCGTCATGCTCCGGGCTCATAATCAAAATGGTCCGATGCCGCCTGCCCATGAGCCGGCAGCATTTATTGGACCAGTAGGAGAGGTCTACCATACAAAGGCCAATTTTCAAAAAACAGCTTGCGAATCAATGGTTTGTGGTGTAACAATTTTCCATCTTGTAACTAGATACGTAACTGGATACAATTGCTATGATCAGTAGCATTAAGCACAAAGGATTAGTCGCCCTTTATTATGAGGATCAGATAAAGGGAGTTAAGCAATCCCATGTGAAAACGGTTACGGCAAATTCTTGCCTTGCTTGCCACGGCCTGCACACCTGAGGATATGAATGTTCCAGGACTGAAATTCCACCCGCTCAAGGGAGACATGACCGGGTATTACGCAGTGTCCGTTTCCGGCAATTGGCGGGTGGTTTTCCGCTTCAAGGAAGGTGGTGCAACCGACGTAGATTTGCTTGATTACCACTAGGAGTATACGGGCCATGACCATGAAAAATCCCCCTCATCCTGGCGAAATCATCCGGGATTTGTGCATTAAACCTCTTGGTTTGACCGTCACGGAGGCCGCAGAAGGTCTGGGCGTGACCCGTAAGACACTTTCCTTGTTGCTAAATGGCCATGCGGGCATTTCTCCGGAAATGGCTGTCAGATTATCGCAGTCCTTCGGGCGTAGCCCTGAGGGTTGGCTGCAGCTTCAATTGCAGTATGATCTCGCCCAGGTTCGAAAATCAGCCAAAGTTATCAAGACCAAGAGATTTTTTGATGCAACCAGTCCGCCCCCCTGATGCTTACTCATTATAAGGCGTATCGGCGCCATATGACGCCGTCCGTGGCGAATAATCTCATTGAGGAGCCCAACGCGCTCTGAAACCTCACTGAGGGCCTAGGTCCATGGCCGAATGCCGAGGAGGAACACGCAGGTTGTGTTTAACATCTTCCCAGAAGTTGGTGCACGAGCGGCAGAGCTTTAAGGGGAGGATGTCCAGTTGCGCGGCATTGGTGACCGGCTGCATGAGGCATTCGGGATGGTTGCAGTGGGAGAGTTCAAAGGTATGCAGGAGTTCATGGATAGCCACTTTGAGCGCCCTCTGGAAGACCTGGTCCGTGTCGGATTCTCCGGGCGCCACGGGAGCAAGCCGGAAAAGGGAGATAACCGCTGCGCGTCCGGGCATCTGCGCTTCTCCATAGACATGGGTAAAGATGGGCAGAAAGAGATCATGGGGAGTTATGCCGATCACCCTCAAAGAGCTTTCGTGTTGAGAGGCGAGGTAGTTGAGCACTATGCCCGCATGGTATTGTTTTCGGACGTGGTTGAAGGCATCGACCGGAAAAACGAGCAGCGAGGGAATCATTTCGGTTTGAATCGAAAGGAGCCGGGATGCCTGAAGCGCCAGCGCGCCGAGGTCGATGGGACTCAAAACACCGCACGGCACAAAAGAAATGACTCCAGGGCTTTTGTCCAAAAATCTACCTCAGCCTGCCAAAGAGCGGCTCAACATCGGATTATCGGTTCAAATATGAGGCGCTGCCTCCGGGGGGGCGGCGATTTTGTATTCCTTCAGTTTTTTGTGCAAAGTCGAGCGATGCAGGCCGAGCACTTCCGCAGCTTTTGAAATGTTGCCGCCGCTGGCCTTGAGAACCCGCTCAATGTGAATGCGCACCACTGCATCGACGGTGAGATCAGCGGACATCTCGGGATCGCCCGCCTGAAGAAAGGAGATGTCGTCCAAGCCGATTTGGCGGCTCTTGCACAGGACGACTGCCCGTTCCATGGCATTCTGGAGCTCGCGTACATTTCCAGGCCAACTGTAGCTGTTGAGAAAATCCACGGCCTCTCGGCTCAGAGAGTCCACGTTCTTTTTTGTCTCATGGCTGAACCGTTCGATAAAATACCGCGCGAGCAAGGGGACATCGCCTTTCCGTTCACGAAGAGGGGGTACGTGGATGGATATCACATTGAGCCGGTAGTAGAGATCGGAGCGGAAAGAGCCCGCTTCTATGGCCTGGCGGATGTCCCGGTTCGTTGCGGCTACCACGCGGAAATCTATATCTATCGGGGTTTCTCCGCCAACACGGTAGAAGCGTTTTTCCTCCAGGACCCTCAGGAGGTCAACCTGCATTCTGGGGGAAATTTCCCCGATTTCATCCAGGAAGAGCGTTCCACCGCGGCAAAGTTCCAGCCTGCCCCGTTTCACCTGGTGCGCTCCCGTGAATGCCCCGCGTTCGTGCCCGAAAAGTTCGCTCTCCAGCAGGTGTTCGGGAAATGCTCCGCAGTTTATTGCAATGAACGGGGCATCGCTCCGGGTGCTCACCGCGTGGATAGCCTTCGCCACCACTTCTTTTCCGGTTCCCGTCTCCCCGGTGATGAGCACGGAGGAATTGGTCATCGCCACGTCGCGGATCAACTGGAATACCTTCTGTATAGCCTCCGACTGGCCGATGAAGTTTTCGAACCTGGTCACCTGCGACAACTGTTCGCGAAGCAGGGTGTTCTCCTCCAATATTTCCCGAAAGCGCATGAGGCGTGCTATCAGCGGGTCGAGCAGGTCCGGGTCGAGAGGTTTCATGAGATAGTCGCTTGCGCCTGCCTTCATGGCATCGACCGCGGATTCGATGGATGCGTAGGCAGTCATCATGACGACCATTGTCTTCGGGAAATTCTCCTTGACGAGGCGCAGGACTTCTATGCCATCCATGCCCGGCATCTTGATGTCGAGAAGGATTATATCGAAAGGGCTCTGGTGAAGAATTTCCAGGGCCTCTTTGCCGGACCCCGCGCCGGCCACCCTGTAGCCGGACTTTTTGAGCCAGACCAGGAGCGATTCCCTGACCGCAAATTCGTCATCAACGACAAGAATATTCAGGCGCGCCATGCTATTCCTCGACTATGAGAAATGGGACGATAACCGGAAGCGGGAGTGGACCGATTACCAATCAGCCATCCCCGCCGGGTCGAATTCCCGGAAAGGTTGTGCGAAAATGAGTTCCTTTGCCTTCCTCGCTTTGAAACTCAATCGTACCGCCATGTTCCTTAATAATGCCGTATACTACCGCGAGTCCCAGTCCGACACCGTTGCCTCCGGATTTGGTGGAAAAGAAAGGCTCGAATACCAGGGAACGGTTTTCCTCGGAAATGCCGCAGCCATTGTCGCGAACCTCCACGATCACGGTCTCGTGTCCTATGTCGAAGCAGGTGTGGATGTAGAGTTCGCCACCTTTCGGCATGGCCTCCATCGCATTGAATATCAGGTTCATGATAACCTGCTGGAGCTGGTTGAGGTCCCCCATTACACAGGGAAGATCGGGAAGCAGATCGATGGAAAGGGCAATGTTCTGTAATTCCATCTTGTGCCTCAGCAGGAGCAGGATCTTTTCGATAATTTCATTGAAGTCGACCTTTCGCCGGTCCATCAACTTGTGTCGCGAAAAACTGAGCAGGTTCGAGACGATTTCGCCGCACCTCTTCGACTCCTGGGACATCAGCTCCAGGTATCGCTCCATCTCCTCGATTTCATCGCGCGGGAGTTCTCCTCCCGATTTTTTTATCATGCGCAGCATGACCTTGCAGAATGTGTGGATCGCCGATATCGGGTTATTGACTTCATGTACGGCGCTTGCCACCAGCTTTCCCAAGGCGATCATCTTGTCTTCGTGAACAAGGTGGGTCAGGTCCTGTTTTATCTTGGACGCCTTCTTTTCAACCTCGCGCGCAAGGGTGGCGCTGATGTCGCGCCATATCTCCAGGATGAGTTCCACGTTACGGCTCTCGTCCCGGATGGGATAGGCCATCACGTCGTAGTAGCGCACTTCCGAACCGGCGGTCGTGTGTTCATGGAGCGCGTGGGCAGAGGTGCGCTTCTGCAGGACTTCTCTTACCGGGCATTCGTGCAGGGGAGAGTTGCAGGGGTCTGGCGACTGGTGACTCACCTCATGGCATTTCCGCCCAATTACCTCTTCTCGGGCAAGCCCCAGGGATTCGAGAAGGGCGGCGTTGACATCGACTATGGTGAAATCCGGCCTCAGAACCAGGACTGGATCCTGTACGGCAGTCATGAGCTTCTGGAGAATGCTCCTGGTAAATTGCAGCTCTTCCGACCTGCTCTTGAATTCAATTTGCATGGTCATAATTGGAATGTCCTAAAGCATCCGGAGAATAGAAAGGTCTACAACTGCATGCTCTCAGAGAAACAGCAGAACAATAACACTGATTCCGGGGTTTTGGCAACGCGTCCTGTCCCCCTGTCCGCCCGGTGGTGATGGGATATGGAATATTCAGGTGAGATGAGGTGGGCAAAGAGGCTCATCTCGAAGCTGCCCGGTTCTGTTCGGATGAAAAACCCCCGGCTCGAAAACAAGCACGGGGGCGTCCAAGCCGGAACAGAGGCGGCTCTTTCCTATGCCGAGCAGAAGCCATCTCAGCTCTCGACCTGGAAGGGCCAGCCGATCAGTCCGCCTTCTATGAACCATACACGGTCAAATCCGGCGGCATTGAGTATTCTCTGAGCTTCATAGCCGCGCATGCTGACCTTGCAGAAGGCAAAGATGTCTTTGTCTCTTGGAAGCTGTGAGTGCTTTTCCCTGAGCGCCCCAAGCGGGATATGCACCACTCTTGCATCGGGCAGCCGCATCATTCTGAACTCATCGGGGGTCCTGACATCCAGAAGAACCAGGTCATCCCCTTGGTCCATTCGCCTCTTCACCTCCAGGGGCGATACTCCGTCAGCAAGGCCGTCGAGCTTGTTTGCAAGAAGGTGAGCCGTTGCCGCCAGGGGATCAATGGGGGAGGAGTAGGGCGGTGCGTAGCCGAGATCCATATCGCCCAACTGATCCACCGTGGCGCCCATGAAGATGGCGCTTGCCGCCACATCGAGGCGCTTTGAGCCATCACCGGGACCGACGACCTGCAGGCCAAGGAGCTTTCTGTTGCGCCGTGAAGCAACCATCTTGATAAATAGAGGCCGGCTCTGGGGCAGGTAGTGGGGCAGGGCGGGGCCTGCCCATATCGCCGTTTCAACTTCGGCCTCCACCTCCCGTGCCTGTTTCTCGGTAAGGCCCGTACGGCCTATCGTATAATCGAACGCCCTGCATACACCCGTCGAGGTAATCCCGGGGAAGGGCGTCGAGAGGCCTGCTATATGGTTCGCAATGACCCTACCGTGCTTGTTGGCGGTGGAGCCGAGCGGCACATAGAGAGGATCTCTGGTGACGGAATCGACGCGGTGGTTGACCACGCAATCCCCTCCTGCATAAATATCGGGATCGCTTGTCTGGCAGTAGCGGTTTATGAGTATGCCGCCTCTTTCGGAGCAGGCAAGCCGGGCTTCCCGGGCCAGTTCGTCGTTTGGACGCACCCCCGCTCCCACGACCACCAAGTCGGCGGGAATGGTCTGCCTGCTCGTCTTCACAGTTTCCACGCGATCTTCACCTTCCAGCTTCTCCACCTTCTCGCCGAAGATCAGGTTTACCCCTTTTTGCCGCAAGTGTTTTGCCGTAAGTGCAGCCATGTCGAAATCGAGAAACTGGGGCAGGACCTGGTCGAACATCTCGACCATGGTGACTTTCATTTTACGGCCCACAAGCGCCTCAGCCATTTCCACACCGATGTAGCCTGCCCCTACGAGTACTGCGGTCTTGAGCCCCTGCTGCTCTATCTGCTCCACGAGGTTCCGTGCGTCATCGGGATGGCGCATGAACCAGACATTCGATAGACCCAAGCCGGAAATCGGCGGCTTCACAGGACGACTGCCGGTCGCCAGCACCAATTTGTCATAGGGGTGGCACTCCTTTGCTCCAGTCTCAACGTTCCTTGCATAGAGGGTCTTTTTGTCCCGATCGATCCGGATGGCTTCCACCCCGGTGATTGTCTGAAATCCTTTTACCTTATCGAAAAAGGCGGGGGTCCTCGGAATTCCCGCCGGTGTTTCGTAGAGCATCTCCACATCCGGGAAAGAACCCTCCACGTAGTACGGCAGTCCGCAAGCGCCGTAAGATACGATAGGCCCCCTCTCTATCATGGTTACCAGGGCGTTCGGCAACAGCCGTTTCAGCCTGCATGCAGTCTTGGGTCCGCATGCCACTCCACCGACGATCAGCACCCTCGGAGAATCTTTTTGCATAATTGCTCTCTTTCCTGATCAGGTACCTGGATAAATACTACCGAATTCCGCATCGGTTCTTTTCCGATGACCATGCGGAAAGGCAACGAACATGCCAAACCTGTATTCTTCTGCAAGTAGGGGAGATCACACCGGGAAAGTAGCAGGAGGCACACGATGTCATCGGGGGAGAGTAGTCATTTGGGAACAATTTGCACCCTGATCAGTGGCGGATGATCCGCGGATACACACTTTGAGTCATGTTAAGCAGTGGTTTATTAAAGCTTTATCCCCTGCAACAGCCGCGGGCACGTTCCTTGATACAGGTGAGATAGTGAAAGCAGAGGGACGACAATGACCATGCATAGACAAACGGCCATGCTGGCCGTCGCATCGTTCCGTACGCGCGTGGCGCCCGTTCTGAACCGGTCTACCACGGTGCTCTTGATCCCCCTTGGGAAAGTAGACAGATCCGCCGGAATGGAGATCGTCTTGCCGGAGATGAGTTGCTTCGACCGGCTCCGGATACTGTGTGAGAAAAAAGTGAGCACACTCATATGCGGAGCACTCAGTCCCGATCTCCTGGATTATGCTCAGGGCCTCGGTCTACGCATCATTCATGGAATCGCCGGCGACATCGACGAGGTCCTCACTGCATTTCGAGACGGAAAACTGGATCAGCCGCATTTCCGGATGCCGGGCTGCAATGTGGAACATAACTCCACCGGTCAGGGAACAAAATGCCCCGATGATTATTGATGGGGGTGCATTTTGTTCCCTTTAGTTGACTGCACGTGTTTCTTCGTACATACTGATATGTAACGAATTCAACGCTGCTCCCGGTGGCTTGGATCGTTGGCGGGATTCGACAGCTCGATTGGACTATGCCGTGGCATTTGATTTAGCGGAAGCAAGTATTTCTCCACAGACGGAAATTATTCTAAACAGCATCGCAGACGGGGTTTTCACGGTAGATCTTGATTGGCGGATCACTTTTTTTAACCGCGCCGCGGAGAAAATCACGGGTGTATCGGCGCTGGAAGCGGTGGGGCGCCCCTGTTGCGAGGTTTTTCGGGCCAACATCTGCGAGTCGACCTGCGCACTGAGGTTCACGCTGGAGACAGGTAAGGCGGTTGTCGACAAACATGTATTGATCCTGCGGGGCGACGGCCGGGAGATTCCCATCACGGTGAGCACTGCTTTGCTTCAGGACCAGTCAGGTCACACCATAGGAGGAGTGGAGACGTTTCGAGACCTCAGTCTCGTGGAAACTCTGCGAAAAGAAATTGACCGGCAATACCGGTTCCAGGACATCATCTCCCGGTCTGCTGCAATGCGGGAACTGCTTGCGATTCTTCCGGAGATAGCTCAGAGCGAGAGCACGGTGCTGATCCAGGGGGAAAGCGGTACGGGAAAGGAACTCCTCAGCCGCGCCGTTCATAGTCTCAGTCCGCGAGTGAAAGGTCCGTTCGTGGCGGTTAATTGCGGGGCGCTGCCGGATACCTTACTGGAATCGGAGTTGTTCGGGCATGTGGCCGGAGCGTTCACCGACGCCAGGAAAAATCGCCTGGGCCGATTCGCCATCGCCGAGGGAGGGACCCTGTTCCTCGATGAAATCGGAGACATTTCTCCAGCGCTCCAGGTAAGGCTCTTACGGGTTCTGGAGGAGCATACCTACGAACCGCTCGGCTCCTCGCGATCTGTCACGACCAACGCCAGAATAGTAGCCGCCTCCAATCGGGACCTTGCCGAACTGGTTGAAAAAGGAACCTTTCGAAAGGACCTTTACTACCGGATCAATGTCGTCAAATTGAAGTTGCCTCCGCTTTCCGCCAGGAAGGAAGATATTCCGCTTTTGGCTGAACACTTCATCGAGCGGCTCAACAAGCTTCGGAACAAGAACATAGTGGGTTTGAGCCATGAAGCTCTGGCCGTATTCATGCGCCATGAATGGCCGGGCAATATCCGGGAACTGGAAAACGTAATAGAATACGCCTTCATTCTTTGTCGAGGCGGCCTGATTCAGTTGAGATGCCTTCCGGAGTACCTGAGCGGGAAATCCTGCCGGCCGGAGGATTTCTCGGGAATGAGCCTGAAAGACATCGAGGGCCGCACCATCCGGGAGGCTCTTGATCGCAACAACTGGCGCCGTGTGGCGACGGCTCGTGAGCTGGGGGTGGATAAAAACACGCTGCGCCGCAAGATGATACGGCTGAATATCGCACCTGTGGATGAGTAGGCTGTGTGAAGAATTTTCCAGCCTTACCCGCAAAACCCTGAACCGGTTCATCCCGGCTGTCGGGAATTCTGAGCATGCAACTTCCCTGACGCTTACCGGTCAGAGGACCTTTTCCGAAAGGACCCGTTCCATCTCGATTCGGCATAGCCTATTCTCCTGAGTTTGATCGTAGTCTAAACGTAAATATCACTCCGCCTGCCAGCCAGGCATATCAATCTCCGTACCACAAGGACTCTTCCCGCCCCCATGGCAGATCAGTGCATTGTCGCATTGAAGGTGAATGGAAACAAATCGCATCCTTTTGAAAATGATCGGGGAACAAAAAGCAGCTATCTCGGTTTTGGGATTCTCTGAGAACCTCGCCGGTATGAAGCCATAGGCTGCTTTGCGCCGCATGGCCCGGATTTTGATAAAGAACGGACTGCTCCACGTTGGAGCGGATCGCTCCACGGAGGAGAGAGCCTTGATGAATGGAACCCCGGGAGGAAGCAAATGTTAGCTATTCCTGTCTTTCGTGACCGGGTAGCGCCAGTGTTTGACTGGTGTTCCAGGATTATCATTATCCCGGAGAAAGAGACTGATAAGGAATCCAGCCGGCAAATCGATGTGAGGGAAAATACCTTCAAGCTGATGCGAAAGTTGAGGGAGCAGGGGATAAGAACAGTGATCTGTGGGGCTATGAGTCTGGAGGCTCTTAACTACGGCCGGAGTATTGGCTTGAAAATCATCCATGGAATTGTCGGTGAGATCGAGGATGTCTTGCAGGCCTATCGGGATCAGAAATTGGACCAGCCTCAATATTGCCTTCCTGGTTGCCGGGAAAAGCGCAGGCGCCGGGGGGGTAAGAACTGCGCAGGCGCCGGAGGGGAAGGAAGGATGGATGCGAAAACAAAATCCGGTGGTGCAGGTTCGGGCCGGAAGGATTGCAGGGTTTTGCGGCAGGAAAAGAGAAGAGGGGCGGGAGGATTCTGTGTCTGCCCCGGATGCGGGTTGAGAAAGGAACATGAGCAAGGAACACCCTGCTCGGAAACAAAATGCCCCTCCTGCCTGCTCCAAATGGTCAGGGAATAACAGAGGATATATATATGCAAACCATCTGCTTTTCACCGATAGGCGTTATCAGCTCTCCATTCAAAAGAATCGAAGGCATGCCAATCCAGGCGCGGGCAGCGGAGGGTGTTCCCGGGAAGGTGCAACTGGCGCCGGAATTCGAGCCGGGCCTCAGGAGCCTGGAAGGATTTTCACACCTCATTCTTTTGTACCATTTTCATCTGAGCAATGGATACGCACTGGAAATCGTTCCTTTCCTCGACGACCGTGTTCATGGAGTTTTTGCCACTCGCGCGCCGAGGCGTCCCAATCCGATAGGCCTCTCGATAGTCAGGCTAACCTCAATCGAGGGCGCCACATTATTCATTCAGGACGTGGACATTGTGGACGGTACGCCGGTTCTGGATATCAAACCTTATGTCCCGGAATTCGATGTGCGGCAGGTGGAAAGAATAGGCTGGCTGAACGGCAAGGCGGGCAAGATAGCCGAGATAAAGTCGGATGCACGTTTCAAATAGAGAAACAATCCGGACTGATCCGGGTGAAGACAGGCGGAGGCAGTAGGCTGTACGCAAGATCGGCAGCTTTTGATTAAATCGTGTATTGGAGGTTTGTGGCATGAGCAAAATCGCGATATCGAGCGAGGGACCCAAACTGGATGACATGGTAGACCCCAGGTTCGGCAGGGCGGCAGGTTTTGTTGTTGTTGACCTGAATACCATGGATACCGGGTACATAGATAATGGGAAGACACAGGTTATGGGGCAGGGCGCTGGGATCCAGGCAGCCGAACTGGTGGCGCGGGCTGGAGTGAGCTGCATTCTCACCGGATATGTCGGACCGAAGGCTTTTCAGGCGCTTTCTGCTGCCAGGATAGAGATAGTCCAGAACCTTGAGGGAATGACTGTGCGTCAGGCGGTTGAGCGTTTTCAGAGTGGGACTTTGAAGCCGGCGACAGGACCGAACAGGAGTCCAGGGCGATGATTGTCTCTATCGCCAGCGGCAAAGGGGGTACCGGCAAGACCACTGTGGCGGCTTCACTGGCAAGAGTTTGGAGCGGGCCTTTGCTCACGGTGGACCTGGATGTGGAGGCGCCGAATCTGCATCTTTTCCTTCGGCCTGACATTGAAGAGAACATGGCGGCCTGGATGGAGATTCCGGTAGTTGACGAATCCAAATGCACGTTTTGCGGCGCCTGCTCCGAATTGTGCCAGTTCAAGGCTATCAGTGTGATGGGCAGCATAGTTCTGACTTTCCCGGAAATGTGCCACGGGTGCGGCGGTTGCTTTGCTGTGTGCCCGCATACGGCCATCTCTCCGGGCAGACGTGAACTGGGAACCATTAGCAGGGGTAGGGCGGACGGGAATCATTTTCTTATGGGCAGACTGCGAGTGGGGGAAGCAATGAGCCCACCGTTCATGCGGCAGGTAAAAGCCAGATGCAGGGATCTCATTGCCGCCAACGGGGGAGACGCCATCATCGATGCACCCCCCGGGGTTAGCTGTCCTGCAGTAAGCGCCGTGATCGACAGTGATGTCATTGTCCTGGTAACCGAGCCTACTCCCTTCGGGTTCTATGATTTCAAGCTTGCCTGGGAGGCTTTTTCCCCTATGGGCAAACCTATGGGGGCGGTGATCAATCGTGCTGGACTCGGTGATGGTGAGGTGTACCCGTTTTGTAGGGACAATGGAATACCCATACTTGCTGAGATTCCCTATGACCAGAAAGTCGCGAAGGCATATGCAAGGGGCAAAGTGATAGCGGACCTGTCGGCTGAGTATAGAGGTTTCTTTGTCACCATGCACGCCAGGATTTGTGAAATGGCGAAAAGAGCGGTCTCAAAGGAGGCGCCTCATGCGTGAAGTGCTCATCATCAGCGGCAAGGGAGGGACCGGCAAGACATCACTCACCGGGGCTTTTGCTCACCTGGCCAGGAACAAGGTCATTTGCGACCTGGATGTGGACGCCCCGGATCTCCATTTGCTGTTGCGCCCGACAAATTACCAGACTGAGGAGTTTCATTCGGGCTATGAGGCGAGAATCATCGCAGAGCAGTGTACCGGATGCGGGATGTGCGCTTCCATGTGCCGATACGATGCTGTCCGCATCGACGGAAACGGATATTCCATCGATCCTCTTCGTTGCGAGGGGTGCAAGGTTTGCGTTGAGTTCTGTCCCGCCGCGGCCATTGAGTTTCCACAGAAGCACTGCGGGCACTGGCATCTTTCGTCCACGAGATTCGGTCCTCTGGTTCACGCTCAACTCTTTCCCGGAGAGCCGAATTCTGGGCGTCTTGTCATGATCTTGAAACAGCAGGCACGAGAGATAGCCGAGTCGTTCGGCAAGGATCTCATTCTCTGCGATGGAGCGCCCGGCATAGGATGTCCCGTTATCAGCTCCCTTTCCGGAACAAAGCTTGCCGTGGCGGTGAGTGAGCCGACTCCTTCAGGGCGGCACGATCTCGAAAGGGTGGCGGAATTGTGCGATCATTTTCAGGTCACTTTCGCGGTTATCATCAACAAGTGCGATTTAAACCACAAAGAAGCAGAGAAGATAGAGGCTTTTTGCCGGCTCAAGAGCTACCCCGTTATCGGCAAGCTTCCGCACGACCGCATTGTTACGGAGGCCATGGTGCAGGGCCAGGTCGTTACGGAATGGCCGGAGTCCGGCTTCAGCCGGGAAGTCCGGCGGGTATGGGCAAGAATCGAGGAGCTTGCGGGTTTGTGCCGGTGAATCCAGCATAAATAGAGTTGGTGGGCGTGTGTCCGCCGTTTATTGCATCGTTTGGTATCAGAGGAGAAGAAATGAAAAACGTCACCGTAGCTGTTCCATCGAGCCTTCCGGGAGGGCTGGAATCACCTCTTGGCGCCCACTTCGGGCATTGCGATCTCTATACGATAGTGGAAGTCAAGGAAGGGCGAATCGACACTGTCCGCACCCTGCCGAACGTGCCTCACCAGCAGGGCGGATGTATGGCGCCGGTCAATCATCTTGCCCAGAACGGAGTGCATGTCCTCATTGCGGGAGGAATGGGCATGAGACCGCTCATGGGTTTCAATCAGGCTGGAATCTATGTTTTGTACGGCGGCGGCCATCAAACGGTGGGAGAGGCTGTCGATGCCTTTCTTAAAGGAACGCTTCAGCAGTTCACCAGTGATTTTACCTGTGGAGGCGGTGGGGGCGGCGGCCGTTTCTGATACAAACCTGTTGAGCATCACAAAAATTCATTTAAGGAGAAAAAGTTTATGGGCCAGGTTGAGTTTCGGGGCAAGGTTTTCGACGTTGACGAAGATGGGTTCATCAGTTCCTTTGATACCTGGCGCCCCGATTGGGTGGACTATGTAAAGAACTCAGAAGGCATTAGCGACCTGACCGAGGAACACTGGAAGGTCATAAATGTTCTTCAAGAATACTACAAGAAGCATGGGATTGCTCCCATGGTCCGGATCCTCACCAAGGTGAGCGGATACAAGTTGAAGACCATATACGAGCTTTTTCCGTCGGGGCCCGGAAAGGGCGCCTGCAAAATGGCCGGCTTGCCGAAGCCTACCGGATGCGTCTAGACATCGATTGTAAGGGAGCCTCGGACAACCCCCCGGGGCTCCCTTGTTTGTCTATTGTCGAACCGGCGTAAAGCACATTTTCTCGATGAAGTGGATTAAACATGCTGCAAATTCTTTTGCTCACAAACAGACGAGAGGCCATGGATTGTTTCGCCGATACCGTTTCCTCGGACCCGGGTGTTACACTGGAGCGGGTTTCTTCGGTATCCGAAGCCCTGGACATACTGCGTACGAGGTCTCCTCATCTCGCAGTCATTGACGGTGAACTTCCGGATTTGGAATGGGTTGACGTGGTGAGGGAAATGGTAGCGGTCAATGCCATGGTGAACACCGCCGTGACCAGTCCTCTCAACGATGTTGATTTTCATGAAAAAACCGAGGGACTGGGCATCCTTTGCCGTTTGCCGCCTGAGCCCGATGACAAGGATGCCGGATCTTTGCTGAGGAAATTGCGTGAAGTTCTTGGTATGATGTAAAATGGTGGCGAGAGTAGGACTTAGTAACCTCTACAAGTGGAGAAACCATGCCAATATTCGAGTTCTTGTGTGGGTCCTGCGGTAACGTGTTTGAAAAGCTTACCTATGGGAATAGTGAGGTGGTTGCCTGCCTGAAGTGCGGAAGCACGGATCTGACAAAACTGCTCTCCAGGTCTTCCACTCTATCGGGCAAGCAGGAAGGCAGACTTCCCGGATCTGGGGATACGGGATGCTGCGGCACTGCTCCTTCAACACGCGGATGCGTTCCCGGAAGTTGCTGCGGTAAGGCGTGAAGATTACCGAGTGGAAAAGCCGGGAAATAAGGTGACCATTTTCTCTTTCTGTATCGAATTCAGTACACATGGGGCGAAGAGCTATGAGTGAAAAGGTGATGGAGGAACCGGCAGGTGCTGCCCAGGTTAAGAAAATGCTGGCGAGTTCAGGATATTCCGAGAAGGCCATTCAGTACTTTATTGAAAAGCCCAGCATGGGAACTATCCCGGATGCGGATCAGGTGAGCGAAATGACCGGCTCCTGCGGGGACACCATGAGCGTTTGTGTGAAGATCGACCAGGGTATTATCCGCGAAGTCAAATACCAGGTGCTGGGATGCCCGGGAGCGGTCGCCTCCGCAATGGCCGCGGCGGACCTGATCAGGGGGAAGACGATTGAAGAGGCCTGCGGGCTCAATGATGGAGATGTATTTCGACTGCTGGAGGAGATTCCCCCACAAAAGCATCATTGCATCCAACTGGCCGTAAAAACGTTGCAGAAAGCGCTTGCCGAGTTCAAGGAGAAATCGAACCACTAGTCGTTTTGTCCTGTACTGCCTCCAGGTCTCGGCCATTTAAAAGGAGTCCCAAAAATGGAATGCAGAATCACGATACTCTGTGAGAACACGGTACAGGGCCTGGGGTTTGTGGGAGAGCACGGCTTTGCCGCTTTGATTGAGACTCCGGAACAAAACGTGCTGTTTGATACCGGGCAGGGAATCGGCCTCATCCAGAACGCCTTCAGGCTTCAAAAAGACCTCCGGGGTATTTCAAAGGTTGTGCTGAGTCACGGACATGTGGATCACGTTGGGGGACTTTTGGCGTTTCTGGGAGTAAAGGGCGCCTGCCGGATTACAGCTCACCCGGATTTATTTACGGAGAGGTTCTGGTTGCTGCCTTTGGCAAGTGGAGAGGAGAAGCCTCTGTCCATTGGCGTGCCCTGGCCTGAGGCTTACCTGGCGACACGCGGCGCCCAATTCGATTGGTGCAGGGAATTTTCGGAGGTAGCCCCGAATGTCTTTGTCACGGGAGAGGTTCCCCGGAAGACCCTTTTCGAACTGGGCTCACCCAAGTTTGTCGTAGCAGGGGGAGGAGGTTGGATACCCGATCCTTTCCTGGACGATTTCTCCATGGTGGTGAAAACATCGCGCGGGTTGGTGATAGTACTCGGGTGTGCTCATGCCGGGATGATCAACATTCTCGATCATGCTGTGGAAAAAACAGGAGAAAAGCGCATTTATGCGGTTCTTGGAGGCACACACCTGGGTCTTTCCCCCGAACCGCAGTTCGACCCGACTATCGAGGCACTCAGGAAATTCGACATAGAGATGCTTGCGGTCAGCCACTGCACCGGCCAGGGCCCGGTTACACGGCTTGCAGCCGAATTTGGCGAGAAGTTTGCCTTCGGACGCGTGGGCTTTGCCCTCGAAATCTAATGCCGTTGTCTTCACTCGGATAATCCGGGTCGGCAAATTGCCTTTTCTGAAATGAGATCGATTTGGCGAGGACCGTGATCAATTGCGTTTAAGCTGATGATCACTCTGTTTGAAAAGGGGCGAGTGAGGAAGGGCATCAGGTTCTCGCTGTGAGTGAGGAACGGGCAGCTTCTGCCCCGGGCTTGCCCTCCAAACACCCGCCCCGATTTGTTCACATAACGGCAAGCTGTCTGGTCATGACAAAGCCGCACTCGGAACACTTTATCACTATGTTCGGGGCTCCCTTCGGGTATGGTTGGTGATGGCCGCACCAGAGGCAGAAACAGGCCCCGCCCGGCGCCTGCGTCGTGCGGGATGTTTCCCTCGTGCGGAGCTTCGTTTTCCCCTTCCGATCCGGTCTGCTGCCTCTCATTTTCCACCTCCCGGCTCATGCCTGCCTTTCGGAGCAGGCGCCATCTAAAAGCCCGGTCCTTGAATGTCCTTGCGCCTCGCGAGTGCTCATACCTGCTGCTCCGCTTTGGATTCCAATTCCTGCAGGCGGCGGTTGATTCCATCCAGGGCCTGTTCCAAATACCTGGCCTGCGCCTTCAGAGTCGCCAGTTGAGATTCCGGTTCAGGCATCGAACCGGACAGCTCAGCAGAACCCACGTCCGGTGTGAAATCCCCCGATCCGGGCTGCGCCATCCGTCCAGCCGGAAATGAACGGTAACGCCGGCCGCGCCGTCCGGCCTTGATCCCCGGAGCGGCATCCCCGGCGCGATTGGGAGTACCGGGGGCATCCACCCCCATGCAAAAGCCTCTCATCCTGCCAGTCCGGGGTCCTGACCCCGCTGGTCCTGTTCTGTCACCACGCGGCATGTTGGTTACCTCCTTGTGAATAGGATTGCCTTGCGTAAAGCGATACATGCATACCAAGTGGTACAATCTCCATGCCACCAGTTCATTTGCACGCTGAGAGCCGATCCGCGGTGATGGTTAAGGAAAAGGTGGGAACAATCCGCTGCTTTACGGCCGGCCTCCGGCGGCAACATGCACCGGTCCCCTGATTCGGCGGGTTCCGGTGCAGGTGAAGTGAAGACTTGGCGCAATGTTCAACGGCGACACAAAAACACTTTGGATCTTCCGGTCCGCAGGCGGATCTTTTCCACACTGCTGAAGTACCGCTCAAAGGTATTTCTCTCAGTTCTGAGGATCTGGATGGCCTTGCTCAATCCCATTGAGGCGAGTCGTATATAGAACAGCACCCTGATCAAAGGCGTCTCGGGCAGATCGTGCTCCACCATGAAGAATGCTTTCCCCGGCTTGAGAACACGGACTATTTCTCTAAGAGCCATCTCCTGGGCGGAGCCTCCCAGTTCGTAGAACGCATGAGTGCATGTCACCGCGTCGAATGACCCCGATGGGAAAGGCAGTTGCGCGGCATCGGCCTGAACAAGGCAAATGCCGGGGCATACGGAGGTTTTTCGGCCTGCCGCCTCTAGCATGCCCCCGGAAAAATCAAGCCCTACGCTCAAGCCTTGGGGGCCGGTTCGCTGACAGAGTTCCAGAAGTAAGGAACCAGTCCCGCAACAGATATCCAGGACCCGCTCGCCTTCACCCAGAGACATCAACTCCGCTAAGAATCCTTTCACCGCACCCTGGGAAGCGCGGGAGTGCATTGAGACGAACCGGTCATAAAAACGGGAAAAAAAATCATAATAGCTTTGCCTGAAAGTCTTCATAGCACTCCACACCTTCACTGAAATGTATTGTTCCATCAAGATGGTCATAAACTCATGGCAATCTTTATGCCGTTATCGTGAGCGATTTTATTCGCACGGGAAACACCGGCAAAGGCAAAAAGGTTCATTTTGCATCGGAGAGGCAGCTCGGGAGGAACAATAGGTTTCCTATGGTTGAGAACGGGGGGTGGAAACAGGCATGAATTCCTGGCCGAAATTGGAAATATCCTTAATTCCCGAATACTTCTATAGGGTGGCACGGGGATTGCCATAGATTGGCGATCGAACCGCTAATCCCGAAAGGAGAATTCCCGATATGAGTTCATGTGAGAACACAACAGAGTGCAGCCATGGAGAGCAGGAACAGGACGAAGTACGTCTCCGGGAGCAACTCAACCGGATCAGGAATAAGTTGCTTGTCATGAGTGGCAAGGGTGGAGTCGGCAAGAGCAGCGTGGCGACCTACCTGTCTCTTGGCCTGGCAAAACTGGGGCATCGGGTTGGTCTTCTCGATGTGGATCTTCACGGACCGAGTATCCCGCGTATGCTGGGATTACAGGGCATGTTCTCCGTAAGCCGGGACGACGGGTTGATACCTCACTGCTACAATGAGCGGCTGTATGTTGTCTCTATCGAGTGTCTTCTCGAGGACAGAGATTCGGCTGTTATCTGGCGGGGGCCGGTGAAGCATGGAGTCATAAGGCAGTTTATCGCCGATGTGCGTTGGGGTGATCTGGACTTCCTCATCATTGATTCACCTCCCGGCACGGGGGATGAGCCCTTGAGCGTGACCCAGACCGTTCCGGATGCGAAGGCCGTTATCGTCACCACTCCTCAGGAGATCGCACTCGCCGACGTGAGAAAATCGATCAACTTCTGCCGGAAGGTTGAGATGCCGATTCTCGGCCTTGTCGAAAATATGAACGGTTTCATTTGCCCTCACTGCAACACGGAAACGCCGCTTCTCGGCAAAGGCGGCGGGGCTATGACGGCGCAGCAGATGAACATCCCGCTGCTTGGCAGCCTCCCGTTCGATCCGCGGGTGGCGAAGGCGGCGGACGTTGGGCAATCGCTCATTGAAGATTCCGACGGAAGTCCCTTTGTGAGCGCCCTTGGGCTGCTTACGGCTGAACTTCTTCATCGGTGCGGAGAGCAACCGAGGGCATAGATGATACCCTTCAAGTCCGGGTAGTAATAATCCAAAATTCTCGACGCCGCAAACAATCAACCCGGAGCACCGCTGCTGGTGGGCCAAGTTTGGGATCATTCGGAAGGAGGCTCATCGGCAGCACGGTATAGAGGGAATTCCAATATGAATGTCGTCCCGCCGCTGCCGGTTTCCTTCACCCAGATGTCAGCGCCGTTTTCCTTAAGCACCCCATAGGCGGTGCTCAACCCCAGGCCCGTGCCTTTCCCCGGCGCCTTGGTGGTAAAGAAGGGATCGAATATAACGGTGAGGTTCTCCTGTGGTATTCCGCTGCCCGTGTCACAGACTTCGAGGTAGACTTTCTTTGCCCCTTTGTCGCGATAGGTGCGCAGCGTCAGCGTGCCCTTGCTGTTCATGGCGTCCACGGCGTTTCTCACCAGGTTTACAATCGCCCGTCCCAATTGATCTCTGTCGCCTCGGATCAACATCATATCATCCGAAGTATCTTTAATAATCCGGATGTCCCTGAAGATACTCTTATCGCGAATGAGTTCGATACTGTGTTCAAGAAGAGAATTGATGTGCAGAATCTCCGTCGCGGGGCTCGTCTGTCTGCTATAGGCCAAAAGGTTTTTGACGATCTTTCCGCACCGTTTGGCGTCCTCGAAGATGCACTGGAGGCTGTTTCTCCTGGAATCGTCATCGGCAAGGCTTTCCAGAACCAGTTTGGCGAAGAAGATTATTCCAGTAAGAGGATTATTGATCTCGTGGGCGACTCCTGCGGCCAGTTGCCCCAGAGAGGCCATTTTCTCAGCGCGGGCAATCCGGGTGAGCATTTCCCGCATCCTTTCTTCCTGTTTCATCTTTTCCCGCAGGTCGCTGAAAACGGCCATGGTGGCGACCTCATTGTCGCCATCGTAGATCATCGTGGCAGTAAGCTCCACCGGCACGCTATTTCCCCCGGCATCGATCAGGTCGACCCTGGTGAAGGGAAGCTTACCTTTGCCTCCAATCCGCTCATCTCGCAGGGTCCGCATGATTTCCTTCGCCTGTCCGGGCGGGTACAGATCCTCGGCGTTGAGCTTTCCTTGCGCCAGTTTGAATGAGTACCCGGTGAGTTCTTCCGCGGCAGGATTCATGAGAAGTATCTTGCCCTTGCGGTCAGCGGCGATCATAGAACAACTTGAATTCTGAATGAGCTTTTCGGTGAATTTCCTTGCTCCCGATAATTCGCGCTCCAACACCTTTATTGGTGTCACATCGTGGATGCACTCCATGATGTAGAGAATCTCACCACTGTCATCCATAATCGGGGAAAAGACTCGGTTGTCCCATTTTTCCTCGCCCGCAACGGTGGTCACATACCTGAGGGCGGAGTGCCCACGGCGGTCTTGCAGGACCTGGGCAAGAGCGCAGCTCTCGAAAGGACACGGCTCCATGGAGCCATAGTAGAAATCGTGACAGGTCTTTCCCACTATCTGCTCTTTTTTGAGGTTGACCCTTTTGAGGAACTCGAGATTTGCATCCACGATGGTCTTGTCGGGCATAAGGATAAGTGTCGGGAGGGATAGGCTCTCGAAAACCTTCATTTTCCAATTGGCACTATCTGCCGTAGCAGCTCTGCGGGCGCTCACGAAAGACGACTCCTTTTGACCTATCCCTGTAACGCGCTAGGGCTTTTCGGCAACTGGATGCAGGCCGTGCTTTTTGATCTTGCTGTGAAGAGTAACTCTGCTCGTTTCCAGGATGGCCGCCGCCCTGGAAATGTTCCATCCGCACAGGCGGAGGATGCGCTCAAGATGGTGCTTCTCGTTTTCTTTCAGGGACTGCGGGAGAACCTGGGCCGATGACCTGAAGAGGAAGGCGAAATCGTCCTTGCTCAAGTATCTGTTCTTCGCCAGCACAACCGCGCGTTCAATCGCGTTTTCCAGTTCACGGACATTTCCCGGCCATGGGTAGCTTTTGAGTAGCTCTATCCCCTGCTGTTGAATGCCTGCAACCGGTTTGTTCGTTTCTTTGCGAATGCGATCCAGGAAGTGCTGCGCCAGAACAGGAATGTCGTCTGTCCTCGCATTCAGGGGCGGAATATCTATCTCGATCACATTGAGCCTGTAATAGAAATCCTGCCGAAAGGCGCCACGTTCAATTTCCTGTGCAAGGTCCCTGTGAGTGGCGCAGACAAGTCGAAAGTCGATGGGAATTTCGGCTGTTCCGCCCACGCGGCTGAAAGATTTCCCCTCGAGCACCCTGAGAAGGTCGATCTGCATTTTGAGAGGGATTTCACCGACCTCGTCCAGGAAGAGCGTTCCTCCCCGAGCCATTTCCACGCGTCCTTTGCGGGCTTTTTGAGCCCCGGTGAAGGCTCCGCTCTCGTAGCCGAACAACTCGCTCTCGAGAAGCGTCTCAGCAAAAGCTCCGCAATTTATTGGGATAAAAGGGGCCGTGCAGCGCTCACTCATCCCGTGGATGGCTCTGGCTACCAGTTCCTTCCCCGTTCCGGTTTCGCCCAACAGCAGTACAGGAGAGTCGACGGAGGCGACCTGCTCGATCAATGCAAAAAGCTGCTGCATGCAACTCGAGACTCCGATCAGTTCTTCGCAGCGCATGGTGGTTGAAATCTGTGCCCTGAGCATAGCGTTTTCATCGAGAACCTTTTTTTGCTGCAGGAGTCTTTCCAGATGGCAGCAAAGTTCATCCGGATCGAAGGGCTTCATAAGATAATCCGAAGCTCCACGCTTCATTGCGTCCACTGCTGTTTCAACTGATCCGTAGGCCGTGATCATCACGACCATCGAATAAGGGCAATCCTGCTTGACTTGATCGAGTACTTCCATGCCGTTCAAGTCGGGCATTTTGATGTCCAAAAATATGAAGTCGTAGTCCTTCTCAGCCACCTTAGCCAAAGCAATCCGGCCGCCGTCAGCGCTGTCAACTTCATAGCCCGATTTTCTGAACCATTGCACGAGAGACTCGCGCACGATCCTTTCATCATCGACTATCAGAACTTTAATCCTTCCAGCCATGGCGCTCCGGTCCGTCGAGTAAGGGGAAAGGTTCAAACGGGATCGGGTCAGCCCCCCGGTTCTCAGACCTCCTCCGGGAACAAAGCAGAGTAAACCTGAGTGGTGCAAAAGTGATACCTGCAAATCCTTTTTCAGAGCAATCACGGTTCCTCCATATGGAATACACGGCAGGAGGCTGCGCCTTGACGACTCATGGACTCGCGGCGATGTAAAGTTTCCTTACACCGGGATAAAAACCTGTACACCCGCGCCCATCCGCCTGCCTGAACAAAGGCAGGATTAATTGCGCACGGGGTGATAAGAAACTTGGCGCCCGCATGCTGCCGGGAGTCTCCCCGGCAGCACCGTCGGCTCCAGGAATGGTCGCCGCCGTGTTCTTCTGTCTCGCCATTGGCGTGCCATTGATCCCGGTGAATATGTCCCGCCCGGTGATGGCATGGATCTTGTGAAACGGGCAATTGAGTCGCGACCAGTGGAAGGAAAACTCCTAATGAAAAGAGCTTGCCCCGGGGGGCAGCGAGGAGGCTGACATGGAAACCAGGGAAACAGATGAAAAGCGCGGTGTGCGAGTCTTCTCGGATACGGAGAACCAGTGTATCTGGATGAAGGCCGGAGTCGTGAATTTCAAGATGTGCGATAACGCGTATGATTGCACCAGTTGTGCGTTTGATAAAGCCATGGGCCGAAAAGTGGAGCAGAAGCCAACAGCCTTGGTCAGTTGGAGAGATGTCAAACGATCCAGGCCCTATTCCCGTAGAGAATGCAGGCACATGTTGACGGGACGGGTCCAGTTCAAGTTTTGCGCGAACCATTACGAATGCAGAACCTGTGAATTCGACCAACTCCTCGACCAGGAGGACTTGTCGAGTGTGGCGCCCCCCATTCACCTGAGCAGGATCTCTGGGTTTTCTGTAGCGGATGGCTACTACTATCACCAGGGACACGGCTGGGCCCGCATCGAGCACGGAGGATTCGTCCGTCTGGGGATGGATGATTTTGCACTTCGGCTTCTTGGCAAACCCACCGCTATTGATCTCCCGGACATCGGCGCCCGGATCAAACAAAGCGAGAAAGGATGGTCTATCCACAGGGAGCAAAAGAGTGCGGAAATGCTCTCACCGATAAATGGAGTTGTGATGGCTGTCAACCATGGAGCCATGAGGCGGCCCAATCTCGCAGGGAAAGACCCTTTCGGTCAAGGTTGGCTTATCGTCGTTGATCCAAGGGGCGGCCTCAAGCATCATGTGAAGAAGCTGCTGTTTGAAAAGAAAGCACAGTCCTGGCTCAATGCGGAAGTGAAAAAACTGGAACAAATGGTAATGTCGGTCTACGGAGTTCCACTCGCAGCAGCGGGCGGTGAAATTGTGGAGGATATCTTCGGCAACCTGTCTCATCTCAAGTGGGAGGATCTGGTGCACGAATTTCTCCGTACCTGAAATGAGAGCTTCTCTAACTCATGACGTTATGGCGAAGAACAAAGCTGCACCTCTCACAGAAGAGGATGTCGCGCTCGTCCAGATCCCGGACTTTCCGGCAGACCTGCATGAGGCATTTAGGCGACTCACAGTGGTAGAGGGAGAAAGTGTGCGCGACTTCGTGGAGAGCGACCTTGGCCAGACGCTCGTAATAAAGAGCGGGAGGGGCCGAGGTCCCGTCTCCACTCTCCTTGAGGCGAAAAGTGGAGACGACCGCAAATTGTCGCCCCAGTTCTGCCTGCCCGAAAACATAGGTCAGCATTGGATTGCAGAGGTCGACGTCCGTAACTGCCAGTATGCGCAAATGCTGTGGAAAAGGGAGCAGGGAAAGGTGCTGCAGGATCAGCCCGGCATCATATTGCCCCCGGCGGGGTTGATACACCTCTTCAGGGATTGGCATCGGGGCCAGCACCTTTGCGGGCACTTTAAGCATCGCCTGAATATTGGCAGCCACAACACGGAGTTCCGTATCCGAAACCTGGCCCATACTGATGAGTCCGGCTGTAAGGGCTCTTTTAGCTTTTGGCCTGGATGACGACATATCAGGTGAATGAGAACTGGTTTACAGAGTTTATCTTTTCATTCGGCATACCAAAGAAAAGCGGCTACACTGACGGTTCGTATTATTGCTTACCAGCAGTGAATTAGCACGCGGAAAATCGAAGTGGGAACAGATTGTGATCCGTAATGAATGCATCCGGATCTTGAAAGAAAGGGAATGGAAGGTACTTGACGGGCCGTCACTATTCTTTTCGGACAAGTCGAGGCCGGGGGAAAAACTCACCTCCATGGAGAATGAAGCCCATGGAGGTGAGTAATGAGCCAAATTGCAGATTGACGGGTGTCAAGCTGATTTGAGCGGGCGATCAGGAGGTCTCGCAAAAAAGACGTCATCGATCAGACCGTATTCTTTTGCTTCCACCCCGGACATGTAAAAATCGCGATCCGTATCGTGTCCGATTTGCTCGATGGGCTTACCTGTGTGCTGCACAAGAATGTGGTTGAGTTCTTCTCTCAATCTCAAGATCTCTTTGGCCTGGATTTCCACATCTGTTGCCTGCCCCTGGAACCCGCCTATCGGCTGATGGATCATTATGCGGGCGTGCGGCAGGGAAAAGCGCCTGCCTTTTTCTCCCGCTGCAAGCAGAACCGCCGCCATACTCGCCGCCTGCCCCATACACAAGGTGGAAACCTTTGGCTTGATGTATTGCATGGTGTCGTAGATGGCCAGACCGGCGCTCACTACACCGCCCGGTGAGTTGATGTAGAAGTGGATGTCCTTGTCCGGATCTTCCGATTCGAGGAACAGCAGTTGCGCGATGATGACGTTGGCTATATCATCGGTAACCTCGGTTCCCAGGAAGATGATCCGGTCCCGGAGAAGCCTGGAGTAGATGTCGAATGCGCGCTCGCCGCGGCTGTTATTTTCAATGACTATGGGGATCTGTGACATTAGCGTGAGTACCTTTCGAGAATTAGCTCTTTATCATCCAATCATGAATAGCTGCCTGTAAAGTTTCCGCCGCCAGGTAGGCGCAATGAGATTCTTCTTTAGGAACCGACTTGAACATTTCCAGAATCATCTCCCCGTCTATTTCCGCTGCGTCATCGATGTTCCTGTTTCGTGCGAAATTAGCTGCAACAGCACCACACATCATGCTGAACAGGCACCCATCTTCCGCATAGAAGCTGCTGTCGGTAATCTGCTCACCCGAGATGCGCAAATAGATTTCCATTGTTTCACCACAGTGGCCGGTTATTTTTCCTACCGCGGAGGCGTTCTCCATTCTGCGCATGAGAGCCGGCGCCTCCCGGGAATTTCCGTCCTCATTCCGGTCCTCGGATTGGTGAGTAATCTTTGATGATACCCGGTATACCCCCTGCATCAGACTCTTCATCGAATTCATTTGGGGCCTCCGTCGCACTAGAATGCATCAGTCATAACCGGATGAAACCGGCAATAGAGATTTCCGTCACGGACCGTTAAGGTCGGTACAAAGGTCATGCCAGTTTCACGGCCTCAACGCAGCATCCAAGTCGGACGAAAGGTTGATTATTGCCTTCAGATTTTGGCGCCGAGTTCTTTGCCGGGGACGATGTGAAGAGAAGGGGGGCAAAACATCCCCGAAAAATCGCTTCATGGTGCATCGGGTTCCCTGATCAAAACAACTAAGAGTCTTACGCCGGTGCTCTCATCGGGAGGATGCAGCCAGGATTGCGGGGGGCAATTTGTTTCCTCCTCATCCGGCCGCTTCACCATTGCCGGGGCCGGATTCTGCATACCGGGAAGATTTCTCAGAGCCGGGGCCGCCATGAAAGACGGCCCGGCAATAGAGCGTTTGTCCTAATGCCTGATCTGGTCTTTTCGGTGAGGATACCAACTGGTGCTGGGATAAATCCACCACCGCTTGTTATCTTCCGAAAAATTCATCGGAACCAGGATACCCTCCCGCACGAGTTCCTCGGCTGCCCCGGCGAGTTCCTGCTCGGTTCCGGCCCAGTTTCCGCGAATCCTCGCCAGGGTCGGCGACAGGTCGTCATCCAGCAGCTTGCATAGGAGAATGTAAAGAGAGGTGGCCAGGGTGCTGAGCTTCCTCAGGAAGATGGTTCGGTCAAGGAATGAATGTGCAGTATGCATTGTCTTCTCCTTTGTAATGATCAATCAGTGGAGTACTCCTTCCAGGAGAACCTCTACCTTGATCATGAGTTGTTCATCGCCATAGTTGGCGAGTTCGATCGCCTTTGCCGGGCACTCGGATACGCATGTGCCGCACCCCTGGCAGAGCGCTTCATTGATCGTTGACGCCCCGTTTACTATTTGCGGAACGCCATAGGGACAGGCGCGGACACATACCAGGCATGCGGCGCAGAGTTCCGACCGCACCTTGGCCACAACTCCTCCAATGGACTGGTCTTTGGCCGCCAGGAAAGCGCCTGCCCTGGAAGCCGCAGCCATTGCCTGGGAAATACTCTCGGTAATAAGCTTCGGGCCATGAGCCATGCCGCACATGAAGATGCCTTCCGCGGCGAAATCAACGGGTCTGAGCTTTGCGTGCGCTTCAATGAAATAGCCTTCGGAGTTGCTCTGGATTTTCAGCAGGGACGAGAGTTCGTGGTTCTCGGCGGCCAGGGTGGCCGCGCTGAGTACTACGGCATCGGACGGCATTCTGATCGGCCTGTTCAGGACATGATCGGTGAAGAGCACGGAAAGTCCGGCGCCGTTGGCGCTAACCTCGGGGGGATTGTCCTGACTGTAGCGCGAAAAAAGAATGCCCTGGCGCCTGGCCTGCGTGTAGTAGTGCTCGAGCAGGCCGTACATTCTCATGTCCCGGTAAAGGATGAGAATATCCATCTCGGGGTTTAGCTTTTTCAGCTCCAGGGCATGTTTAACAGCGCTCTGGCAGCAGATGCGGCTGCAATTCGGGTTCTCATCCGACCTGGAGCCGACACACTGAATCATCACGGCCCTGTTCCAGGCGGCAGGCTGCGAAGGTTCGGCCTGAATCAGGCCGCCCAGTTCGAGTTGAGTCATCACTCCGGGGTTCTCGCCATAGCCGAACTCTTTGGGGCGATATTCCTGCGCTCCGGTCGCCAGTATAGTGACGCCGTGGCTAATCTCCCTGGAGGCGCCGCCGTTCGTCTCGATCCGGGTGGTAAAGTTGCCCTTGTAGCCCGAGAACCCGGTAATGCGCGCATCCGTGATCAACTCGACCCTGCTGTGTTGCCGAGCCTCTTCGATGAGGTCGGAGAGGAACTTGCGGACATCTCTGCCTTCGATGGTATGAGAGATCCTTCGGCTCATGCCGCCGAGTTCTTTTTCCTTCTCGACGACTGCCACATCAAAACCCTGCCGGGCCAGGCCCAGCGCAGCAGTAAGCCCTGCCACCCCACCGCCGATAACCAGCGCGCTCTGCATGACGTCAAGGGGCCGTTCGAACAGGGGATCAAGCAGCGCAGCCCTGGCGACCGCCATGCGCACGAGGTCCTTTGCTTTTTCAGTGGCGGCAGGCTTGTCCTTGCTATGGCACCAGGAATTCTGATTCCGGATGTTGGCCATTTCGAAGAGGTACTTGTTCAGGCCGGCGTTCATGAGGGTTTCCTGGAACAGCGGCTCGTGGGTTCGGGGGGTGCAGGCGGCCACGACAACTCTATTGATACCCTGCTCGGCTATGACCTTTGCCATTTTGACCTGGGTGTCCTGTGAGCAGGTGTAAAGATTATCCTCAACATAAACTACGCTCGGCAGGGATCGCGCATACTCCCGCACCTCCGGGACATTGACGATACCGCCGATATTCGTGCCGCACTGGCAGACGAACACTCCCACACGAGGCGGCTCACCGGCGACATCCTTTTGAACGGGTTTCTCCTTAGTTAGAGCTGCCGACCAGCGTGCATCGCTCAGAAGATTTGTGCAGGCGCATGCCGCCGCGGATGCCTCCATGACCGACTGGGGGATATCCTTCGGTCCCTGGATGGCGCCGCAGACATAAACGCCGGGCCGAGAGGTGGCTACAGGTGTGAAAGGATCGGTATTCACGAACCGGCTCTCATTGAGGTCAATTCCGAGCTTGCCCGCAAGTTCCACCGATTGCTCGTTCACATCCAGTCCGACGGAGAGTACTACAAGGTTGAAGACCTCATCGTGCATGCGTCCTTCTTCATCCACATAGACGATCTTGAGGTCCCCGTCTCCATGCGGCTCTACCGTGTGTACGCGGGAGCGGATAAAGCGCACTCCCTCGTGCTTTGCCCTTTCGTAATACTTTTCAAAGTCTTTGCCGTAGGTGCGCATGTCCATGAAAAAGACCGCGGTATCCAGAACGCCGTGCGCGTGTTCTTTAGCGATGACGGCTTCCTTTATCGCGTACATGCAGCAGACACCCGAACAATAGGAGTTATCGCAGTGGTTGAGGTCACGCGATCCGACACATTGCAGCCAGGCTATCTTCTTTGGCTCTTCCCGGTCATAGGGCCTCATGAGCCGGCCGCGATACGGGCCGGAAGCGCTCAAGATGCGTTCGAATTCAAGCGAAGAGATTACATTGGGATGATTTGCATAATCGTATGTGTCAAAGCGGGACGGGTCGAAGACCCCGGTTCCGGTCGCCAGTATCACCGCTCCGATCTCCAACTCCGTCATGCGCGGAGTATCCGAATAGAGAACGGCCCCGGCCAGGCAGGCAGTCTCGCAAAGCCCGCACCCGAGGCAGGTCGCCTGGTCTATCGAGTAGACCATCGGTACGGCCTGGGTGTAAGGAATGTAGGTACCGGCCCGGCGGTCAAGACCGCAGTTGTATTCGTTTGCCGCGCTTACCGGACAGACCTGGGCGCAGGCGCCGCAGCCCGTGCATTTCGATCTGTCAATGAACCGGGGAGACTGGCTCAGTTTTGCCTTGAAGCTCCCCGGCCCGCCCTCAAGAGCCTCGACCCTTGAATGGGTAACCAAGCTTATATTCAGATGCCGGCCGACCTCGACCAGCTTGGGCGAAATGACTCACATCGCGCAATCATTGGTCGGGAAGGTCTTGTCCAATTGGGACATCAGGCCCCCGACCGTAGGAGATTGATCCACCAGGTAGACGTAGTACCCAGAGTCTGCCAGGTCCAAAGATGCCTGCATGCCTGCTATGCCGGCGCCTACCACCAAGACGGCGCCGCTTCCAACCTTTTCATTTTCTTTTGCCATGTTCGTTCCTTCCACCATCCAAGTTCATGGGGAGAGCCCGGCTGGGCCGGGCTTCCAACCATCTGATGAATTGCTCCCCCTGGTCCGGTCCAGATCCCTTTCTTCTGCCGTTGTGTTGCACATGCGGCGATGAGAATATGCACGTGAAGAGCACCATGAACTCTTGCTGATTAGACATTAGAGTCTCGCTTGCCCTGGTGAACATGGCCTGGAAAATGTGCCTGATTGGAAAACGCCACACTCAAGTCGCTTATTCTGCGAAGCAGTCGCCTCACTCAGTTTCGCCTATACCCAGACGCTCCCACTGTTCTTTGGCCAGCGCCTCCGCTGCTGCTATTTCCTTTTCGCTCCACGGTTCGATGACCAGAGACTCGGATACCAGCTCCCAGATGTAGCGAACTTCGTACTTATGATCCGTGTATTGCTTCGGGAGCCGCTTCATCAACTGATCGTGGCAATTTGAACAGCCGACCACCACCACATCGGCGCCGCTGTTTTTGATGGACTTGTATTTCTCCCGTCCGTGCCAGGCTGATTCATCAGGGTAGGGGCCGGGCCACATTCCGCCGCCCGCTCCGCAGCAATGTGAATTGCCGCGTGTCGGCTCCATCTCGATAAAATCATCCACGCACTGGCTGATGATCCAGCGAGGCTCCTCAAAAAAGCCCTTGCCGAAGTGGCGCTCGAGTTCTCTGCCATGTTTACAGGAGTCATGCCAGGTGAAGGTCTTGCCGGCGTTAACGCTCTTATCCAGTTTGATCCTGCCGGTCTTGATGAGTTCGATGAGGTAGTCATAGAGATAAAGGTATGTGATTTCGTTTGCCGGGTCCTCTTTCACGCATTCCTTCATGCCCACGCGACAGCCATAGGAACCTCCGCCGCAATCCGGCATGATCATTCTTTTGATGCCGTGAGATTGGGCGAAATCGATCTTTCTTTTCGCAAAAGTCTTTATGTAGTCGTAGTTGCCGGTGAACAGACCCCAATCAACCGATTCCCAGTTCTCGGAGGGAATCGTCCAGTTTTCTTTGCCCGCATAGAAGATCTTCCACCACCATTTCATATCTTCGTTGTCTGCAAAGACTTCCTTGGAGTTGGGAAAGAAGAGGATGTCGGCGCCCTTCTTATCGATGGGGACATAAAACCCCGGGCAGCCCTCATCGACCAGTTCCTGTCCCATGTCGTTCATGAGAAAGAGGTAGTCTCCCCGGGGAATCGCCATATTGTTCCCGGTCTTAAGGCAGTTCTCGGCGCCCTTGTGGAGTATGCCGGGCACTCTGTCCCGCGGACGCAGCGACTTCATGTGCAGCATGATGTAGGGGATGTCTATTCCCATGGGGCACGCGTGCGCACATCGCCCGCATCCCGTGCAGACCCAGGGGAACTTTGATTCGACTACCTCGTCGACCATCCCGTAATGGAGCATCCTCAGGACTTTGCGTATATCCCACTCTTCCATCCCGGGAGTCTCGGTGACGGGGCAGCCGTTCGTGCATGTCCCGCACGTAAAACAGCGGTCAAGGTTCAATTTTGCGAGGTAATCCCTGATAGACTCTTCAAGTTGATTCGGTATTACAACAGCTTCCACAACAACCCCCTTT
Source organism: uncultured Syntrophobacter sp. (assembly GCA_964539645.1). GTDB lineage: Bacteria > Desulfobacterota > Syntrophobacteria > Syntrophobacterales > Syntrophobacteraceae > SbD1. The sequence continues at coordinate 127,722 of CAZIJV010000002.1, forward strand.
TATCCCTTAAGGATTGGAAAATTTGTAACGGCCAGGCGCTCCGAAAAATCAATTCGGGAAAAGCGTAAAGCAAGAGGTGGGCCGATACGCTTCGGCTCGCGATTTGAACCATTATGGCATGTTAACTGCACAGCATTGGCAGGGTAAGAGTGCTCCGACTCCCCATGGTAACTCGCTGCTCCTATACGATCTCTTTCTCGCTCGGAACTCGCTGGATTTTCTGTTTCAAAAGGTTTCAGTCAACATCGTTGATATGGGTGTATGATGGCGCATTTTCCATTAACGGCAGTGAGAAATCGTGCGCTTACCGAAGCGCTCTGTGCAAGGCGACAAAATCCTTGCATTTTTAGATCGACTTCGGTAATGTGCCCTTGTGTTTCAGCAACTTCTATCTATTCACTCCTACATAGTCATCGGTTTCATCGTGAAGACGTAACTGTACAGCCTCGGCTCGCGACTCGCGGGCAATGGGAGCTTCTTCGGTCCCAATGCATTGGGATTACTTGTAAAAACCAAGCGCTGCCGGCGGACAGTTTTTCAGGCAAGGTGAAAAATTCGACTGATCTCACGATCCGGAACGTAAGACATTTTCCTTTGCATTCTCTCGACTTCTCTCCTGGAAGGCAAACCAGCGGTAGTCATCGTCCTGGAAAAGTCTCTTTTTTACAGGTTGCAAAAGGGGAATTTTTTCTCTGGAAAAGTTTCGAACAGCGGTACAAGCTCAGTCCAGGTGTAAAGAAATTGCACAAGGACTGATAAAAATGTAAAAATGCACAATTTTTAACAGGTGATAAAAATTGAACATGACAAAAAAGCTCATTACGGAAACTAATCTCAATGGCTACTGGGAAACGATCGTGAGCAATATCAAGGACGGGGTCATGATCGTGGACACGGAAGGCTATATCGTTTCTGTCAACGAGGCTATGGAACTCCTTACCGGCTACAGCCGGGACGAACTCATCGGTCAGAAATGTTCGATTCTCAACTGCAGCCTGTTCAACCTGGCCAGGGGACAGGGCGGACAGCAGTGGTGCGTGCTTTTGAGGACCGGCAGCCTGGAATTCCGCCAATGCACTATTATGAGGAAAGACGGCTCTTTTGTTCAGGTTTTGAAGAATGCGTCGCGGCTCCAGGACGAGCATGGCAGGATAATCGGGGGTGTGGAGACGATCACCGATATTACAGAGATTGTTCAAAAAGATCAAAAGGTTATAGAGTTTCACCGGCAGCTTCAGCCGGAGGATTCCTTTCAGGGTATAATCGGCGCCTCACCCGAGATGGTGCAGGTTTACAGAGTCATAGAGAATGCAGCCCGTTCCGATGCGCCCGTGCTCATTTTGGGAGAGAGCGGGACAGGTAAGGAACTGGTCGCCAAGGCTATTCACCGGCTCAGTGCACGCAGTAAGGCGCCTCTCGTCAGCGTGAATTGTGCGGCTTTGACGGAATCTCTTCTGGAGAGCGAACTTTTTGGTCATGTGAAGGGCGCCTATACCGGCGCGCACAACAGCAGGGCCGGGAGGTTTGAATTGGCTCATGGAGGGGACATTTTCCTTGATGAAATCGGCGACCTCTCTTTGTCTACCCAGGTGAAGCTCTTGCGGGTCCTGGAAGAGAAGACCATTGAGAGGGTGGGGGATTCGCGGTCCATTTCGGTCAACGTGCGCATCATTTCCGCTACGAACCGGGATTTATTGAATTTGTTGGAAAAAGGAAGCTTCAGAAAGGATTTCTATTTCAGGATCAATGTTATTCCGATCAGACTGCCCCCGCTCCGTGAAAGAGCCGGGGACATACCCCTTCTTGTCGACCACTTTTTCCATAAATTGCGGCTCAAAACGGGCAAGAGGATTGAAGGAATCGATCGAACCACTATGGAGATCCTCTCGGAATACTCCTGGCCCGGAAATGTCAGGGAGCTGAAGAGTGTTTTTGCTTATATTTTTGCCACCTGCAATGAAAGCCTTATTCAGCCGGCGCATCTTCCTCCGGATCTGCTGAAGCAGAAAGCCACACCGAAAAGTCCCAGAATTCTCAAGCACTCAAGGCAGGAACTGAGAAAAAAGCAACTCCTCGAGGCCTTGGCCATATCGAGGGGCAATAAATCCAAGGCTGCTGAAATCCTTGGAATAAGTCGGGTTACCGTGTGGAATCGTATGAAAAGGTACGGTCTCGCCGAATAACGTCCACGCGTCATTTTTTTACACCCATTCCAGCAATCCATAAAACCTTTACAGGCCGCGCTTGCGCGGCTTGGCTGTTTTTAGCATGTTTCCTTCCCTTCGTGTAAGCCTGTCAATTTGTTAAAGATTTTTTCTTGGTCTGCAACTTGCAGAACGATACCGGTGGAACCGAAAACTCGCCTTGCATAAGACTTTACAGGCAAGGCTCGCGGGTCTGATGCGACTCATTCCCATGCGGAAGCTTGTTTTTCAAGGCGCACAATTAAGGAGAGATCTTGATGAAGGGAAATTCGGGACAAAAGCCCCTGACCGGTGCAGTCATGGTTGTGGGAGGCGGAATAGCCGGAGCGCAGGCGGCGCTGGATGCCGCTGAGCTTGGTTTCTACGTCTACCTGGTGGAAAAGCAGCCCTCTATCGGGGGGATCATGGCGCAACTTGATAAGACTTTTCCCACCAACGATTGCGCAATGTGCATTCTTTCCCCCAAGCTCGTTGAGTGCGGGCGTCACCTCAACATCAAGCTGCTTACGATGTCCGATGTGGAGAGGGTGGACGGCGAGGCCGGCAACTTTACCGTGACCGTGCGGGAGCGGCCGCGCTACGTGAATTTCGAGAAATGTATCGCTTGCGGCCTTTGCGCCGAAAAATGCCCGCGCAAGGTCGATAATGAATTCAACCAGGGTCTGGACAAACGTAAGGCGGCCTACGTGATGTACCCGCAGGCGGTGCCGCTCAAGTACCTGATCGATGGAGAAAACTGCACCTATTTTCTAAAAGGCAAATGCAGGGCCTGTGAGAAGTTCTGTCCCGCGGGCGCCATCGACCTGGAGCAGAAAGAGAAGACGCACACCATCGAGGTAGGATCGATTATTCTGGCGCCGGGAGCAAAGCCTTTCGATCCGGGTCTTACCGATACGTACGGCTATGGCAAGCTCCCTAACGTCGTAACGAGCATGGAATTCGAGAGAATCCTGAGCGCCTCGGGTCCTTACGAGGGGCATCTGGTGCGCCCCTCCGACAGGAAGGAGTGCCGCAGGATTGCATGGCTCCAGTGCGTGGGATCGCGCGACATGCATGAGGGAAGCCATGAATATTGTTCCGGCGTTTGTTGCACCTACGCGATCAAGGAAGCAGTCATTGCCCGGGAGCATTCGAAGTCTGGGCTGGAAGCCGCCATTTTTTACATGGACATGCGCACCTACGGCAAGGATTTCGAGCGCTACTACGATCGTGCACGCAACGAAATGGGGGTGCGTTTCATTCGCTCGCGCATTCACAGTGTTCAGCCTGCCGGCCCCGGCTCGGAGGATCTTCGGCTGGATTTTGTCGATGAGAGCGGAAAGCTGCAAAGCGAGATATTCGACCTGGTCGTACTCTCGCAGGGATTGGAAGCTCCCGAGGGAGTCGTCAATCTCGCCGAAAAACTTCAGATAAAACTCAATCATGGAGACTTCGCACAGACTTCCTCCGTCGCTCCCGTAGAGACATCGAGGCCGGGAATTTTCGTCTGCGGTTTCTTCTCCGGGCCCAAAGACATTCCTTCTTCGGTCATGGAGGCTTCCGCGGCTTCGGGGGCGAGTGCGGCGCTGTTGAGTTCAGCTCGTGGAACGCTCACTAACGAAAAGAGCTATCCACCGGAAGACCCCGTGGTGAATGCGGCGCCCCGCATCGGCGTCTTTGTCTGCCACTGCGGTTTGAATATCGGCGCCGTGGTGGACGTTCCTGCCGTTCGCGACTACGCCCGAGGCCTCCCGGGAGTGGCTTACGTCGCGGATAATCTTTTTACATGCAGCCAGGATACACAAAAGCTTCTCCGGGAAGCCATTAAGGAACACGACCTGAACAGGGTGGTTGTGGCCGCCTGTACCCCGAGGACCCACGAACCGCTTTTCCAGGAGACGATCCGTGAAGCGGGACTGAACCGATACCTTTTCGAGATGGCGAACATCAGGGACCAGAACTCGTGGGTCCACCAGTCCGAACCCGAAAAAGCGACACAGAAGGCAAAGGACCTCGTAAGAATGGCCGTTGCGAAGGTCTCGTTGCTTGAGCCTCTGGAACGTATGAGGGCAGAACTCGACCAGGCGGCGCTCGTAATCGGGGGCGGCATAGCCGGGATGAATGCTGCTTTGAACCTCTCCGATCAAGGTTTCCAGACGTTTCTTGTCGAGCAAAAGGAAGAACTCGGAGGAAACGCGCTGCACATCAAGCGCTCCTGGGATGGTGAGGATGTTCAGGCCTATGTCCGCAAGCTGCGGGACCGTGTGATGGATCATGAGAAAGTAAAGGTCTTTCTCAACGCCAAAATACTCAATGTTCAGGGCTTTGTGGGCCAGTTTACGACGACCGTAGATGCCGGCGGAACCCAGATGAATCTTCAGCATGGCGTTGCTGTCATCGCCTCGGGAGGTGAAGCCTATACACCTGAGGAATATCTCTACGGACAAAGCGAGCGCGTCACACGATGGCACGATCTCGAAAACCTTTTCCAGCGCGAACCCAGGCGGCTGGCGGAAACGAGTGCGGTGGCGTTCATCCAGTGCGTCGGCTCACGAGAGCCCGAGCGACCCTACTGCTCGAAAATCTGTTGTACCGAATCGCTGCGACAGGCAATCGATCTCAAGGCTCGTAAGCCGGAGCTGAAAATATATTTCCTTTACAGGGATCTGCGCTCCTATGGTCTGCGTGAGGAACTCTATACCCGTGCGCGCTCGCTTGGAGTCACCTTCATCCGGTATCCCGTTGAAGAAAAGCCCGTTGTGGAGTCGATCAAAGAGAACGGCGCCGAAAAGCTCACCATAAAAGTCCGGGACCATGTTCTGGGGCGGATTGTTCAGTTTACGGTGGATTACCTCAATCTTGCCACCGCCATTATTCCTAAAGGCCAGAAAGAACTCGCCCACCTTTTCAATGTACCTCTCAACGAGGACGGGTTTTTCCTGGAAGCACACATGAAGCTGCGCCCGGTGGAGTTCGCTACGGACGGGATCTTTGTATGCGGACTTGCGCATTATCCCAAATCCCTGGACGAATCCATCTCGCAGGCCAAGGCCGCAGCGGCTAAAGCCGCCGGCGTTCTGGCCCAGCCTTTCATCGAGGTAGAGCCGGTCGTCTCTGTGGTGAATCCCGACTTGTGCACCGGCTGCGGACTGTGTGAAAAAGCCTGTCCCTTTGGAGCCATGAGAAGGCAGGAAATCGTCGGAAAGGGCTTCCGGGCGGAATCCATTTCGGCCTCATGCAAAGGCTGCGGTGTCTGTGCGGCGGCTTGTCCCCAAAAAGCCATAGACATCAAGCACTTCAGGAACACGCAATTGGTTGCCGCGATCCGCGCGGGTGGCGCCGGCGAATGACAAATTGCAACGACCGAACCTTTTCGGTCGCTGTTGAGCCGTTACTAGAGGAGTTCAGAAATGGATAAAAACTTTGAGCCCAAGATGCTCGCTTTTCTTTGCAACTGGTGTTCGTACGCAGGGGCCGATCTTGCCGGCGTATCGCGCTATCAGTACCCTTCCACCGTTCGTATTCTGAGAACGATGTGTTCGGGCCGCATCGACCCTCTCCATATGGTAGAGGGTCTCAAGAGCGGCTTTGACAGCGTGCTCGTCTTCGGCTGACACCTCGGCGACTGCCATTACCTGGAAGGTAATCATTACGCCCTGAGACGAGTTGAAGTGATGAAACAGTTGCTGGATATGTCGGGCATCGGGTCGGAGCGGCTGCATATCCGTTGGGTGAGCGCGGCAGAGGGGCAACTCTTTGCGGATTACGTCACCGAGCTGAGCCGAGTTGTGTCCGAATTGGGGCCTTTCGACCCGGAGCGTTTCCAGTCGCAGCTCCGAGTCGTTGAAAACGTTCTCAACTCACCCCGGTTGAGGTGGCTGACCGGCATGGACAGGCAGCTTACTTCACGGGAAAATGTTTTCCATGAAAAGATCAGCGAGGTGAAATACAGGGAATTGCTGGCGGGGATCGTGGAATCCGAGTACCAGAAAGCGCTCCTTCTCGAAGCTCTTGAAAAGGGCCCCCTTTCGGTGCGCGAAATGGCCGCTGCTACCGGTTTGCCCATCTATACGATATCGATGCGCCTGGGAGAACTTGAGAAAAGCGGCCTGGCGGATCTGCATGCTTTTGAGGATACAACCCCACGGTTTCTAAAAGTCGCCGTCTAGTTGCACAAAAGACGGAGCAACGCCGAATCGTTGCGTCTCTTCTTCGTACGCTTGTGAATTGAAAGGGTACTTATGAATGTAGTTCAAAATTCAGAAAAACACGGTGCGGTAATGGTGCTGGGAGCGGGCATCGCCGGGATGCAGTCGGCGCTGGACCTGGCTGATTCCGGCTACTTTGTCTATCTCGTGGATCGCTCTCCCTGTGTGGGAGGGTTGATGGCCCAGCTCGATAAGACTTTCCCGACCAACGACTGTACGATGTGAATTATCTCACCCAAGCTGGTCGAGGTCGGCCGCCATATGAACATCAAGATCATACCCAATACTGAACTCGAATCGCTCGAAGGCGAGGCCGGGCATTTTACCGCCAGGCTTCTGAACCACCCGCGCTATATCGATCCCGAAAAATGCACGGGTTGCGGACAATGCGCCCAGGCATGTCCCGTCTCTACTACCAATGACTTCAACTGCGGGCTCGACAGCAGGGCTGTGCCCTCGATCCGCTACGCCCAGGCTGTTCCACAGGTCTATTCTATCGACACCAGCGTTTGTCTCGGCTGCGGAATATGCGAGACCGTATGCCTGGCCAAGGCGATCCGCTACGCTGATGAGCCGCGCAGAAGCGAACTGGAAGTGGGCGCGGTCATCCTGGCAACCGGGACGGAGGTGTTTGACCCCTCGAAACTCGATACCTACGCCTACTCCGACCTTCCCAATGTTGTGACGAGTCTCGAATTCGAGCGCATCCTGAGCGCCTCCGGACCGTACAGGGGACGGCTCATGCGCCCGTATGACCGCGAGGAGCCGAAGAAGATAGCATGGCTGCAGTGTGTCGGCTCAAGAGACCTCAATCAAGCCGACAAGCCCTACTGTTCATCGGTTTGCTGCATGTACGCCATCAAGGAAGCGGTGATCGCAATGGAGCATGCCCATGCTTCGCTGGATACCGCTATTTTTTACATGGACATCCGCTCTCATGGGAAAGATTTCGAACGCTACTATGAGCGGGCGCGCGAACACGGCGTGCGCTTCGTTCGCTCACGAGTGCATTCGGTCGTTCCCACCGGTGACGGCGACCTGGAACTGGTCTACATGGATGCCGACGGCCGTCAGGCGAGCGAGACCTTCAACCTGGTGGTTCTCTCCGTTGGTCTTCAGGCGCCCGGAGAGATAAAAGAGCTGGCGAAGCGCCTCGACATCGACCTGGGCGCCCAGGGCTTCGTAAAAACCGACAGCTTCCAGCCGACGGCGACTTCTCGGCCAGGGGTGTACGTCTGCGGCGCCGTACAGGGGCCGAAGGATATCCCGCAGTCGGTGACCGAGGCCTCAGCGGCCGCGGCCGCGGCGGGCGGTCTGCTCTATGAGAAGCGCTGGAGCCTGACCAACCAGAAAAAAGTACCTGTGGAGACCAACGTGATCGGTGAACCTCCCCGAATCGGTATTTTCGTTTGCCATTGCGGGATCAACATCGGTGGGGTGGTCAATGTTCCGGAGGTGCGCGAGTACGCCGCTACCCTGCCTTATGTGGTCTACGTCGAAGACAATCTTTATACATGCTCGCAGGATACCCAGGTCAAGATGGCCCAGGTGATCCGGGAACAGGGAATCAACAGGGTGATTGTGGCGGCGTGTACGCCGAGGACCCATGAGCCGCTGTTCCAGGAGACCATGATCGATGCGGGCCTCAACAAGTACCTCTTTGAAATGGCAAACATTCGCAACCAGAATTCCTGGGTTCATACACACAATCCTGCTGCGGCTACTCTGAAGGCGAAGACACTGATACGCATGGCGGTCGCCAAGGCCGCTCTGCTGGAGCCTCTTCGGGAGACGGAACTCGAAATCATTCCGGTTACGCTTGTCGTCGGGGGTGGAGTTGCGGGAATGACCGTAGCCAAGGCGCTGGCGGATCAGGGTTTTCAGGTGAACCTGGTGGAGGCGTCTCCGGAACTGGGCGGGAATGCGAGATCTCTCTACAAGACGTGGAGAGGCGAGTACATCGCCGATTTTGTGGAAAGACTCGTTGCAAGCGTTGAGCAGCATCCTTCCATCAATGTATTCAAGTCCGCCGAACTTGTTCATGTTCAGGGCTTCGTCGGTAATTTCACCTCCGTATTGAAGATGCCCGACGATGTCCGGATTGAGATTCATCACGGCATCGCCGTTCTGGCCACCGGCGGAAAGGAATACAAGCCAGCGGAATATCTTTATGGACAGGACGAACGTGTCCTGACTCATCTCGAATTTGATGCAAGGATAATGGCGGGTGCAATTCCGTCAAACCAGGAGGGGGGGACGGTCTTCATCCAGTGTGTAGGCTCGCGTGAGCCCGAGCACCCGTACTGCAGCCGCGTCTGCTGCACTCACACGATGGAGAGCGCTCTGCATCTCAGGAAAGCCAATCCCGATATGCCCATTTATGTCCTTTATCGAGACATCAGGACTTATGGGGAGCGGGAAGATCTTTATACCCAAGCCCGGAAGGAAGGTATTCTCTTCATTCGCTACGACGTGGATGACAAGCCAAAAGTTAAAACCAGCGACGGCAGGCTCGAAGTCACCGTGACCGAACCGGTGCTGGGAAGGCCTATCACGATCCCAGCGGACCTTCTCGTTTTGGCCAGCGCAATCGTACCGACGGCGAACGAAGCCCTTGGGCAGTTCTTCAAGGTGCCCCTCAACGAGGATGGCTTCTTCGTTGAAGCTCATCCGAAGCTGAGACCGGTCGACTTTGCAACCGAAGGCGTTTTCGTCTGTGGAATGGCTCATTGCCCGAAGTCACTGGATGAGAGCATCGCACAGGCCTTGGCTGCGGCTTCGCGAGCGACCTGCCTTCTCTCGAACGACAAGGTCTCAGTGAGCGGAACTGTCGCGGAGACCGATCAGGCATTATGCAGCGCCTGCGGCACATGCGTCAGCATCTGCCCCTACTCGGCGCCCAACTTCAACGAAAAAGGCAAGGCCCAGATCAACCCGGGCCTGTGCAAAGGGTGCGGGCTCTGCACGGCCTCGTGCCGTTCAGGTGCAATCCGCCTGCGCGGCTTCGACGATGCACAGATTTTTGCAATGATTGAGAACATGTAAGACTCAGGACCAGGTTCAGCTAAAGGCCCGGAACCTGCTTTTCAGCAATGAGGAACGCTTCAGGACGGGCAGCAGCCGACAGAGATGGCTGCTGTTCAAGGGAGGAATGAGATATGAATCCGATGAAATGGCATCCCATGAAGATGGATCCGATGGTTTTTGAACTTAATCCCGGTGTCCATGCGACTTCCCTCTACCTGATCATCTGCTCGTACATGGATGAAGGACAAAAGCCCACGATCAACCACGTGCTCAACGCCTGGAACGGCACGGAGCAGAACCTGATCGATGCAGTCGGTGAACTTGCCGATCTGCGGATTTTGAAACCCATGGAACCACTGCAATATAACAGGGAGTTGCTGTTGAACCAGCGAGAAGACTGGGCCTGGTGCAGGGCGTCAAACCTGTGCATGAAAAAGGCCGTTTAAAAAAAAGAACCCCTGGGATCGGCTGGTCCCGGGGGTTCTTCTTTCAGAGGCTTTTACCTGGGTAAAAGCTTTATTGCGCAGCGCAGCCTGCTTTTTCCCGGTACTTGAGTTCCCTCGGAATCCTGACACCGAACCTGGTGTAGCGCCCCTTTTCAGATTCAACCTCTATAGAGCCGCCATGTTGTTGAATGATATGCCTGGTGACGAAAAGGCCCAGGCCGGTTCCTTTCTTGCCTTTGCCGGAATAAAAAAGTGTAAAGACCTTCTTTAATGCTGAGGGATCGAGCCCGACCCCATTGTCCGAAATACCAAAATAGATCTGATCTCCTTCCGGCCGCACCTCGAATTTGATCTCGTGCTCGGGTTTCGCCGAATCCTCGATGCAGGCATCGATGGCATTTTCGATCATATTGATAAGGGCGACGTGAATGCAGTTGGAATCGGCCTCGAATTTACCTGCTGCGGGATCGACTTCGCAGAGCCACCTGATGTTATGATTCTTCAATTTCTGCTTGACGATCATGGCCAAATCCCGGGCGAATTCCGCGGCGTCGGTCTTCTCGAAATTGAGTTCCCGCTCCTTGGCGTAAAAGAGGATGTCGAGGACCATGCGCCGAATGCGGCCGACGGTCTGACGTATCACGGCAAGGCCCTCTTCGGCCTGCATGAAATCATGGCCTCCGATGGCCTTATCCAGCAAGTATAGGCCTCCATCGAGGCCGGTGAGCAAGCCCTTGATACCATGGGAAACCGAACTGATCATCAGGCCAAGGTTTGAGAGATGCTCCTGTTCATCGAGAATATGAGCAATGTTGGTGAGCATGACCAGGACGTGAGTTACGGCGCCGCTGTCGTCCCGGAGCGGAGAGGTCCAGACAAAGACATGATTCTGGCGCCCGTCGGGAAGAGTCACTTCGAGGTCTTTTTTGTGGACATAGCCGTCGGCAAAGGATTCGGCCACGGGGCAGGAACCGCATGGTTCATCATTATCCATGAGTGTTTTGTAGCAGTGAGCGCCGATCCTGTCGCCGAAATCGGACGTGAAGCGGCGATTGGTCGCAATCAGTCGAAAATCCCGATCTTGAACAGTGATGTAGCAGGGCAGATCGTCAAATATCGCATGGAAGTTTTTCTGGGTAAAGGCGAGTTGTTCCTGGCTCCTGGTGACGGCAAGGTTATCCTGGACCTGCTGGAGTTCCCTGGTTCGCAACTGAAGCATGTTTTCCAACTTGGCCGTATAATCCCGGATGCTTTCCTTGATGGCGATCTTTTCCTCGACCTTCTGAAGGGCATTACTCAAGTCCGTAACGCTGATCGGCTTGGTGATGAACTCAACGGCATCCTTCCGGAAACTGCTGACAGCCAGGCTCATGTCTCCGTGCCCGGTGATCATGATGACCTCGGTTGCCGGGTTGCTCTCCTTGATCCTTTGCAGCAACTCGATCCCGTCGATACCGGGCATTTTAATGTCGGTAATGACGATGGCGGGCCTTTGTTCGCGAAAGATCCGCAAGGCCTGCTCACCGTCTTCGGCTTCGATGACATCATATCCCATGTCCTGAAGCGCCATGGCGAGTACTTCACGGATGTCCTGTTCGTCATCGACCAGAAGAATTTGCTTTTTCATGCTTCACCTCCCTGTGAAGCCCCGGCTGGCTTTGGAAAGGTGATCACAAAGCAGGCGCCGTTCGTGTACTCCGGTTTCAGCTTGATCTCACCTCCGCACTCCTGGATGATACCGTAGCTGATTGACAGGCCGAGACCGGTTCCCTTGCCCACTGATTTCGTGGTGAAAAAAGGCTCGAATATCTTCTCGGCAATCACCTCCGGAATCCCCGTCCCGCTGTCCGCGATCTCGACAACCACCTGTTTTACCGTAGCGAATGATTTGATGCTGATGTATTTGGCGCCCTTTGGCGCATGGCGTCCTTCCCAGCGCGCTTCGATAGCGTGGCGGGCATTGACCAGGAGGTTGACCATCACCTGCTCGAGGCGCCCGGGATCGGCCATAATGCAAGGCAGGGAAGGGTCCAGGTCCCACCTCAACTCAACTTCGATCAACTTCAACTGCTGCTTGAAAATTTCAGCAGCAGCCTCCAGCACCCGGTTGACCTGCACTCGCTCGGTGGTGATGTCGGACTTTCTGGCAAATTGGCGCATATGAGTAATGATTTTCGAGGCGCGATCCACGTTGCTGTCGATCTTCTGGAGCACCGGGAACAGTCTCCCCTCGGGGATCGGCTCATTGCGCGTGATTTTTTGCATAAAAAAGGTCGCGGCAGTCTTGATGACTGAAAGGGGCTGGTTCAACTCATGCGCTATACCGGAGGCCATTTCCCCCAGGGTGGCCATTTTGCCTGCCTGGATGAGCTGTTTTTCCGTCTCGAGCCTCTTGGTTATATCGGTGGTGATGACGAGCAGCACCTTCTGCCCCGGATACTCCGACGGCGAGACCCGGATAGTGACACAGAAACTCTCGCCGGACAGGCGCATGTTCTTGACCCGGCTGATTATCTCCATGTAGCGTATTTCCCTTTCGTAGCGCTCTCTCTCCTCGGGAAGAAAGAGAGACATGAAAGAGCGGCTCAGCAGTTCCGGCCGGCTGAAACCGTAGACGGTGGTGACGCTCTCATTGATGTCGAGAATCTTCAGGGTGTCGTAGTCAAGAACGAAAACGCAACTGGGTATATTGTTGAATATGTCGTGGTATTTCTTCTCGGAGTCCTCCAGGGCTTTTTCAAGGAGAATACGCTGGGTTATGTCGAGGTTAATTTCCATTGCGGCGACAATTTCACCCTTCTCGTTCATGACCGGGGAGGTCATCACCATCCAGTGGACCATGCTGCCGTCTTTCCTGAACCCTTTCTCCACGGCGGTGTGAGAGTTGCCGTCCAGAAAGGTCTTTTCCACAGGGCAGTTTTCGCATTTGCTCTCCCGGCCCTTGTAGATCTTGTAGCAGTAGTCTCCAAGCGCGCCGCCGAAGTTTTCGGAAAAGAGCCGGTTGGAGCGAATGACCCTGTATTCCGTGTCCTGGACCGAAATGATACAGGGTACATTGTCGAAGAGTTCCTGAAACTCTTCCATCTTCCGGTTAAGAGCCGTCTGTTTCTGATTTATCGCCCGGCCCATTTCATTTATTGCCTCGGCCAGTTCTCTCATCTCGTCGGCCTGATGGAGGTGGATCTGAGCGTTGTAGTTCCCCATGCCGATGAGCCTGGTGCCTTCCATTAACAGGCGTAGAGGCCGGTTCACGAAGCGAAGCACGAAGACAAGAATGGTTGACGAGGCAAGCAGAAAACTTATCGCGGCCAGGCCAAGCGCGCCCTCTTCGTAGGTCCGAATCTGCTCGTCCGCTTCCTTCAGTGATACTACAAGGTCAAGCGCCCCAAGGATCTTCTTTTCGGCGGCATGAACGTGACATCCCGTGGAACATCCGGGGTCATTGTAGATGGGGCTGATGACGCCGAGCAGCCTGTGCCCTTCAGGGGAGGAAAAAATCCTGATTCTTTCCTCGATTCCCAGCAGTACACGGGGAGGTTCGGTTCGGTGGCATACGATGCAGGCCTCGTCCTTTATATTGGTGCTCTGTTCGATCTCCTCGTCGGTGTTGGAGAACTTGATATGTCCTTCCTTGTTGTATATCCGGATATTTTGAATCTCGGGCTGTTTGCTGATGTTTTTGATTATCTGGGTAATATCGTCCCGGGAGTTGAGCATCATGGCGAAGTGAGTGCCGAGCAGGATGGTGTTGCCCAGACGGTCGCTGCCTGCAACGATGTTTTGGAAAATCTTTTCCTTCTGGTATTTTATATTGAAGTAGAACCAGGTGCAGGTCCACAAAAGAAGTGGGATGCTCACCGCCATAATGAGCTTTGAAACGAGCCTGTTAAGAAGACGGGAGCGCATTTGCTACCTCCAATCGTCCCCGCCGGAGCAGATGATCTACCGAATCGGAAGGACTTCGTTGGCCTTGTAATCTCCGCCGGCAAGTCCAGGGGCATCCCGAAAATGTACCTGGTCGTCATGCAGCGTTTCCTTCTCCATGTTGGCCTCCCCCCGCTGGGGGGCCATTGACCGGGAACCTTAGTTCAAAAACCGTGCCCTTTTCCGGGATGCTGTCCACCGTCACCGAACCGCCATGATTCTCCATTATCCCATAAACGGTGGAAAGGCCCAGGCCGACACCATAGCCCTCCTTCTTCGTGGTAAAAAATGGTTCAAAAACATGGGGAAGATCTTCGGGGTTGATTCCCGTTCCCGTATCCTTGACCCGGACGATCACCAACTCCTGTTTACGGTCATAAAGGCTTTCGAGGTACAACTCCCCTCCCTGGGGCATGGCGTCGGCGGCGTTGAAGATCAGGTTCACGAGACACTGCAGCGCCTGGTTCGAATCGGCCACCATGAGCGGGGTTATGGGGTCACAAGACTTGTGCAGAAGGATATTGCTCAGGTCCAGCCGGTGGTGACACAGGAGTATGCAGCGTTCCATGATTTCATTTGCAGACACCCTGGAGAAGGATGCCGGAGATTTTCGGGAGAAGGTCAGGAGGGAGGAAATGATCCTTGCGCATCGGTCAGTTTCACTCTCCACCGTCTCCAGGTAATTGGCGAACTTCTGCTGCTGTTCGGGATCGAGTGCGCCTCTGCTCAACACCCGCTTCATCAGGCGAAGGTAGTTCAGCGCTCCTGCCAGAGGATTATTAATTTCATGCGCAACGCTCGCGGCCAGTCTGCCCAGGGATATCATTTTGTCCTGGTGCAGAATGGCGCTCTGATCGGCAAGCTCCCTCTCCAGTCCGCGAATTTCGCGAAGATCCCGGAAAAAAAACACCGTACCGAATGGTTTCTGATCAAGTTCAAGCATCGCTGCCGATACCTCTACCGGAATTCTGTGCCCTGCGCGGTGTTTGAGGATGCTTTCGAAGAGGAAGAGGCGGTCGGCGCCTCCAAAGCCCGGCCCTCTAAGCGCTTCCTGGATTCGGGTCAGTTCCTCGGGTGCGAACAGTTCTTTCAATAACTCCATGCCGGCTGTCGCCTGGTCGCGCGTATACCCTGAGAGTTCCTCCATCATTCGATTGAAGATCACCACGCGACCCTCGGCATCGTTTACCATGATGCCTCTCAACGAATTCTCGATGAGCTTTTTCTGGAAGGTATGGATGCGGGTCAGTTCCTGGGTGTTGCGAGCGTTTTCAGCCTTGAGAAAAGCGGCGTAATCTTTGATTTCCTTACGGGAAAGGTAGCGCGAACGGGCTCTTTCCAGGGCTATTTTCAAGGAGCTTGCGGATATGGGTTTAGTGATGAAATCAGATGCATCGAGCTGAAGGGCTTTGATTGCGAGTTCCATGTCGCCGAAGGCGGTAACAACGATCACCTCGATGTCGGGATTTTCCCTTTTGACCGTCTCCAGAAGGGTCAGTCCGTCCATCAGCGGCATGCGGATGTCGGTCACCAGAATCTGCGGATTCACGGACCCGAGCTGCTCAAGGGCTTCCAGACCGCTGCAGGCCGCGGCCACCTGATATCCGGCATCCTCGACGACCATCGAGATTATCTGCCGGATATCGGGTTCATCGTCCACCAGCAGGACCTTCCAGGAAACTGGATTATCATCGGTTCCCGGCATTCGAGGGTACATGCATCCCCCAATCAGAGCGCCTGCTCTTTCATCGAGCAAGGGCGGTTTGTCCCGGTCGAATACGCTCAGCTTATCGCGGCGGTCATTCGCCGACGTTTTTCCTGATGATATCCAGGAGTTGGTCCTGGTCAAAGGGTTTGGCCAGGTGCGCCACCGCTTTTTTTATGGAAAGATGGCGGCTGGCCAGGCCACTGATCACGACAACGGGAATGTTCTTGAACTCAACCTCTTTAGAAATTTTGCGGAAAAAATTCGTTCCCCACGCATCCGCCATTTCGAGATCCAGGGTAATCAGGTCCGGCTTCTCATGGCCTATTTTCTGATAGGCTTCGGCGCCGTCGGCAGCGGAGCAGGTGGCGTAACCATTGTCCTCCAACAGGGAAACGATGTATTTGACAATAATCGGGTCGTCATCAACCACCATGATTTTCTTTCCCATAGTCTTCTCCTTTCTCATAGGGTATAGACCTCACGCTCTCGCGAAATGGCGAGTTAAAGGCGAAGTTGAAGTCCAGCCGCAGTTTCTCCTCTCCGAGCCCCAGGCCGAGTCCGATCAGTTGAGGCAAGTAGAGCACCGAAATGCGGAGATCCTTTCCTTCCATTCCCGAGATCTTGCCCTGGTAGATTTCCAGGTTCATCTGACACATCGGGCACACCGTCACGATACAGTCCGCGCCTTGAGCGGCCTGCAGGAGACTCGTGACAAGCCCGAGCGCCATCTCCTTTTTGGTCGTCATCAACCCGGCGCCGCAGCATTTCGCGCCCATTGACCACTCGTGCACCTTGGCCCCCATGGCCCTGATCAGGGGCTCCATGCTGACCGGTTGCTGCGGATCGTCGAAACTTCCGTAAGGCCGCAAAGCCTGGCAGCCATAATAGGGAGCAATGCTCAACCCCGACAGATCGCGCTTCAGATTTGCAGATAACTTCTCCGGACCGAGGTCGTTTGCCAGTACATCCAGAAGGTGCCTAACTCTGATTCCTCCCGAATAGGAGAGTCCTTCGGCCTGCAGCGCCTCATTGACCCGGGCGGAGGTGCGTTCGTCCCGGCCCATGTGGTCTTCGACTTTCATGAGGTTCAAATAACACGCACTGCAGGGGACGAGCATGTCGGCCTGCACACCGGTTCCGGAAGCCAGAGCCAGGTTGCGGGCGGGTAGGGCGATGGAGAGCAGGTAGCTTTGAGCGTCCGCCGCGCTGGCCCCGCAACAGGTCCAGTCATCTATCTCGATGAGATCGACCCCGAGAGCGCTCATGATCGCGCGCGTGGAAATATCGTATTCGCGAGCCGACCCCTCCAGGGAGCAACCCGGGTAGTAAAAGTACTTCATGCGCTCTTCTCCAGTTCCTCTACTTTTCTGAAAAGGCTATCCAGCTTGGGCTTCCCAAAGGCAGGAAACTGAAGCCCGAGTTTTCCCTTCATCATGAGTTGAAACGCCAGAGGCGTGAAGCTCAGAGGTACGATGGGGCTCTTGAGCGCCGTAAAGTACCGCGCCATCATTTCTGCTTCCCGCACGCGGCCATATTTCTGCACCGTCTTGAGAAATGCTCCATAGAAGGCGGGACTTTTGTGATCCGTTGAGACTCCGGCCCTGTATGCCGCACGCTTCAAAGCGGCCATGGTTTCGGTCAGTTTGAGCCCGCGCGGACAGCGGAGTGTACAATAATAACAACTGGAGCAAAGCGAAAAAGTTCTGCTGAGGAGGACCTCTTCGAGGAATCCTGCCTGCAGCAGTCGCCAGAGCTGCCTGGGTGTGAGGTCCATATATTGGGAACTCGAACAGGACCCCGTGCAGGTTCCGCACTGCATGCAGGCAAGGACGTTTTCCCTGATCTCACGCAGCGAATCCGTCATGCCTGCTCTCTCAGATGTGGCGCTCGATTTTTCCATCATGATTCATATCCCTTCCCCGTCTAGTCCAGAGCGGCATCCAGCATAGCCATCACCTGCCTGTCCTCATGACCCTGAATGAATGAGGCGCTGTTGGGGCAGATAGATGCGCAGGCGCCGCAGCCCTGGCAGGCAAGTTGATCGATCTCGATAATGTCCTCATCTTCATTCCTTCGACGGGCGTCATAAGGACAGGCGGCAATGCATCTTTCACAGAGTGAGCACAAGGAATGGCGTACTCTGGCGACCAGGTTCCCCCCTTCGGCCTTTTCCCGGCTCAGCATTCCCAGCGCTCGCTGGGCGGCTGCCTGGGCCATGGCGATGGATTCGGGAATAGAACGGGGAGAATGGGCCGTACCGCAAAGAAACACCCCCCGTCTGCGCGCGTTTACCGGCTGCCATTTGTATTCGGCTTCCCTGAAAAAGCCGTCTTCGTTGACTTCGATTCCGAACAGGTCTGCGAGCGCCCGCTGGTCGCCGGGGACGATCCCCGTGCTGAGCACCAGAAGATCCGGCTCGATTATCAGCTTCCTGTTGAGGATCGGATCGAAGCCCGCCATTTGGATATGGCCGTCGACGATGGAAACCTCAGGTTCTCTTTCGAGCGTATACTGAAAGAAGATGATTCCCTCTCGCCTTGCCCGTGTGTAGTAGGACTCCAAAAAGCCGTAGGTCATGATGTCCCGATAGAAGATGTATATCTCCAGTTCAGGGTTCATTTCCCTGAGATGGAGTGCATTCTTCAAGGCAGAGGTGCAGCAGACGCGGCTGCAATAGTTTCTGCCTTCCCGACGTGAGCCGACACACTGGATCATGGCGATGTGCTTGAGCTGCAGCGGATCGATGGTTCTGCTATGAAGCCCGGCTTCAAGTTCATGCTGGGTCAGAATTGCTTCACTCTCTCCGTAGCAGTACCCGGACGGCCGGACTTCACTCCCGCCTGTCGCCAGTATGACTGCGCCATGTTCGAGTCGTTCGGCGCCTTTCCCCTCAATTTCCAGGGTGGTCAGGAAGTTGCCTTCATAGGCCTGAGAGTGGATCACCGAGGCATTCTTGTGTACCGATACGTGAGGGTGACTTTCAATTTCAGTAATTCTCTTTTCGAGAAGCTCCGGTATGGAAACCCCGTCGATGGTCTTTTGAACCTGGCGTGCAAGTCCTCCGAGGGAGGCTGATTTTTCAATGAGATCCACTTTGAATCCATGGTCGGCTATGGCAAGGGCAGCGGTCATCCCCGCAATACCGCCTCCAACGACAAGAGCCTTTTGCGTGATATTTTGCTCGGAAGAGGAAGCGGGATTTGCTCCTCTGAGCCTTTCCATGGACATTCTCAGCAGGGCTTCAACAGGTTCAAGGTCAATGGAGTCCGGGTTCGTATCGGCGTAGAGCGCTGGAGTGCGGATGTCCACAACCTCCATGAGCGCTGGAGAGAGCCCGGTCTCGTCGCCGAGTTCGTTAAGTTTTTTTCCATATACACAGGGCATGCATGCGCCTATCGTGATCATATTGGCGCCGCATTCTTTGAGGCTCTGGGAGAGTTGACTCCAACCCTGTTCCGTACATATCCGGTCTATTTCAAAAAGCTGCGTGCCGGGGGTCCAGCGGGCCAGGCCTGCGCCCAGTTCCTGCGTGAGATTCGACAGGGTGCCCCCACAGGTGCACAGAGCGACGGCGCCTTTCGGCATCTCACGGGATACATCTCGACAGGCAGCCGCCTTTTGCCCTTGAACCCGGAGGCTCCCCCCCTTTGAATGAATCAGGCTCGAGGCCTCGAGGGAAGCGCAACAGGCTTGAATGATCGACTCCGAAATGTCCCTTAGCCCGGGGAAAGAGCCGGAGGCGTAAACACCTTCCCTTGTGGTCCTGGCGGGAGAGAAAGCCGCGGTCCGGCAAAAGCCCCACTCGTTGAATTCCATGCCACTCATTTCCGCCAGCGCTTCCGAGCCTGCCGGAGGCTTCTGACCTACGGCGAGGACCACCAGGTCAAAAGGTTCATCTTTTTCCCTTCCTTCCGCATCCATGTAATGGAGCCGAAGAGAGCCGGCCGTGCCGGGTTCGACCGAGTGAACGCGGCTCCTGACGAAGCGGACGCCGGACTCCTTTTCTGCGCAATCCCGGTAGCGCTGGAAGTCTTTGCCGAACGTGCGCATGTCCATGTAAAAAATCGCCGTATCGACATCACCGGTAAGGCGGGATTTCGCAAGCAGCGCCTCTTTGATTGAAAACATGCAGCAGACCGATGAACAATAATCGGCCTTTTGCTGTATATTTCTGGAACCAACGCACTGGAGCCATGCGATCTTTGAAACGGGCTTGCCGTCGCCGGGTCGCAGCAGTTTGCCTGCATTCGGCCCCGTGCCGCTGATGAGCCGTTCGAACTCGATACTGGTGATGATGTTGGGCAGGACTTTGTACTCATAGGTGTTCAGGGCCTGGGCCGGGTCGGAGAATCCGGCGCCTGCCGCCATTATGACTGCGCCGACCTCGACCTGGCGCTCCCTGGACTTGATGGTGGATTCATATTGTTGAACCACCTTCGCGATCAGCGCCTCGACGTCGAAAGGCTTCATCAGGTAGTCCAGAGCCCCGATCTTCATGGCCTCGACCGCGGTCTCAACTGTTGCGTAGGCAGTCATCATGACCACCGGAAGCTCCTCTTTCATTTCTTTGGCGACTTTGAGAACCTCCACTCCATCCATTCCCGGCATCTTGATGTCGAGCAGCATCAGGCTGTAATCGCCGTGCGCGAGCAGTTCGACGGCGGCTTTGCCGGACTCTGCCGTATCGACGCTGAAGCCCTCATCTATGAGCCATTCCCGCAACGAGTCGCGGACTATGAGTTCATCATCGACCACGAGAACGCGAAAGGTTTTCCGCGCATCGAGTCCGAGATCGACGGCGCCCGTGGGGCATGCTTTCTGGCACTGGCCGCATCGGGTGCACGCGGTCATATCGACCACATACCGGTTTGGTATATTGTGGGGAACGGGAAGGTAGATGGCTTTGCGGTTTGTCAGTCCGGCGTTGAACTCATCGGGAATCTCAACCGGGCAGGCAGAAGAACACAGGCCGCAGCCGATGCACCTGTCCGCGTCCACGAAGGTAGGCGCCGTTGCAAGGGTTGCGCGGAAATTGCCGGGATCGCCCTCAAGCGCAACCATTTCCGTTCCCGGAAGTATCTCTATGTTATTGTGAAAAAGACCCTTTCTCAGGCAGAATTGAGAAGAGACGTTGCGATTCAGCGTGGGGAGCATCTTGCACATCCCGCAGTGATCGCTGGGGAACTGGTAATCCAACTGGCTGAGAATTCCGCCCAGGTGAGGCGACTTGTCTATGAGGAAAACACGGTAATCCATCTCAGCCAAGTCGAGAGCCGAGCGGATCCCACTTATACCGGCGCCGATAACCAGGACTGAACCGGACTTGGTATCCATCAAATTACCTCGCAAGAGAAGAGATCTGTCATACTGTCCAAAGAAAAAGCAACCGCGGGGCCAAAAGCCTAATCCTTGCCACCGGTAACTTCCGGGAACTCATGCTCGCGGAATACGGAAAGGGGAGGATCATCTTCGATGCTCATTCCCGCAGTGTAGCTGAAAGCGCTTTGAGTGTAATGTGCAATGGTCCGGAACAACTCCATTACCGGCACTCCGTTGGGACAGGCATTCGAACACTGGCCGCAGCCGATGCAGGCCGTGCTCATATGAGCCAGGCGCGTCAGGTGATAAAAAACGGTGTCGGAAGGCATCTTGATGATGCCTTTCCGCTTTGCCCATCTGAAGTACTGGACCGGATCATGGTCGAATACATCGGTTGTGAAGACGCATTCGCGGCAGTAACAGACGGGACAGGCGACCCTGCAGTTGTAGCAATTTACGCAGTTGGCGAGATAGCCCATCAGCTTTCCCATGTCCGATACGGCTTCGGCTGTTTCCTCGAACATCTTGTCCCTGTGCCGGATGCGTTCGGCGACAAGCCGTGCCACTGCTTCCTCTCTCATTGCCGGGGGACTGGAATCTTCCGGAAGCTGGAGCTTCTGGAGCGCTCTTTCTCCACGTTCCGTTTTTGCGATAAGCGTGATGGATTCCAGTATATTATTACCCATGAGTCCGACCACGATATCCGCGCCCTCCGGTACGGGGAATTCACAGGATTTGCATGCAGGGGAAAGGTCGAATCCGCTCGGGTCTGCCACTTCTCCTCCGAGCATCTTTTTGTAAAAGCGCAGGGTCGAGGATCCATTCTCCGAACTTTCGGCAAATCTTACATAATCGGTGTTGCCGAATGCTCCCAGGCAATCCATCCCGATCAGCAAGACCTCGTCGGTGCTTCCCTGTTTGAGTTTCACCAGCTCGACGAAGGCGCGAATCTCACAAGGACGCAGCACCGCGGCAGTGGTTATGCCCGAGGGTTTCCTGGTAAGCTTTGATAAGACTCTGGCCGCGTTCAGCGGGAATGCCGGCGCCAGGGGATCTGCCCTGTCAAGCCTTTCCGGGTCGGTTACCAGGGTCGGCATAACCGAGTCTTTCATCGGCAAATGTTCCGGGACAAGCACAGCGGAAACGGCATCCCGTTCGAGCAGCATCCTGAGAAATCGATTCAGCGATTCTACAGGATTTTGATTTTCCACAGAAAGTTTTATTCTCATCGCCATATCTTCTCCACCGGGGAATTCGTGTTTTACAGCACCATCCGGGTGCGCAATTCGTTCGGGCCGATATCCTTGACCTCGGCAACAAGAGACCGGACGGTTTGCGCAAAATCGATCCCTTCGCTGGCCCCTATCCAGGTCATCTTCAACCGCCTTTCGTCAAAACCGAACCTGGGCAGGATTTCCTTCAACAGCTTAACCCGCCTGCGCGCTTTGAGATTTCCGTTGATATAATGGCAGTCACCGGGATGGCAGCCGCTTATCAATACGGCGTCAGCGCCTTCCAGCAGCGCCTTGATCACATATTTAGGATCCACCATGCCCGTGCACATCATGCGGATCATTCGCAGATTAGGAGGTTGAATCAGTCTCGAAGTACCGGCCAGGTCAGCCGCGGTGTAAGTACACCAGTTGCAGACGAATGCGATGATCGTTGGCTCATGACTTGCCATTGCTTCCTCCATTAGAATTGATACTATTAGACAATTTCGTCAAGGATTCCTTCGATTTCAGCAAAGAGCTGTTTCGTCGTGAAATGCTTTACCCGCGCCGCGCCACTCGGACAGAAACCGGCGCAGCTACCGCATCCTTTGCATACGGCCTCATTGACTTCCGAAACCCCCCGGCGTTCGTTGAACTCGATCGCAGAATAAGCGCAGAGTTTTATGCAGGTCTGGCAGCCGATGCAGATATCCGGATCGATCCAGGAAGTCACGGGAGAGACTTCCACTTTGCCACGGGCGGCAAGGGCGAGCGCCTGCGAGGCTGCGCCGGACGCATGCGAAACGGTATCGGGAATATCTTTCGGACTCTGGCAGGTTCCTGCCAGAAAAATGCCGTCGGTAGCGGTGGAGACCGGTCCAAGCTTGGGATGCTCTTCCAGGAAGAAACCGTCTCCGCCCTGGTTCACTCCAAAAACCCTGGCGACTTCAGGTGCATTCGCACGGGCTTCCATGGCCGTGCACAATACCACCATGTCTACCGGGACCCGCATACGCTTCCCGATGAGGGTATCCTCGCTGACAACAATGAGTTTCTTTTCACCGGAATGGGTGACTTCTTCCATGATTTCCGCGGGCTTGCCCCTGACGAAGTTGATCCCTTCATCCTGGAGGCGCCGGTAAAACTCCTCATAGCCTTTTCCATAACAGCGCATATCGATGTAGAAGTTATGAACATGAGTGTCGTGCCCGGCCTTTTCCTTGATGAGATGGCCGTATTTGAGAGCGTACATGCAGCAGACCCGCGAGCAATAAGCGTGGTGGTTCGTGTCGCGGCTTCCGACACAGTGGATGATTGCGACGCTCTCAGGCTTTTTGCCGTTTTTCATCAGGATCTGCCCGCCCGTAGGCCCCACTGCATTGTTCAATCTCTCGAACTCAAGGCCGGTGTAGACTTCGTCAAAGCGGCCATATCCGTAATTCTTAAACCGGGTGGGATCTGTCGTGTCAAAGCCTGTGGCGAGAATGATCGACCCCACCGGTATCTCAAGCTCTTCCGGTGTCATCGAATGATCCACTGCCGAGCGCTCACACGCACGCACGCATTCCATGCACTCCGAGCAGATTCCGCAGTTGAGGCACCTGCCTGCCTCCGCTTTGGCGACGTCTTCCGTCATGCCGAGGCTCACCTCGGAGAAGGTTCCTTTTGCCTGTTGGGGCTCGATCCGGTTGACCGTGGCTCTCGATAGCGGTGGTAGACCTTCCGGAATCTGCCGCCAGTTATCCCCAGTGTTCAGGGGCTCTTCGTTTTCCAGGACTTCAAGACTCTCCCCCCGCAGGTACAGATCGATAGCCGTCACAGCTTTATGGCCGGCCGCAACCGCTTCGATCACTGTCGCCGCACCGCTGACCGCATCGCCTGCGGCAAAAACGTCAGGGGCGCTGGTCTGCATCGTGGCTTTCGATGCTCCGATTCTGCCGCGCCTGCTGACCTCCAGTCCGTATTCCGTGCACCACCCGGTCTCGGGTTCCTGGCCGATAGCCGGGATTATCGAATCACACCTGATGACGAAATCGGAGCCTTCCCGCGGAACAGGCCTTCGCCTGCCACTCTCGTCGGGAGGACCGAGAACGGTCTCCAGGCAGTGAAGTCCGGTGACCCTGCCTTCAAAGCTGACCAAGGCTACCGGCGCGGTCAGGTAGCGGATCTGAATCCCTTCCAGCAGGGCGTCTTCGATCTCCTCTTCATAGGCGGGCATTTCCTCCCTGCTCCTGCGGTAGACGATGGTCACCTCTTCACTGCCGAGGCGAAGAGCCGTCCTCGCCGAATCTATGGCTACATTTCCTCCGCCGACGATTACCGCATGTTTCCCGGGCGGTTCGGTGCGTCCGAGGCCTGCTTCCCTCAGAAAATCAGTTGCCTGAGTGATGCCGCTCAAATCTTCCTCACCGGGGAGATTGAGCTTTAAAGGGCCGTGTGCGCCGGTTCCGATGAAAATTGCCTTGAATCCCCTCTGCCTGAGATTTTCCAGGCTGAAATCCTTTCCAAGTTGTTTTTCGGTCTCAACCGAGATCCCGGTGCGAAGGATATTGCTGATTTCATTGTCAAGCACCTCACGGGGCAGCCTGTACTCCGGGATTCCCACCCGCAGCATCCCTCCGAGCACCGGAAGGGCCTCGAAGATGGTGACGCCGTAGCCTTTCAATCTCAGGTAGTAGGCCGCCGTGAGCCCGGCGGGACCCGAGCCGATGACCGCTACCTTCTCTTGTCTTTCCTCAATAGGAGGAAGGGGAATATCCTCGAGATTGACCCGGTCGGCAGCGAAACGTTTCAGTTCCCTGATGGCCAGGGGGGAGTCCACGCCTGACCTGCGACAAACCGACTCACAGGTATGCGGGCAGACACGCCCGAGCACTCCGGGCAGGGGCAGCCGCTCCATGATCAGTTGAACGGCTTCCCGGTATTTGCCTTGGGCAATCAGTTGTACATAACCCTGAACGTTGATCTCCGCAGGGCATTGTATCCGGCAGGGCGCCGGGTCTTTCTTGTCGATCACGAAAGTGAGCGGCACGGCCTGCGGAAAATACCGGTAAATGGCCTTGCGACTCTGGAGGTTTTCGTCGAATTCGTTCGGAACGGATACCGGGCAATTCTCGGCGCAGATGCCGCAGCCCGTGCAGCGCTCTTCTCGAATGAAGCGGGCTTTGCGGTTCACACGAACCTTGAAGTTGCCCACAAAGCCTTTTACTTCGCTCACTTCGCTGTAGGTGAGAAGGTTTATGTTCGGGCTTTGGCTTACGGCCACCGTTTTGGGTGTCGATATGCATGCGGCGCAGTCGAGGGTAGGGAAAGTCTTGTCGAACTGGACCATGTGTCCGCCGATAGAAGGGGCCTTTTCAACAAGGTGGACCTGGTAACCCGCCCTTGCGATGTCAAGGGAAGCCTGAATACCGGCAATACCCGCGCCCACTACCAGTACATCGGGGTGCACGCCGACCTCCCGGCTGATCAGTGTCTTATGGTAATTCACCCGGTTTATCGCCGCAGCCGCCAGTGACTTGGCTTTCCTCGTAGCCTCCGCGGGATCTGCCGTAATCCAGGAGCAATGCTCCCGGATGCAGGCCATCTGAAAATAATAAGGGTTAAGGCCCGCACGCCCGCAGGCCGTCTGAAACGTTCTCTCGTGAAGCCGCGGTGAACAGGATGCGACCACTACCCGGTTCAGACCCAGCTCGCGAATGTCTTTCTGGATCATCTCCTGCCCGGGGTCGGAGCACATGAACTTATAATCCCGGGCGGCAATGACGCCTTCAAGCCCCCTGGCGAATGTCGCAACTTCCTCGACGGCTACTTTGCCGGCGATGTTCGTTCCACAGTGACAGATGTAAAACCCGATCCTGGCCCGCATTCATATACTCCTCAAAAATTCCGGAATCGCACCGCAAAACCCCTAGCGGGGGGGAATCTCCCGCTCCTCTTCGTCCTGCTTCCAGGCCGCCTTCATGGCTTTGTCAAACAGGCACTCAGCGCAGTCGTACTCGCGATCGCACAGCTTGAAATTCACGACCTTGGCCTTCATCCAGACGCATTCTTTCTCGCCGGAGGGAAAGGCTCCCGAACTGGTCTTTTTCGAGCGGTTATCCGACATGATGAGTGTAAGCCCGCAAGTCTGTTGAAGGTGCGCAAACTATTCGCCCTCAGCCTCTGCCTTGATTACCCGAAAGCGATCAGTCTCGCTGAAAAGACGTGCTTCCGCATTTTTCACATCCTCGTCCGTTAAATGAATTCTGCCGCACGACGGACATCGCAGTTCACGACTCTTGATAGACAGTCTCGATGCAAGTTGGTCCACGGTCATGTGAGGGATCGCTCCGCACCCCGTATCCACGCTTTCCGCTTTTATGCTTCCCTTCTTAACCTTTCTGATGCTCTCCATTCTCTGCTCCTTGATCGGATAGGATTCTTTGAGATGAGAAGCTCTCGGGTTTTACGCGCCGATCAGCCCGGCAGCCCGGTGAATAAGTGCGATAGCGGAAGCGAGAAAGGAAACGTCACGGCGCTTCAGCATAAGAGCAAAAGGTGCGCCACAAAGGTAAGAGAGCTGCAAAATAAGGATGACGGCCACTTCCGGGGTGCTCT
This sequence comes from uncultured Syntrophobacter sp., assembly GCA_964539645.1. Lineage (GTDB taxonomy): Bacteria > Desulfobacterota > Syntrophobacteria > Syntrophobacterales > Syntrophobacteraceae > SbD1. The sequence continues at coordinate 154,350 of CAZIJV010000002.1, forward strand.
ACAGGAATAAGAAAAAGGAGAGGGCCGATTATTTGTTTGAATTTGTACAGGGGGTGATTAAAAACGATACACTATCCATGAAAGTCCTCATTTACGAGCGCGGCTGGAACGGTTTCTGCACTCCTGCACTGAGGCTGAATGAAGAAAGGCCAAACAGGCAGAGTAACGCGGTTGTTGCCTGCAGGCAGGGCCGGGTGTATAAATTATTTACACATTCTGCGCCTGCATCTCAAATCGATTTCTCTCAGGACCATACTCACTCAGACTCCCTCGTGACGGTGTTTTTCCGCAAAGGGCAAACAGTTTTCCGCACAGGAGATGTTTATGGAGAATGCAATGAAGATCGCCATCATAGGAGGCGGCAGGAGGTGTAAGGCATTCCTGGAGATGTTCGACGCCAGGCGCTTCCCCAAGCTGCAGGCGGAAATCGTTGCGGTGGCGGACCCCAATCCGGAGGCCGTGGGTGTACGGCTGGCTCGCGAAAAGAAAATCCACACCACAGCGGATTATAAGAGTTTCTATGGCATTGAAGAGCTGGACCTGGTAATTGAACTTACCGGAAATGAAGAGCTTCTCGAGGATTTTCTCAGAAACAAACCTGCTAACGTCCGGGTTCTGGAATCCGCTATATCCCGAATTTTCGGCGACGTGCTCCGGCTTCGTGAAGAATACCTCTTTACCAGGCGCCATATTGACCAGGTGGAGGGGATAATCGGCAGTCTTTTTCTGGGAGTGAAGGATTGGGTCCTTGTGCTCCAGCCCGACTTCAAGCTGCTCGATGCCAACGAGGCTTTTCTGAGTGCTGTAGGCAAAACCAGGGACCAGGTAACAGGCCAGTTCTGCCACCGTGCTGCTTATGGGCTAAAGGAGAACTGTGGAGGAGAGAGCTTTTCATGTCCCGTCGGAAAGTCTTTGGAGACCGGAGCGGTTGCGCATGCCATCCTGGAGAATACCGGGCCCGACGGTTCGGTGCGATACCAGGAGATCACCGCCGTTCCGCTCAAAGGCAGGGATGGGCGAATTCAGCTCCTGGTGGAGTGTTTCAGGGATATCACGGGCGAACTGGGGAAAAAGGTAGAGCAAAAGGTACTTGCACTCAAGCAGGACATGATGAGGATAATTCACGAAGAGAAGATGATCTCGCTCGGAAAGCTGGCGGCAGGCGCCGTACACGAGATCAATAATCCTCTGGCGGGAATTAACTCGCTTGCCCGGCTCATGCAGGCGGAATTGGAGAGCGAAGAGCTTCACCTGAATGGTAAAGAGAAATTCCTCCACTACCTGGGCCTGATCAGCTCCGAATCCGCCCGGTGCAGCGGGATTGTCAAAGACTTGCTCCAGTTCTCCCGTCAGGCCAGGGGAGTACCGACCTCTTTCCAACTGAACGAATTGGTGTTGAGAGCCATCCAATTGGTGGATTTCAGGATCAAGGCGCAGAAAATCAAAGTGCGAACCGGCCTCGGCGCTCTTCCCGAATTCACCGGAGATCGGAGTCAAGTCCAGCAGTGTATTCTCAACCTTTTATTCAATGCCATAGACGCTATGCCGGATGGAGGCGAACTCACGATTGAAACCTCCTTGAACAGACACAAAGGAGAGATCCGGCTGGAAGTAGCCGATAGCGGTCCGGGTGTTCCCAAGGCGATAGTCTCCAGAATATTCGAGCCCTTTTTCTCCACCAAGAGCAGGGATAAAGGCATAGGCCTGGGTCTGTCGGTTGTCTACGGAATAGTCAAGGAACATGGGGGATCCATATTCGTCCGGAGCAAAGAAGGCAAAGGGGCGCGCTTTATCGTCAGGTTTCCCCTGGCGCATGACCGGAACAAAGGAGAAAGCTCTTGGCTGAGAAGGTAGGAATCCTCGTTGTTGACGATGAACTGATAATGAGAGAGTCGCTGGGGGGATGGCTGAAAAGATCCGGCTATCGGGTAGATTGCGCCTCCAACGGACAGGAAGCGCTCCAAATGGTCAAGCGCAACGATTACGAGCTTGTTTTTCTCGATATCCGCATGCCCGATATGAGCGGGATCGAGGTGCTCAAGACAGTCAAGAATCTCTACCCGCATATCCTTATCGTTATGATCACGGCTTATGGTTCCGTGGAGACTGCGATCGAGGCCATGAAAAGCGGAGCAGACGACTTCATCATGAAGCCGTTCGAACCCGATCAACTCCAGATTCTCGTAGAAAAACTGGTAAACCAAAAAAAACTGGTGGATGAGAATATCATTCTCAGAAACCAGGTGGAGAACAACTCTCGCTACCAGGATCTCATTGGCGCCTCCTCACCCATGCGAGATCTTTTCTCCTTCATCGATCAGGTGGCAGGCGTGGATTCTCCCATATTGCTGCAAGGGGAGACCGGCACCGGGAAGGAACTGGTGGCTAAGGCCATTCACGCCAGGAGCAACCGCCGCTATGGACCTTTCATTGCCATGAATTGCGGCGCTTTCGCGGAATCGCTGCTGGAGAGCGAGCTTTTCGGCCACGAAGCAGGCTCCTTTACCGGGGCTGCCCGCACCCAGAAAGGCCGCCTCGAAATGTCGAAAGGCGGGACCCTCTTTCTGGACGAAGTCGGTGAAATACCGCTGAAGATGCAGATAGACCTCCTGCGGGTCCTCCAGGAGAAAAGCTTTCATCGTGTGGGCGGGAACCGGGAAATATCCGTTGATTTCCGGTTGATTGCCGCAACACACCAGGACCTGCTGGAAAAAGTAGCGCGCGACGAATTCCGCAAAGACTTCTACTTCCGGCTGAAAGTTATCGAAATCGAAGTGCCGCCTCTGCGCGGACGCAAGGAGGATATACCCATTCTTGCGGAGCATTTCCTCCAAAAGTTCAGGCGCGAGACAAGCAAACCCATCACGGGCATCCGGCCTGAAGCGCTTCTCCTGCTCCAGTCGTACGACTGGCCGGGTAACGTAAGGGAGCTTGAAAATGCAATCGAGCGGGCCGTTGTCCTTGCAAAGACAGCATCCCTTAAGAAAGAGGATTTCAGCTTTCTTTTCCGCCTGGCGGAGGACAGGGGGGTGGCTGTGACAATGAAGGAAGTCGAAAAACACCACATCGAACACATACTCCAGTTGTGCCGCGGGAATGTTTCCAAGGCTGCATCCATGCTGGAGATTAATCGGGTGACTCTGCACCATAAAATAAAGAAATATGGACTCAAGCAGGAGTAGTTGATGAACGAAGATGCCGTTTCCCGGGAGCTTCTGGATAAAGAGCGAACTGCCCGGCTCGTTATCGATTTTCTTCACCGGATCGTCGTGCACCATGCAATGTGGTTTGCCGAAGTGCAACACCAGTTCGGGCGCCAGAAATCCTGGGACATTCTGAAGGAAGCCTATGAGCGCAGCTATGACATCCAAACGAAGAGGCTGTCGAAGTCCCTGGGCTTCGAGGTCCGGAACGGGATACCCAAAGCAATGCTGGACCTTCCCATGGAGACTCTCACTGCGTTGAAGGAGAGTGTTGCTCTCAACTGGCTCGCCGGAGACGGTGTGTGGTTCCAGTCGGTAGAATTCTCCCGGGGAATGTTCGACGCCAAGCGCTGCAACGACTCGTGCTGGTCTCGCTTCTCTCCTTTCGAGGCCTGGTCGATAAAGCGTTTTCTGAGCCTTCCCGACAACTCCGGGCTGGAAGGGCTCAAAAAGGCGCTCGGCTACAGGCTCTATGCCACCATCAACCGGCAGTCCATCGTCGATGAAACACCATCCGGCTTTACCCTGCAGATGAATGAATGCCGCGTGCAAAGCGCCCGCAAGAGAAAAGGCCTTGAGGACTATCCCTGCAAGTCGGGCGGCATGGCTGAATATCCCACCTTCGCCGAATCCATTGATTCGAGGATCAAAACGGAATGTGTGGGCTGTCCCCCGGATGAGCACCCGGAGGAATGGTTTTGCGCTTGGCGTTTCTACATTCCGGAAAAGAAGGGCAAATCAAAAAGAACAGAGTGAATAACCGGAGCAAAGACTGTCCACAAAATACCTGAAGGAGCTTGGCCGCAACCCAGATGAGGGGGGTGAGTTCCCTGCAGGTGTCTTCTTTTACCACGAAGGACTCGAAGGAGTCACGAAGAGCACGAAGGCTCCGAAGCGCTGAAAAACGCAATGAGGCGCCTCAGGCTTTTCCTTTCGTGGTCACGGTATTAGGGCGTCGTTAGTAAAGCATATCGCAGTGGGGGAGGTTATAGAGCCTGCGGATGTACATCACGAGCGTATCGGGCAGGTAGCGCCCCCAGAGCTTGATGGGGAGTTCGTCGATCTGAACGGCCGGGCTGAATCCCAGGGCAAAGAGGTATTCGAGCAAAAACTCGACGTTCATCGGGACGTAGCCTTTGTAGGGCTTGATGTCCCTCTGTGCGATAATTCTCTCTTCATGGATACTCGTGCCGATCTCCGACTCCACCATGGCCTCGAAAGTGGAAAGGATCAATTCGATCCTGATATAGGCTTCGGTCTTTTCCAGGAAAGGCTCGATCCCTTTTTTCAGTTCCGCCTCAGGAATGCCGCGGTTCAGGTATTTTTCCCAACTCTTTGAATCCCGGTAGTTTCGGCAAATAGCCTCCCGGTCCCAAGGCGCCTCAAGGATGAGACTCCTCGCTTCATAACTTCCCGAATGGTCTTCCCGCTCTACAACGTGTAAGGTCGGGTCCTGCCTGAGGTCTCTTTCTATTTTCGAAATCGCATCCTCCGGGCCGAAAAGCTTCATCCCGCCGACATCGTTTATGGTAATCGCCGAGCGGTCGAAGCGGATGGTCCCTTCACGGAACCGGTTGGCGATGCTTTCCTCGGCATCGAGGAATTCGCGCACCATCATCTCCGTGGGTGTCTGGAGCAGTTCCAGCGGCACCCCATAGGCATCCGCGCGCGATTTGGCGAACGAGCGCGCTTTTTGCTGCACGGTTTCAAAGATCCAGCCGGCAATGCGCCGGTTCGCCTTTTCCGCGATCCTTTTGGGCCGTTTCAGCCTGTAGGTGGCGAGCAGTTGCCCGCTATCGTCGATGCAGATGGCGCCGTTGACCGGGGTATCGTAGTAATAGTATTCCGGATTCCTGCGATAATGCGCCAGAAGGTGCTCCACCCTCGAGTTGCGGTGTCGGGTACACTCACAGAGGGCATCGCGCAGCTCTCCCTTGGAACGAATAGGAATCTGCCGAAAACCGTGGCCGTCAAAGCGATTCAGAAGGTCCGCGGTAAGCTTGCCAAGCGTTTCCCCGAGCACAAAGCCGTCGGCGATGAATATCCTGGTGAGATCCAGCGCATCCGCCGGTTCCGACCTTCCCCAGAACCATCGTTCGACAATGCCGAGCAACTGTTCCCTGTGTATGAACGATGAAAGATACATTCGCCCCCGGATCCCCCACTTTCGTTGCAGGTATTAATCTCTATCATAAGTCGGCGGAATGCGGGGATAAAAAAAAGAGCGCATTCAATATGCATTATATAAAAAGGAAAGGCGTACGTGCAGTAGTGAGCCGGTGGGATTTCCATGTTGTTGATCCGGGCAGGGCCGGTGCGGCGCAATCGAAGAGTAGCGCCACACCGGCGTTGCTTTGGGTTAAGGGTTGGCTGGTACTGGAACGTCACCATCCTGGAATCTCATGATTTCGATATTCCAGAGCCTGTCAATCCCGTCCGCACCGGTTCCGCCGACATGCCTGACAGTGGTGGAACCATTGAGGTTGCTTGTTATCGTGTACTCTGAGCGGGGACCGGAAAAAACCGCAACATCCACATCGAGCGGATTCGGGGGAGCGAGCCTGATCAGGCGGACGATCCGCAGTTGGCCGGGATTGATCTGACCGGAGAACACCGCGGCGCTGAGCGTTTCCATGGTGTGATGGAATAGACGCATGCCTGCCGGACGCTCTCCATCGACCCTTATCATGACATCGAGCCACCTGTCGCCGTCAAGGATATCGTTCCCTCCACGGCCTTCGAGGATGTCACTGCCTGCGCCGCCGAGGATGATATTGCCGCTGCGGAAGGCCACCAGGTCGCCGGCGCCTGTGGGCGTGGGCACAATCGCGTTGAGTCCGCTGATCCGGTTGAGGCCGCTCAGCAGAAGTTCGTGGCCTCCGTTGATATCGGCCGCGGTGCGGTTGTCTCCCCTCAGAATATCGTCATGGATCCAGCCCGAGAGCCCTTCGACGAGATCGAACCTGTCCCTGTTGGTTTCAACGGTCGGCGGCAACAAGATCGTAAAGAACATATCGGAGTCGCCGGGGTTCGGATCAAGTTTGTGGATTGCCCAGTCGAACCCGAGCATGCCCTCCGCGCGCTGAATACCGGGACCCAGGAACATGATGTCGTCTCCGCCCTCGGAGTCATAGTCCTGCTCGCCGCCGTATGCCATTAGAACGTCATGTCCAGGCTGGTTCAAGTCGTTCTGGAAAGGAGCGCCGTTGTCTCCCTGCAGGAGGTTAAACGCCCCCCGTCCACCTTCGATCCAGTCGTCTCCGTCGTCGCCGAAAATGGTGTCCTGCCCGTCACCGCCAAAGATGAAATCATTGCCGGGGCCGCCGAAGGACTCGGTGGCGTCATTACCGCCGACGATGAAGTCTTTGCCGCGGCCGCCCTGGTTAAGATCAAGGCCGAAGCCCTGACCTGAAGACAAGGCGTCGTTGCCGTCGCCGCCCTTCAGGGTGTCGTCCCCGAAGTCGCCGAACAGGATGTCATCACCACGACCGCCTATCAGGTTGTCATTGCCGTCTCCGCCATTTATCCAATCGTTACCGTCATTGCCACGGATGGTGTCATCGCCTTCGCTTGCCCACAATCTGTCGTTTCCGGCTGAGCCGTCGAAGACGATATGCTCCGTCCCCGTGTACCGGATGGTCCCATCCGCTTTTCGGATGAGGTGAAGTCGCTCGTTGTAGTCGGTCAATGGATCGTTGACTATTCCGTCAGGATTGGTTTGAGCAGAAATATTGAACACGAATTTCGGTCGTGAGAAAACATCTGCCGGAAGGCCTTCCACATCGGTGTTACGTTGGACGAGTTCGGCGAGCGAGTTGCCTTCGAGCTGCACCAGCAGATTCAGGCCGGCGGTGCGGGAGAGGTAGTAGAAGCGGTCGCCGTCCTGGAGATCCTCCAATTGAGCTTCGAAGACGTAGTTGAAGGTCGGACCAAGAAGGCCGCCGAAGACCGCCGGTTTCTCGGCGAGCCCTCCGATCCACAGATCGATGTTGTCGACTCCGGTCGTAGTCCGCCCGTTTACGGCGGCATACTCCCCGGTGCTGCTGAGGAAACGAGTGGCGTCAGCCCTGAAAGCGGCGGCCTGTGGAGGAGTCAGAGAAGGAGGCGGATCGAGATCGACAAGTCGCCGTGCCGCTTCCCGCCTTTGTTCCAGGTTCCCGGTGATCGATGCATGGGTTCCGTATGCGGCAATGAAATTGTGGAGCGATGCCCGATTCCGGAGAGCAAGCCCGAAGTCCAGCCAATCCGGGTAGGGCGCCAGCGCGGAGTTTTGGGAAGCGGCAAAAAACCGCCTTCTGGCCTCGTTGAGGCGCGGAATGCCCGTATCTCGACCCCGTGCCAGGTTGAGCGCCGGGAGATCGAGTGGTAATCCGAGGAGGCGGTTGCGAAGCGTCTCGGTGACGAACTCATCTATTTCATTGGCAATCTGGCCGGTCATACCCCGCACGATAGCTCCGGCCGCCTTCCGGGCCGCTTGCGGATCGGTCGCCGGATCAAGCCCGTCGAAAAACCTCGGCGGGTTGAGGAAGCCGTCGAACAGACTGATACTGTTGCTGGTTCCGTCCGGGCGGATGCGGCGGATTGACTGGGTCAGCATGGAGTGGCCGAGACGGTAGACGGCGTGAGCGAACTCGGCGCGAATCGCCGGGTTCACACTGGGGTTGAAGCCGGTGCCCCCTTCGCCAAAGGGGTTGATAAGCGGCTGGATCTTTCGGGCGAACTCCTCGAATACCAAATGCTGATATTGCATTTCAGTCACGAAGCGGGCAGCCTGGAAAAGACGCTCACCATAGTCCCAGCCGGAAGGACCGGTGGTGGCATGCCATGCCGTCGTCTCCTCGTCCGTGAGCACCTTGTTCGCCCCGCTGACCATGCGATTGATGACGCTCACCAGCCGGTTATGCTCGGAGTGGAAAATGTGGTGAACGGCCGTCAGGCCGATGTTCTCGTTAGCGCGCCCGTCGCCCGCGATGAAGTGGGCATTGAGCAGTTCATTGTCATAGGTGTTGGGGAGATCATCGTCCGGGCCCGCAATGGTATCCGCATCGGGAGTGCGCCCCGGGCCGGGGACGGCATGATTGGAGATGTCGTCCAGAAAGGCGTGCCCGGTCGGCACGGCGTTTGACGTGGTGATCGGCGTCACAATGTTGCCCTCAACGAGGGTGGTCACCCCATTGATGACCTTCACCATCTGAGGAAGCCCCCGGGGACCGGGCAGGAATCGTCCGTAGGGGTCGGTCGCGATAAGCGGGATGGACAGAGCATCACGGTCGAGAAGCCTGATGCCCAGTTTCCTGCGTGCCTGTATCCTGACGTTGCGCCAGGTCGCCATGCCGCCGCCCGGACCGGTAAGCAGACGACCTGTTATGACCGGCCTGCCGTCGACGAGAGCGTACTGGCGCAGGAAAACCTGGTGTGCCGGATGCGAAGTATACGTCTGGCTCTGGTCGACCCACGGCGAAGTCTGGTTCTTTGCCTCGAAGTCGCCATTGTGGCTTGCGCGCGACAGCACCATGAAATTCAGTGGTGAACCGGGGACGAACAGCGGGTCATCGGGCTGTAGCGGTACGAAAACCGTTCCTCTGCCGCCTTTGTTTACGAGATCGAGCCCGTGGTCGAAGAACTGTCCGAAAAGGGTGAACCATGAGTTGAAGGGGGCAGACAGACCGGCGTCCGGGGCGACGTTAGCGATAAACAGCGTCTGGCCGGGGAGTCCTGATCGACCGGAAACCTCTACCGCAGCGGGGTTTGTGGCCGTCTGGTCGACAATGAGGTTGCTGATGATGCGGGGTTCTGCGTCGGTGACATCCGCTGCAGTCGCATAGTCGCCGCGAAGCTGCCTGGGAACCATGCGAGGAAACACCTGGTCAGCAGTTCCGAATGATTCCTGTCCCGGGGTCAGGTGGTTGCACGACCCATCGACCGTGCGCAGGCCCCAAGGCAGTTCGATGGTCTGACCGGTTCCGGTGGGGATCTGGTCCGGGTCGTTGCCCAGAAGCGTCCCGCAGGGGTTGGCTGCTGTTCGAGTCGCCGCATGGCGCTCCGAAATCCGGATCTGCTTCATGATGAAGCGCAGGTCCGATGCATTAAGGTTAAAGCCCTGGCCGACCGGGGCTTGCTGGGCGTTGGCCGAGCCCTGGGCAAAGAGCGCCGTCAGCACTGCCAGGGACATTAACATGCCTCTCAAGAGCCACTTACCTGCATGTTGTCGAACATAAGAAACATTGAGCGTTTTTCTCATGACATCCTCCTTTTGGAACCACATTCCGGTTGCCGCGGCAATCCGGATGGCGAGTCCCGCTCAGGGCTTCATCTTCACAGAAGTCCCTGTCGAGTGTCGGGAATCAATGCGATCCTGTAGAACTGGACAGGAGGGAGACCAAGAAACATGCCATGGGGGATTTATGGTGAACATACCAATTAAAGGCCTGTCATTACATATGATTAGGTGGAGCAGCTCCTGCCTGCGTGAAGGCCGGAATTCCCTGAAATGCGAGACAATGTCAGGGTAGCACGACGACACGGGAGGCTATCCTGGTAGAGCTCAACAATGCCGTCGAAAACGCAATCCGGCCTTTCGCGGCGGGCCGCTGGCTAGAACCGGCTTTTTCGCAGGCAGCCCGGCCGGCGCCGATGCGGCAGCAACACTCTATAGCCTGATCCAAACCGCCAAACCATGCGGGCTCAACCCTTGCCGGCGCCTTCGGTTCCTGTTCGAAAACTTCCCTGCACTTCCATCGAAGCTGATCGCCCGGCCCTTTTTGCTCAGAATGAAATGCCGGTCCCTTAAATCCTCGGCGCTTACACAATCGCCGACTCCCAGGACATGCCTTTATGAAGGAGCCCGGAGCCTGCCATAACGAGGCCGCCGGAAAAGATCATGCCACGATCCGACAACGGGCGGGCGGTGGGTGGGGTTTGCTGGACGCTTACAAAAATCCTCCCAGAATCTGAGACCCCTTACAGTGATGATTATGGGGCCTAAAACAGCCTCCTCAGCCTTAAATGACCGACGATTTTTGAACTTTTCACTGCAACCTTGGCCTATTGGCTTGGCTTGACCAGTGCCTTTGAATGGGCGACCCCATACCCCGACCTCGGAGCATTCCCGCCATATCCTAATCGCCTTCTCGGGAAACATGCGATTGTAAAATTTCACCAGGAAGAGGCCTCGGGTTTGAGTACGCGTCCTGATGCAGATGTAGTGGAAAGCCTTTCTTGTCGAAATGCTCGGGAACATAGCTGCTTTCCCCGGCTGCAGGCGCTGTGTGCACTCAGGGTTTGCTTTTAGACGGATTTTACTTTATTTTACTTATACTTAAACATTATCAACGTCATGCTTCGGTTCTACGATTTGAACAGCGGAGATCAGAGATGAAACCTCCTGGCTTGAAAGAGATAGAAGCAATCTTACGGGAACGGCGTAACCAACTATCAGTCGACTACGGGGTGGCGGAAATTGGCGTTTTCGGCTCCTGCGTCCGCGGGGAGGCATCTGAAGAGAGCGATATTGACCTTCTGGTGGTGTTTAGTCGGCCCGTGGGTTTCTTAAAATTCCTGGAACTCGAAGAACGCCTTGGAGAATGGCTCGGTGCAAAAGTGGATCTCGTGACTAAGGCTTCACTCAAGTCTCATATCGGACATCAGATTTTAAGCGAGGTAACGATGCTGTGAAACGCGATTATCGGGATTACCTCGGGGATATAGTAGTGTCCCACCGGTTGATTCAAATCCAAGAGTCGCTATTATCTGCGCCTGTAACGGAGCAAGTTCTTCGAGCATTCGTTTCGGGTTACTTCTGCCATCGGCCCAGTGACGTAGAGGTGCATGATGCCGACCAGATCATCATCTTTAACACCTGGTTTAGGTTGGCCCGGCAAAGAACCTGTCTACATGTAAAACCAGGCATCTGAGTGAGGAAAACAAGGCCTTTTCTGAACAGTTACCCTAGTATTTTCAGCTATTTAGAAATAGGTGCAATCGAGTTTTTCTTGTGCTATCAGAATATTATCTTGGTCAGACCCCCTGATTTAGTAAGTTGCATGGAAGCCGTGAAATTGCGCTGTAGCGTGGTTGAATCCCTGCAAGGGCTCCCGGGAAAGGCGATACATTATGCCTTGAGTCGATGGCCCAAACTCGTCCGCTACCTGGAAAACGGGCATATTGCACCGGACAACAATGTCGTCGAAAACACGATCCGGGCTTCCGCGCAAGGCCGCAAGGACCGGCTTTTCCGCAGGCAGCCCGGCCGGAGCCGATGCGGCGGCGACACTCTATAGCCTGAACCAAACCGCAAGGCACGCGGGCTCGATCCTAACCGGCGCCCTCGTTTCCTGTTGAAACACTTCCCTACACTTCCACCGAAACTGATCCCCTGGCCTTTCTTCCTCAGAATGTAATGCCGGTCCCTTAAGCCCTCGGCGGTTAGTCAATCGCCGACTCCCGTGACATGCTTTTATTAAAGAGCCCGGAGCCTACCAGGACGAGGCCGCCGGAAAAGCTCATGCCACGATTCGGCAGCGGGCGATAGGTGTGGTTTGCTGGACGCTTACCTTAGAGCTGCAAAAACAGCCATAAAAACACATTCATGGTCTAATAATATCAATAATTTACAGCGATAGGCTGATGAGATTGCCGCTAATTATCCAGTACATAGCTTGGTCAGACCCCAAAACTTTGCATAACATGACGAATGCAAGCAACACGAACAAAACCATGTTTCTCATACTGATCCTCAAACCATCGGGTTCTCGGCGAATGATTCTCAAGTGCTCTTCACATATCTACGCAGGCTTCTCTTTACCGAGCATACCAAATTTCTCTTTGGTTAATCGGATGAGGAAATCGGCCTCAGCTTCGTTTAGCCAATCTCCAAAACGATGTGTCTTGGCACCATAATCGAAAGTGATGCTCCCTGCGGATGAATCGATTCCCCACAGCCTGAAAGATGATAGAGGATCAAACTCAAATAAACCTTTCGATTTTGGCGGGGAAAACCTGAGATCGCGGATTCGAGACATTTTGAATTTTCTGGAAATGGGAAATCCAAAGAGCATTCTTTTTCTTATGAGGAAAGCGGGACTGAAGGTAATCACTTCTTTCCCTCCAATCTGCCAAAGCAATGAATAGATAGCTAAAATGCCTCCCGCTGTCCAGACGGCAAGAAAAAAGACAAGAAACTCCTTCGCCCCATAGTTTCCGGCAAGCAACCATCGACTTGCCGTGATCTCTCCTGCAACCCAGCCACAGAGCCAAAGAGGTAGAAAAAGACAGATGTACCATCTCCTTTTGACCGGAATAGAAACCTCGAAACCTTCCGGCGTTTCTGCAATGCTGGGACGCATTCTACAAATGGAGTTCATAGGCGCTTACCTTTGATGAATAACAGTAACAAGGAGAAACACGTGGATATTTGACACCCACTGTAGAAGTCGTGGCACGCGCGCAGCACCCATTGATTTTCTACTCAAGAGTCCCACTAGCCTATTCCACGATCGAAATCTAGCAAATTTGCCGAATAAGCATAAATATGTTCAACCCAGATTTATAACACACTTGGAGCAAGATAATCAGGCAACTTCATCTAATGGATAGCCACAATTATCGCAACTCTTCTTTGTAAAAGGGCTCCACGAGTAATACACGTATCCCATAAGCTTGTACTTATGCTTCCCAACAGGGACTCCACAGTTAGGACACCGGATTTTGGCTGCAGCGCCAAGAATCAGCAGCATCAGTGGATAAGTTAGAAATGCAAGGGCCCAATGGTACTTTGCCCCAAGCAAACCACACAAACAAACAGCTATCGGAAATATAACAAAAATCAGTATGTTTCTTTTTTTGCGAATATTCAATGACAGCTATCCTCTTTTGAATATGAGTTTCTCGAATTAGAAGCCTATAGTAATCCCCACCCAGAAGTCTTTGGCATCCTTGATAAAATCGTCCACTGTGTATGACATCCAGGTGTAGGTAAGAGAGACTGATGCCCCTGCGCCAGGTCCTACTCCCAGTGCAAACCCGTTGAAGCCTTCTTGGTCAAAACTAAGTGTGGCTGATCCAAAAAGACCATTCACATCAAAATTTGCCGCTGCTCCATCAACATCTCTAAAAGCAATACCACCTCCTGCTGAAATACCAGTGTTGGCGCCAATCGCGCCCCCTAGTGATTTGAAAAATCCCGAATTTCTCCAGTTATTTGTATCAATTGCAAACCCATATGCACCTTCGATTCCAAAGTACTTAACCAAATCACCTTCGATGAATGCGTAGATATCCGCTAAACCAGATACATCCAAGCGATTGATAGGATTGTTTCTTACATAAGCGTAATAATTGAGATTATCCCCTGGTTTCCAGGCTACCCTACTAATATTCCCTATTCTTTCCGTCCTGCACAAACCTGGCGATCTCCCAAGAGGCAGAGTATGATTCTCACTTGATGAAGATTGCGTGAAGGAGAACCGATTCGTGTTGTCTCCAGTTGGAGGGTCTTCTAAGCTTCTACGAACGCTTCTGTCGTTACCATATTGCCCTCTAAAGGGAACAGTGCATATTGGCGGGTCATTAGGCATGTATGCAAAGGCATAAAGTCTGTTAAAAGTCGGCGGATCGAACGCAGCCTGAAAAGGAGGATCCTGGCTGATAAACCGTCCGATCACAGGGTCATAATATCGCGACTTGTAATAGTAGAACCCGGTCTCCGGGTCTTCCTCCTGGCCCGTGTACTTGTAGTTGATGGGCGAGGAGCCGGTCACGGACTTTGTCTTGCCGAAGGGTTCGTAGAAGAAGGTCTGAACTTCCTGCCCGTTTTTGTCCGTCAGCACGCGGGTGCTGCCTAGGTGGTCCGCGTGGTAGTAGTATATCTCATTGGCGCTCTTTTTGGATGCTATGCGGCGGCTTCCGGCAAATATATGCTTCGTATTCGAGCCGTCGGCGCTCCTCTCATAGAGTTCGCCAAAATAGAGGGTCCTGCTCGCTCCGGTCTGCTTTTTAACCCGCATGCCGCTGAAGTCGTAGGCGCACCTGGTCGCCGTTCCGCTTACGTTAACGCTTATCACACGATGGTCGTAGTCGTAGGTGATCGTGCGCCGGCCGCTTTCAACCCCCTGCGGGTTCTTTTCGACTATGACCCGCGTATTGCCGTTGGAGTTGTGAGTAAAGCTATAGGGACCGGCTGCGGAGATAACCCGGAGTGCCCGGTCTTGGGCGTATAGGCGCCCACCGGAAAGCTCGCATATTCCATGCTGCCGTTGAAAGAGTTTACACGTAATGGACATGCTCTGCTTTCTCTGAGAACAAACACCTCGTCATTCCGGCAGCGCCCCTGAGACGGAACCCAGCGTCTTTTCTCTACAATCATTAAATCTGCGGGAGAGCAACCAAGCAGCGCCAAAGGCCGCTGGGGAAAACGGATTTTTCAGGTCTGGCATTAAAGTTTTCTGCTAATTGGCTCGGGCGCCTGGCCCGAGCCAATTTTGATGTAAAGGCTCATTCTACCGGCAGGATCTTTAGATACTCAACAGCCCCGGGATTTCCGTTTTTCGCGGCACGTTCTATCCAGAATCGTGCCCTTTGTTGATCTTTGAGATCTGCACTCGATGCAAGGAAAAGGCCAAATTCATATTGTCCCACAGAATCATCATTTTGTGCAGCAATCCGCAGCCAATATCTGCTCTCCTCCTCGTCTTTACCGTCGTTTTCATAGAACTGGTAGAGCCGAAAGGCTGCTTCGGGTGAGCCTGCTAAAGATTTTGTTTTCAGACGCGCGAGTTCTTTTTCTGAGAGAAAATGCTGCACATTGCCCGGCAAAGTTGCTTCTGAAGGACTATCTTCAGCAATAGGCGCTTGGCCCATTTCCTTCAAGAGACTTGATGACTCAGTTTTAAGTGAGCTATCGCCTTCATGATTGGCAGCCTTAAACAGCCAAAATCTTCCCCTTTCGCGGTTTCTTTCGCCACAAAGGCCTTCCTTCATATAATATCCAAGATTGTACTGAGCCAACAGGTCACCATTCTCCGCCCCGATCTCTTGCCAATAGCTGGCTTCTTGTAAAAGCCCACGCTGAAATTGATATTCCCACATGAGCCTATGTGCAGTCAGAGGTGAGCCCCTCAACGCCTTAACGCTCAATCCAGGTATCTCACCGTCCGGGATCAGGCCGTCTTTCATTCTTATCGCCAGAGCATTATTTGTCCAGATCTGCGCAAAATCCGGGTTTATCAGGAAGCTCAGCATTCCAATAAAAGCTGCGGTTCCAAGGATCAGGATTACTTTGTACGTTCTCATTCGATTCTCGCTTTTGCTATTTGAAGATTCAAATATAGACCAGATTTCTACAGGCTATCAAAAGACAGCCTGTAGAGAAATCGAGAAAATGACCGATGCCACTAAAAACCGAAGCTGAAGCCGTAGCTGTAACTAAAACTTGAGCCTCCCATGCTGCCGCCAAAGCTAAATTCTGCGGAGAAGTTTTCAGTCTGCACCGACTGCGGTTGAATTGGAAATTGCACCCAATTGCCAGGGTCGCCAGGGTTATATTTGCCTTTCGCATCCTCGCCTGCAATGAAATATTGTCCCAAATGCTCCTCGCTGCCTATCCACATAAGCTTATCAGGCGCATTCACCTTGGTATAATACCCAGTTTCAAACTTCATTTCTTCAGCAAGGTGCTGACCAAGAGAATCCTCTCCTCCCATGGCTCCATAACAGACAAAAAAGTCTATCTCCATGCCGGGGACATAGTTATCATGTCCGGCGATCATGTTAGCTAATTGAAACATATACAAACGATTACCATCATTTCCCACAAGGTTGCCCGTGATTAGATTTTTATGTACAGCAACAGAGAAGGTTCCAGGCCTCGAAGGTATGTACTCAGCCCAATAGGCTTGCTTTATATCATCCTCAGTGTCTCTCGGTCCTATGGCCAAATCCACAAGCCCGAGAGGATCGATAAGGCTGATTGGATTGTTCCGGACATAGGCGAGTGGATTAAGACCTGTTCGCCTGATTGATGCCGAGGTATCACCTGTAGCCTGAGCATAGACAGGCGGCTCCTTGGGTAGATGATTAAAATTGATCAGCCTCGGGAAGGTAGGCGGATCGAACGCAGCCTGAAAGATCGGATCGTGGCTGATAAACCGCCCGATCACCGGGTCATAATACCTGGCCTTGTAGTAGTAGAGCCCCGTCTCCGTGTCTTCCTCCTGGCCGGTATACTTGTAGTTTATAGGCGAGGAGCCGGTCACGGCCTTTGTATTGCCGAAGGGTTCATAGAAAAAGGTCTGCACCTCGTTTCCGTTTTTGTCCGTCAGCACGCGGGTGCTGCCAAGATGGTCCGTGTGGTAGTAGTATATCTCGTTTGCGCTCTTTTTGGATGCTATGCGGCGGCTTCCGGCAAATATATGCTTCAGATTCGAGCCGTCTGTGCTCTCGTAGAGTTCTCCAAAATAGAGGGTGGAACTTGCTCCGGTCTGCTTTTTGACCCGCATGCCGCTGAAGTCGTAGGCGCACCTGGTGGCCGTTCCGCTTACGTTAACGCTTATCACCCGATGGTCGTAGTCGTAGGTGATCGTGCGCCGTCCGACTTCTACGCCCTGGGCGTCATTTTCCACAATCACCCTCGTGTTGCCGTTGCTGTCGTGGCTGAAGACGTAGGGTCCGGCCTCGGCGATCAGCCCGGAGTAGCCTGTCTTGGGAGTATAGACGCCGACCGGGGTATAGTTGGTGATGTTGTCGGAAACGTCATAGGTCAGGCCCAGGTTTCCGTAGGCAGTGGAGCGGGCCGTGGCGAGAGGATTGGACGGAATCGGCTTGTAGGTAAAAGTCTGCGCCCTCGCAGTAGCGAGATTGTCCTGGATCGAGCGGATATTTCCGGCTTTGTCGTAGATATCGTAGTAGAGGCCCTGTAAGGCGCCGCCCGGCCCGGTGGTCTGGAGCGTTTCCAGGCGCTGGTGCGTGTTCCAGTAGGTGAGGTCGGTGGCGACGCCGTTGGCGTAGGCGATGGTCTTCGCCTGCCCGAGGGCCGTGTAGGAGGGAAAGGTCGCATAACCGCTTATCTGCGAAATGTTTCCTCCCGTATCGTAGAAATAATTCACCGTTTCGTTGTCGGGATACTTGATGCTCTTGATACGGCTCATGGAGTCGTAGGTGTTGACAAACGACCTGGACACTTCGGCCGATGAGTCACGGACCATGTATTTTGTGGTGGTCGCCCTGCCGATTTTGTCGTAGGCGAACTCCACTCTGCTCTGGTCCACGCCTGCGCTGTCCACTACCCGCGCCCTGGTGAGCTTTCCGTCGCTGTTCGCAACGGCATCGTCGTCGTAATCGTACAGCACCTTACCGCCGCCGGGATAGAGTTTTTCCGTAATGCGGTTCAATGGATCATAGGAGAAGGTTACCGTATGGCCCTTGGAGTCCGTCTGGCTTTTGAGATTGCCGTTTTTGTCGTAGGAAAAGACCCAGGCGGAGGCGGTGTCCACGTGATCCATCTGCCGTCTCCGGGACAGGCTGTCATAGATGATGGAGGTCTCGTTGTTCTTGGGATCGACGATCTTCACGAGCCTTCCCAAAGCATCGAAAAGGTAATGGGTTGTGGAATAAAGGCTGTAGGCGGCATCGCTTCGTGATGTTCCTGTCGTAGGTCCATTCACCTCTGCTCCTGAGCCGATCATTGCACTGCATCTTCAACTTTGTCTTTTCTGCACGTCAACCATTCCAGAATCAAGGATCTGTTATTACTGGGTGGGTATCTAAGAAATGTATGCATAATATCATCTCGATCCTGTTGAGATCTCCAGTTACACAAGATACTTTTTAATCTTTCTACTTCAAATAAGTCCAGATTTAAAAGAACTCGATATGGATTAGCTATCAATATATCCCATGTCTTTTCTACCATGTATTCACCGTATGCGCCATCAGAATGATTAAGTAAAATTACGAAATATCGTAACGCGTCTGTGTCATTTTGGATTATAGATGTCTTTAACTGGTTTATGAATGTTTCCAAGAAACCCATTCCAAATTTTACAGCCCAAGCATCAGCTAGGGATTTGTCCATGGATATAATTAGATCGATATTCCATATTATATCAGCATTGTGCTTATCGTCAATTATAATTTTGATAAGCCTTTCAAATGTTACATCTCCTACAGTGAAGTCAGAGTAAGAATTGATAAATTTGATAATTGGGTCGAACGGAGGACATGTTTGTTCTGTGTCATAGCTAAAGATCAATGCTCTGATATAATCTTGATATATCCTATTGTTCATTTTCTTCAACATTGATATCTGCTCTGCTCCAAGCTGGTCATAGTTTAATCCTGAGACCTTCCCATATTCCTTATTGAGATACCGTTTAGTTTCCCAGGATTTTTCCAGGCTTGAGCAATCAAAGCCCAAGAGACTAGTTGGGATGAGAAGAAAAACAAGCAAGAATGTAATAATATTAAACACGCCCACTCCTCTTCATTTTCTACAGACTGTCACGGTGGACAGCCTGTAGAACCGGGGTTTCCGGCCAGTAGGCAAATTTGATGTAAAAATATGTAATCAAATC
>CAZIJV010000003.1:0-158118 GCA_964539645.1 uncultured Syntrophobacter sp.
GAGCTCACTTTTCAGTTTCCTTCACTGCCTCCATCTGACTTTTGCAAGAGGCTCTAATTTATAACAATTAGTTATCGAACACATGATTATTGTTACTTTGACTCCAGTATTCCAGCCGCTCTATTATCTACCTGTCCACTCCACAGAAGATTCATTTGCTCCAGCGCCCGTGCGTGTGGGTTGGGCGGTTCCTTCCAGAGCGGCGTTTGATCGGGCCTCGGCCCAAGATTTTCTTCAAGTTTCCATAAAGCTATATGACAGATTCGGCCGTCCATCCCCGGGGATAGCCGTGGCTGAACAGGAAACCAATCTATGCCCGACATCAACCCGTATCATATCGCGCAACGGCAGGTCGATCTCGCCGCCCAGTACCTCGATGTCGACGAAGGCATACTTGAAAAGCTCCGCCTGACCAAAAGGGAGCTTATCGTACACTTCCCGGTCAAACTGGATAATGGGAAGCTGAAGATGTTCACCGGTTACCGAGTTCAGCATACCGACATAAGAGGGCCGTTCAAGGGAGGGTTGCGCTACCACCCCGACGTGAATCTCGATGAAATCAGGGCCCTTGCCATGTGGATGACCTGGAAGGCCGCGGTGGTGAACATCCCCTTCGGAGGGGCGAAGGGCGGGGTGCAATGCGATCCGAAGAAGATGTCAATTCGCGAACTGGAGCAGATGACCAGGCGCTTTACCTGGGAGGTGGCGCCGATAATCGGGCCCGGCAAGGATATTCCCGCCCCGGATGTGTACACCAATCCTCAGGTAATGGCCTGGGTGATGGATACTTTCAGTATTCTCAAGGGCCACACCGTACCGGGAGTAGTAACGGGCAAGCCGATCGAATTGGGCGGCTCGGTGGGCAGGTTCGAGGCGACTGCGCGAGGGCTGTTCATATGCGCCCAGCAGGCTGCACGGCGCCTGCGCATTCCTGTTGAAGGCGCCCGGGTGGTCATCCAGGGGGCAGGCAACGTCGGGGGCATAGCCGCTCGAATCTTCCATTCCGCCGGAGCAAAAGTCATTGCTATCAGTGATTCCAAAGGGGGTGTCCACAACCCCGACGGTCTGGACGTGCCCAGGGCGCTCTCGTGCAAGGCTCAATCGCAATGTTTTCGCGGCAGCGAGACCGGAGGGGACGAAATCGACAACCCGGCGCTCCTGCAACTTGATTGCGATATCCTTATCCCCGCTGCACTCGAAAACCAGATTACCGGCGAAAACGCCGCAAAACTTCGCTGCCGCATGATGGTGGAAGGCGCCAACGGCCCCACTACACCGGAGGCAGACGCCATACTCTTCGACAAGGGGATCTTCGTGGTCCCGGATATTTTGGCAAATGCGGGTGGAGTCACCGTCTCCTACTTCGAGTGGGTACAAAACCTGCAAGAACTCCTCTGGACGGAAGTGGAGGTAGAGAAAAGACTCAAGAGAATCATGAAGAGGGCATTTGCCGAGGTACTGAGAATTTCGCTGGAAAAGCGGGTGCATATGCGCACTGCCGCCTACATCCTCGCCGTGGGGAGGGTGGCAGGGGCAACAATAATGAGGGGAATATACCCGTAACCATGATTTCCCGAATCGATCATTTCGCCGGTGAACTCGATCCGCAGTTCAAGGCCTTCCACGAACTCATGGGAAGGAAGGTCCGCGAAATACTGCTGGTGTCCAGCCTGTATGACGCCTGCATCATGGAAGAGGACGGGCGCCTGGCCGAAAAGATCATCTCCGAGTACAGCGGGCTGAACCTCAGCCACCCGCCTCGGCTGACCTGGGTCTCCAACACGGAGGAGGCGCTCAGAATCTTCGATGAGAAGAATTACGACATGGTCATCACCATGCTTCGCCTCTCCGATACGGACGCCAGTGCGCTGGCATCCAGGCTCAAGCAAAAGAAACCGGATCTGCCGGTGGTGCTGATGACCCATGCGGGCCTGGAGCCCCTGTGCGCTCCCGATCGGCTCGCATGCAAAGGCTTTGACAAGGCGTTCGTCTGGGCCGGCAATGTTGAATTGCTCCTGGCCCTTGTAAAGCACGTTGAAGACCAGATGAACGTGAGGCGAGATACGACGGTTGCGGGAGTCAGGGTTATCATGTTCGTCGAAGACTCGCCGACGTATGTCTCGAGGCTTCTTCCCTTTCTCTACAAGGAGATCATGTTTCAGACCCAGGCTAATATCCAGCAGGGTCTGAACGAAGAGCACAAGCTGGTTACGATGCGCGCCCGCCCCAAGATCCTCGTCGCCCGGAATTATGAAGAGGCGGTGGAGATCTATGAGAAGTACAGGGATTATATTCTGGGCGTGATCTCCGATGTCCGATTCCCTCGCGGTGGCATTCTGGACGAAACCGCGGGGGTCGCCCTGCTCTCGCTCATAAAGAGGGAAAATCCGGACATTCCCCTTCTTCTGACCAGCTCCGAGCCCTCGAACAAGACCAGGGCGGGAGAAATCCGCGCCTCGTTTCTGGACAAAAACTCCGCCTCACTCCACCACGATGTGCGCTCCTTTCTTACCGGGCATCTCGGCTTCGGTGATTTTATCTTTCGGCTTCCCGGCGGCAAAGAAATTGCCAGGGTATCCAACCTGCGCGCGTTTGAAAGAATCCTGCAATCGATCCCCGCAGAAGCCTTCTTCCATCACTGGCAGCGAAACGACTTTTCGCGATGGCTTTTCGCCCGTTCAGAGTTCATTCTGGCCTCGAAGCTGCGTCCTGCCACGGAGGCCGATTTCTCGGGCGATGTCGAGAGCATGCGGCATTTCATCATCACCAGTATCCATGAGCGCCGCAAGCAACTCCAAAAGGCCGTGGTGGTCAGCTTCAACCCGAACGATTTCGATCCGGAGACCGATTTTCTCAGAATCGGCAAGGGTTCCCTGGGAGGTAAAGCTCGCGGCCTGGTCTTCATTTCGAACCTCCTTGCGCATGCTCCGGCCCTTCAGCAGCAATTTCCGGGCGTCGCCATTCTTCTGCCCCAAACCCTTGTGCTTACCACCGAAGGCTTCGATTCATTCATGGAATCCAACAGGCTCAGGGGCGTCTCCGAAGCGGATCTTCCGGACAGCGTGGTAGCCGATCTTTTTCGTACCGCCAAGTTCCCGGAATGGCTGGAGGAGAAGCTGAAGGTATACCTGTCCCAGGTGCACTACCCACTGGCCGTCCGCTCATCGAGCCTGCTCGAAGATCATCAGTGCCAGCCCTACGCGGGCCTCTACCGCACTTACATGCTTCCCAATGACTCACCGGATATCGAAGAGAGGCTCAAGCAACTGACAACCGCCATAAGACTGGTTTGGGCCTCTACCTATTTTACCGGTCCCAGATCATTTGCCATGCGCACCCGCCACCGTACTGACGAAGAGAAGATGGCGGTCATCATTCAAAAGGTGGTTGGAAGGAATTACGGAACATTTTTCTACCCGGCCATCTCGGGTGTCGCCCAGTCCCGTAACTATTATCCGGTCCCGCCCATGAGGCCCGAGGAGGGAATCGCCAATATCGCGCTCGGGCTGGGCAAAGTCGTCATGGAAGGCGGCAGGACGGTAAGGTTTTCTCCCAGGTATCCACAGGCGCTGGTTCAGTTCTCCCAGGTCAGGGACATTCTGAAAAACGCTCAGCGCTATTTCTATGCAATCAAGACCGGAGAGGCCGGACTTCACATAGACATAAACGAGGAATCCACTCTGGTGAGACGCGAAATACCCGATGCTGCCGAGGAAGAACCGCTCAGGCTGCTAAGCAGCACCTATAGTCCCGACGAAGACTGCATCAGGGACAGTTCCTCGCTACCCGGCTACCGGGTCCTGACCTTTGCCCAGATTCTCAAGTACCGCTACCTCCCCCTGCCGGAAATTCTCTCCGAGATTCTGAGCATCTGCGAAGCGGGAATGGGGGGGGCGGTGGAAATCGAATTCTCCCTGAACCTGGCCTCGGGAGAAGGCAGCATGCATGAATTTGCACTGCTGCAGATCAGACCGATGGGAACGCAGCAGGAACTGGTCGAGGTGGAAATCCGGGACGAGGAAATAGCGCAGGCTTTTTGCTGTTCGACGAATTCGCTTGGCAATGGAGTCAAGCAGGATCTGGCCGACATCGTCTATGTAAAGCCGGAGGCTTTCGACCCCGCCCGAATGCGGGAAATGGCCGGGGAGATCAGCCATTTTAACAGCCTGCTCGCGCGCGAGGGACGAAAATACCTTCTTGTGGGTCCCGGCCGGTGGGGTTCGGCAGATCGGTGGCTGGGAATCCCGGTCCAATGGGAAGACATTTCCGGTGTGGGAGCCATTGTCGAGACCATGAGCGAAAAACTGCATGCGGAACCCTCGCAGGGGTCCCACTTTTTTCACAATATCACCACTCTCGGAATCGACTACATCATGGTGGTGGACACCGCGGGGGATTTCCTCGACTGGGAATGGCTCAAATCCCGGCCCCGCGTCGAAGAGACAACTCACATAGCCCACGTGAGATTGGAGGAGCCGTTGTTTTTGAAAGCAGACGGCAGGAATTCCCGATGTGCAATTTTCACTTCATTTAAACCAGGAGTCGTGCTGTGACAAATGAGATCATGGCGACAATCAAGGCGAGGGATCCTCACGAGAAAGAATTCCATCAGGCTGTCCGTGAGGTAGTGGAGTCTGTGAAGCCGGTTCTGGAGCGTAATCCGCGCTACAGGCAGGAAAAGATTCTGGAAAGGATAACCGAGCCGGAGAGGGTGATCATGTTCCGTGTCTCCTGGATGGATGACCAGGGAAATATCCAGGTGAACCGAGGCTACCGTATTCAGATGAGCAGCGCGATAGGTCCCTATAAGGGAGGTCTGAGGCTTCACCCGTCCGTCAATTTGAGCATCCTCAAGTTCCTGGCTTTCGAGCAGGTATTCAAAAATGCCCTGACCACCCTGCCGATGGGCGGAGGCAAAGGCGGCTCTGATTTCAATCCCAAGGGAAAATCGGACAACGAGGTGATGCGCTTCTGCCAGAGCTTTATGATCGAGCTTTTCCGGCATGTCGGACCCAACACCGATGTACCCGCGGGAGATATCGGGGTAGGGGCCCGCGAGATCGGCTATCTCTTCGGGATGTACAAGAAGCTGAGCAATGAATTCACAGGAGTCTTAACGGGCAAGAACCTCAACTGGGGAGGAAGCCTCATACGCCCTGAAGCCACCGGCTACGGCTGCGTCTACTTTGCCGCCGAGATGCTGGCGACCCGCAACAGGACAATGGAAAATACGGTCAGCCTTGTTTCCGGCTCCGGCAACATGGCCCAATTCACCGTTGAAAAGCTCCTCGACCTCGGCAGCAAACCGGTAACCCTTTCCGACTCCTCCGGCTACATCTATGACGAGGCGGGAATCGACCGTGAAAAGCTGTCCTTTGTAAAGGAGCTTAAAAACATCAGGAGGGGAAGAATACAGGAATATACGGATAGATATCCATCCGCCGTATATACCCCTGTAGATCCCATCCTTGGCAGAAACCCGCTCTGGGCCCACAAGGCCGATATGGCATTTCCCTGCGCCACGGAAAACGAAATCAACGGTGTAGATGCCCGCAACCTGGTCCAGAATGGAGTCAAGCTCGTCAGTGAAGGCGCTAACATGCCGACCACCCCGGAGGGAATCGATACTTTCCTCGAAAACGGAATACTCTACGGCCCGGCGAAAGCAGCCAATGCAGGCGGGGTTTCCGTATCGGGACTGGAGATGTCCCAGAACAGCATGCGCCTCAACTGGACACGCGAGGAGGTGGACGCCCGGCTCAAGACCATCATGAAAACGATCCACAAAAGCTGCCTGGATGCCGCTGCTCAATACGGGGTCCCGGGAAACTACATGTACGGCGCCAATATTGCGGGATTTACCAAGGTGGTCGAATCCCTGCTCGATCAGGGATTGGTGTAAGGCGGGGGAGTCACCGGGGTAATTGGCTCTCGGGGGACGTTGGAAGGCGAGCAGACTTTGCCCGTCTTCCACGGCCGCAAAATTCCATTGTGTCACCTTATCCATCCCTGTATGTTGGAAAGGGGTATTGTCTGCCTGAAAATTACTTCTTTATGGTGGCTTTTCAAGTATTCGGGCGAGGAGATTAATATGATTGATCTCAATACTATTCCTGCGACCAAACAAGACCTGGATCAATATGAAGTAGAGCATATCTTCCATTCCTGGTCTTACCAGCCTTCCCAGGCCCCGCTGCGCGTGGTCGGCTCAAAAGGTGTGAGGTTCACCACCGAGGACGGCCGCGAGCGGCTCGACTTCAGTTCCTGCTTTGTGAGTCACAACATCGGACACCAGGACCCAAGGGTTATCGAGGCAATCTGCGAGCAGGCAAAGATCCTCTGCGGCTTCGCACCGAATTTCTCAAACAGGCCCAGGGCTGTTCTGGCCAAAACACTCGCCGAGATCACCCCCGGAGACCTGTCCCGCTGCTTTATCACCCTCGGCGGTACCGAGGCGAACGAAGCCCGCCGTAAAAATCTGTCATCAATATACCGGCGCAAGGAAAATACTCGCACGCTACCGCAGCTACCACGGCGGCACGGCAACGGCCATGACTCTTTCCGCCGGCGACTCCCGCAACTGGGCCCAGGTGCTCGGAGGCACCGAGTTTGTCTCGGTTCCGCAGCCCTACTGCTACCGGTGCATGTTCGGCCAGAAGCCGGAGAGTTGCGAGATGCAGTGCACTAAATACGTTGATGAAGTCATCGAGTTGGAAGGCGGCGGTGAAAAAGTCGGCGGAATTATCTTCGAGCCGGTCACCGGCGCAAACGGAATCATTGTACCGCCTGCCGACTACTTTCCGGAACTCAGGAGAGTTTGCGACAAATGGGGAGTGCTCATGATCGCCGATGAGGTCATGAGCGGGTTCGGCCGTACCGGAAAATGGTTTGCCATGGATCACTGGAATACAGTTCCAGACATCATGACCATGGCCAAGGGAAGCACCTGCGGCTACCTGCCTCTTGGAGTGGCGATTGTGCGCAAGCCCATTGCCGACCGGTTCAAGGAGCAGTTCTTCTCACATGGAGCGACCTACGCCGGTCATCCTCTATGCTGCGCCGCGGCAGTCCGGGTAATCCGGATATATCAGGAAGACAATCTGATCGAGAACTCGGAAAAAATGGGCAAGTACCTGCTCGAAAAAGCCCTGGAACTCAAAGAAAAGCATCCCTGCGTCGGTGACGTTCGCGGCCTGGGACTCTTTGTCGGCCTTGAACTGGTGAAGAACAAGAAGACAAGGGAGCCCATCATGCCGGTCGCCGCCAAGATCCGCCCCGGGCTGAATCCAAAGCTCGAAGTCGCCAAAAGACTTGGTGAGCTGGGAATGATGGCCATGGCCGCCAATCCCGGAAACACCATCGCCATGGCGCCGCCTCTCATCGTAACCAAAGGTGAGATTGACGAGGGCGTGGCGCTCATGGATGAGGCCCTCAAGGCGGAGGACAAGAAACTCATCAAGTTCAACACGGCCTGGGAGCCGGAGCACGAAACCTTTATCACCTGGTGGGCCAAGGAAAAAGGGTGGGACAAAGAAGAGGGTCTGGACTTCAATATTCTCTACTTTGATTCCGGCATGGGCATGATGGAAGCATTGCCTGCCAAACAATGGTCAATCGGCGCCCTGGGCGGCACTCCCGCGGTTGTCGGCGCTGCACGCTATGGATCAAAGATTATCGCAATCGGCAACGATGAATCGCTTGCCAACGTAGTGTTGGTCCGCCCGGACAGCCCCATCCTGAAGGTCAAGGGCTGGAATCCCAAGTTCCCTGAAGTCTACGGAAGCCCGGAAACGGTCAAGGGCAAGACCGTCATCGTTACTACCGTTTCCTCCAGTCATTTTGTTCTGTCTACCTGGCTGAGCGTATTCGGGCTGAAAGACAGCGATATCGTCATCAAGAATATGGACCCGTTCCAGTGTGTGGCGGCCTTCGAGTCCGGCATCGGCGACATGGTTGCTCTCTGGGCGCCTCATATGTATGTCGGAATTGAGAAGGGCTGGAAAATTGTCGGCGATATTAAAAACTGCGGCAAGGGCCTTCCGATTGTCATCGTCGGCGATAAGGACTTCCTGGAAAAGGAACCGGAAACTGTAAAGAAGTTCATGAAGGTCTACTTCCGTGGTATCGACTGGCTGAAGAAGACCCCTGTCGATCAGCTTGTTCCCGACTACAAGAGATTCATGAAAGACTTCTGCGGCCTCGAGATGAGCGATGCAATGTGCAAGCTGGATCTCGAAAAACACCCGATATTCACCGCCGCCGAGCAGGTCAAGATGATGGATTCCTCCAAGGGGACCAGTGTTGTCGAACAGTGGGAGCTTGGCGTGCTTGAATTCTTCACCTCTCAGGGAAAACTGAAGAAGGAAGACGCAGCCAAGGTAGTGGGGCCGGATGGAAAACTCAATTTCATTACGGACAAGTACTTGAAGATGATCGTGAATAAGTAGATGAATTAAATCCCCCCTGCCCCCTTTTCCAAAGGGGGGCGGAGGGATTTTCAGCATGCGATGCAACAGGGCATCTGGCCGTTTCGATGGCATTCATGCCTGACGTAAGCTCTTCGATTCCATTGGGCATTCGGCTGGGAGAGGTAATATGGCATACGAACAAGTGAAAGTTGAAACACCGCTTATCCTGAGAATTTTGCCGGTGGCGAGTATCGTCTTCTTTTTTGCAGGGTGGCAGGCCATTGTCGAATTCGAGGTAGTGCCCAACACCATGCTGGCCTCACCAACTCAGGTCGCGGCGCTGTTCTGGGAGAAGCTCTTCGAACCGAACCCGGACGGAGCGGTCTTGTCCCAGCATGCATGGATCAGCATTGTGGAGGCATTTACAGGGTTTTTCCTCAGTCTGCTGGTCGGTATTCCCCTGGGGCTTCTCATGGGGTGGTTCAGCGTGGCTGAAGGCTTGGCCAGGCCGATTTTCGAGCTGATTCGCCCAATCCCCCCGGTGGCATGGATTCCCCTGACCATCTTCTGGTTCGGCATCGGCGTTCCGGGAAAGGTATTCATTATCTGGCTCTCCGGAATCGTCCCATGCGTGATCAACTCCTATGTCGGAGTGAGGATGACCAGCCCCACCCTGATCCAGATGGCCAGGACCTACGGCGCAACCGACTGGGAGATATTCAAGAAGATCTGCATTCCATCCGCGTTGCCCATGGTCTTCGGCGCGATGACCATCTCGCAGGCATATTGCTGGACCACACTCGTCGGCGCTGAATACCTGGCCGCCGACCAGGGACTCGGATACCTGATCACGATGGGCCGCAGGCTTGCAATGCCTCCCATGGTCGTGCTCGGCATGATCTGTGTCGGTCTTACAGGTGTTGCCATCGGTATCATTATAGAGAGAGTGGAGAAACGACTCCTCGCCGGGATCAGGAGATAGCTGACATGACCTCTGGAACGACAACAAGCATTGCCAACGAAGTCCAGGCCGAAGTAAAAGAGAGACGCCCTTTTTCCCTGGCCGCCTTTCTCAAAAATCGCTGGTTTCTCTACGCGGTCTCTCTGACGGCTTTTTTCGGCATCTGGAAATATGTCGACTACACCGGAATCCTCGGCAACGGCATCGCCGCCCCGGAAGCAGTGGTGGTTCAGATCTACAAGCTGCTCAATGACACCATCGCCGGCAAATCCCTCTGGGGACATATCTGGGCAAGCACCTATCGGGTCCTGATCGGCTTTGCCATCGCATCCGCAATTGCCGTACCTCTGGGAATACTGATGGCGCTCAACCGGTACATCAACGCCATCGTCAAACCGGTTTTCGACCTGCTCAAGCCCATGCCGCCTTTTGCATGGATTTCCTGCGCCATTCTCTGGTTCGGCATCGATGAGCCATCGAAAATCTTCATCATCGTTGTCGGCACCTTTGTACCCTGCCTGCTCAACTCCTATATGGGCATCCGTCTCATAGAGCCGCAGCTCTATGATGTAATTCGCGTTCTGGGGGGAAACCGCCGGGACGAAATTCTCCAGGTGGGCTTTCCCGCAGCGTTCCCCGCCATCTTCGCCGGGTTGCAGATTTCCGTCAGCATTGCCTGGACCTGCGTACTCTCCGCGGAACTCGTCAGCGCGCGATCAGGTCTTGGATTCATTATCATCCAGGGCATGCAACTCTCACGGCCGGCTCTCGTTCTGGCCGGAATGGTGGTGCTTGCTCTTGTCGCCTGGGGAACCACCCTGCTGGTAACCGGGCTGGAGAAGATTCTCTGCCCCTGGAAGCGTGAAGCCATTCAGATGTGATGAGCAGTGAAGATTGAGGAGTGAGCAGTGAGCAGTGACAAGATCGTCTGCATGAACATCAGCAAGACCTTTATACAGAAGGGTACTCAGAGGGTCCATGTGCTCGAGGACATCAGCGTTAGCGTAAAGCAGAACGAGTTCCTGGTCATCCTTGGGCCGGGGCAGTCCGGAAAGAGCACGCTTCTGAGGATCATCGCCGGCCTCGAAACACCTTCTACAGGCAGCGTCTATCTGGACGGCAGAGAGGTGGAAGGACCGGGCGCCGACCGCGGACTTGTCTTTCAGAGCTATATGCTTTTCCCCTGGAAGACCGTAATGGGCAACGTCGAACTGGGTCCCAAGCTGCGCGGTGTTCCCAAGAAGGAAAGGCGGGAGATTGCAAACCATTATATCAATCTCGTCGGTTTGAACGGTTTCGAGAATCACTATCCGCATCAGTTGAGCGGCGGCATGAAACAGCGGGTCGGCATTGCCAGGGCCTACTCCAACAGTCCCGAAGTAATGCTGCTCGATGAGCCCTTCGGACAACTGGACGCCCAGACGCGGTATTTCATGGAAAAAGAGACTGCCCGAATATGGGAGACCGAAAAACGAACCGTCCTGTTTGTGACCAACAATATTGAGGAAGCAATCTACCTCGGGGATCGGATAATCTCTTTGAAGGGCAAGCTGCCCGGACGCATGCACGAAACGTATGATGTCGATCTTCCCCGACCGAGAGAACATACGGAGATGAAATTTCTTCAACTCAGGCACCAGATTACCGAAGCCTCCGAGCTAACGCTTTAGGGAAGAGCAGCCGACAGCGCTCCTTCTCCAGGTGGCGCGCTCCCGAAGACAGCCCGGCGCCGTTTTCGGGAGCGGCCCACTCAGGCAAAGCAGAAACGCATCCTCGATGGAATGACGTAGAAACGCGAGGAAAACATGCCCAAAATCTCCCTCTCGACCTGGTCGCTTTTCTCCAAGCTGAGTTTCCATCGCTCCTTTCAATTTGCGGTACAAAACGGATTCGAAGGTATAGAAATCTGGTCCAATGCCTTCGATTTCTGGCCCAGAACGGTAAATGCCAAGGAGATCGACCTCATCAAGACCGTGGCCCGCGACAACCGCCTGGCGCTGGCCGTTCATTTCTGCACCGTCAACAACAACCTCGCAGACCTCAATCCAGGGCACCTCAATGAGAGCATGAACCAGTTGAAGGAGACAATCCGGCTCTGCCGCAGGATAGGGGGCCGGCTGGTCGTAATACACCCAGGCACGCTGTCGGACATCTCTCCCGACTGCGAGCGGCTGATTAACCCCAAATTCACGCCTGCGGTGCTGAAACAGTCAGCCATCGAACGTTTCAAGAAATCGCTCGGGGAAGCCGCATCCTTCGCGGAGAGTCATGACGTCTTGATCGGTGTCGAAAATTTCAGCGCCAGGAGCAATTGCCTGTTAACCACCATTGAAGATATCGCCGAATGGGTCGATGTGGTAAACAGTCCGGCGCTGAAAGTAACGCTCGATATAGGCCATGCCAATATCAGTGGAGGTGTGAAGAATCTGATCGAACTGTTGGGCGCCCGGGTCGCTCACCTGCACCTCCACGACAATGACGGGGTCAGTGCCGACCATGCCGAGCTGGGCACGGGCACAATCGACTGGAAGGCGCTCACGCCTTTTCTCAGAACCTTCGAAGGCATGCTCAGCATCGAGGTCCTTGACCGCAAGGATCCGGAAGGAGCAATTCTCAGGAGCAAGTCGTTCTTGAACAAGCTGCTCAAAGAAAAGTAAAATAAAGATCACCCGTGCATAAACCGTTTCCTGGAGCGGATTTAGAATAGTCGGGTGAGCTAGTGCGAGATATCTCTCTGTTTTCAGCGATAATAGGGAAATGAACCCGAATTCGACCCCTTTCCATGAAATCCCGCTATTTTCATTTTGCCTGACTTATTGACTCCGGCCCCTGTTTTTCGGTATGAACCCGATTGATAAGGGGCTGTTATTTTCCTTCCTTCCGATTCATAAAACGACTAAAAAAGGATAAAATTATGGAAAACCTGGAGGCTTTCCCAGTATCCTCCTGCGTAGAAGACAACTATTCAGCGGGCTCCAAGAAGAGGCCCGCAGGGCAGGTGACCGGAGAAATGGCTCTGAAACTAACTCCAAATTCATTAATTGTCCTTAAGAAACGCTACCTTATCAAAGACGAGAAAAGTGAGCCGGTTGAGACTCCGGAAGAACTGTTCCGGAGGGTGGCATTGGCGATCGCCCAGCCGGATGCTCGGTTGGAAGGACCTGAAAAGGTCCAGGAGACATCCCGTAGATTCTATAACCTCATGACATCCCTGGACTTCATGCCCAACTCCCCTACCTTGATGAATGCAGGCCGCCAGTTGGGTCAGCTTTCGGCCTGTTTTGTGCTCCCCATAGAAGATTCCATAGACAGCATCTTTGAAGCCATTAAGCACGCCGCCATGATCCACAAGAGCGGCGGCGGCACCGGCTTTTCTTTCTCGCGAATCCGCCCGGAGAGCGATAAAGTTCTCTCCACTCAGGGAGTGGCGAGCGGTCCGGTGTCATTTATGTCGGTCTTCGATGTCGCCACGGAGACTATCAAGCAGGGCGGGACCCGACGCGGGGCAAACATGGGCATCCTGCGCATTGATCATCCGGACATCGAAAGATTTATAACCTGCAAGACCGATAACGACAGGATGACCAATTTCAACATCTCGGTGGCGGTCACCGACAGCTTCATGCAGGCCGTGGAAACCGGATCGGACTATCCCCTGATCAACCCGCGCACGGGCGAAGAGGTCGCCAGGCTTTCCGCCCGCGATGTGTTCGACCGTATCGTGCAGTCGGCATGGAAAAACGGAGAGCCGGGAATCATTTTCATCGATGCCATGAACCGGGATAATCCCACACCGCATATCGGGGCTATCGAGAGCACGAATCCCTGCGGCGAGCAGCCGCTGCTTCCCTATGAGTCCTGCAACCTGGGATCGATTAACCTGGCCAACATGCATGCGAATGGTGAAATCGATTATGAACACCTCAAGGCGGTTGTCTGGGATGTGGTTCACTTCCTGGACAATGTTATCGAGGCCAACAGGTATCCTCTTGAAAAGATTGAGGAGCTGACAAGGTCAAATCGCAAGATCGGCATGGGCGTGATGGGCTTTGCCGATCTGCTGATCGCACTGGGAATTCCCTACAACTCAGAAAAGGCTGTGCAGACTGCCGAAGAAGTCATGGGTTTCATCCAGAAGGAATCCAAGTCGGCTTCCGCCTATCTGGGCCAGTCCAGGGGCAATTTCCCGAACTATGAGGGCTCGCTCTTCGACCGGCCGGAAACACCCACCATGCGAAATGCCACAACCACAACCATTGCCCCCACCGGCACAATAAGTATCATCGCCGGATGCTCCAGCGGAATCGAGCCGATTTTTGCGCTCAGTTTCATGCGCAAGGTCCTGGACGGGGAGGAACTGGTCGAGACCCATCCCTACTTCAAGGAAGTCGCAAAAAAACGCGGGTTCTACTCGGAAGAACTGATGAAGAAAATTGCCCAGAAAGGCACCATCAGGAGCTTTCCGGAGATACCCGAAGATGTTCGCCAGGTTTTTGTCGTCTCCCATGACATAGAGCCTGAGTGGCATATCAAGATCCAGGCAGCCTTCCAGAAGCACACGGACAATGCGGTCAGCAAGACGATCAACTTCCCCTTCTCCGCAACGGTGGAAGATGTCTACCAGGCCTATATCTCAGCCTACAAACTGGGGTGCAAGGGCCTGACCATCTACAGGGATGGAAGCCGGGATGTGCAGGTTCTCAATATCCAGCGAAAAACACAATATCCGCAGGTGGAACCGCGCCCCCGTCCCGATTCCACCCGGGGAGTCACCGAACGTGTAAACACCGGGTGCGGAAAATTGTATGTAACCATCAACTCCGATGAATACGGTTTTTGCGAGGTTTTCGCCCAGATGGGCAAGGCGGGAGGATGTGCCTATTCACAGATCGAGGCCACCAGCAGGCTCATTTCGCTCGCCCTGCGCTCGGGGGTGAAGGTTGAAGCAGTCATCAGGCAACTGGTGGGCATAAGATGTCCATCCCCGACCTGGAGAAACGGCGAACAGGTCGTATCGTGCTCGGATGCCATAGCCAAGGTTCTGAACCAGTATGCCCACGCCGATATCAAGGACTCGTTTTCGGACCAGATGGGCGCCTGTCCGGATTGCGGAGGGGCGGTCGAACACGAAAGCGGCTGCATAGTGTGCCGTTCGTGCGGTTTTTCGCGGTGCGCGTAGCTGGTATTGTTTTTGGATCTGCATGAATGGAATCTTACTCTCGGAGAAGCCATTGCGCTCCAGAAAAAACTGGCGAGCCGTGTGCAACTGCAGCCCCTTCCCACACGCATCAAGACTCTGGGGGCAGCCGATATTTCCTACTCCAGGACCACCGACCTGCTGATTGCGGTAATCCTTACCTTCAGTTGGCCGGATCTCTTGGTGCTCGAAGCGGTTCACCGGATCTGCAGGGTCGAATTTCCTTATGTGCCGGGATTGCTCTCTTTTAGAGAAGTCCCGCCACTGCTCCGGACCTGGGAGGAGCTGAAGGATAAACCCGACCTCCTGTTGTGCGACGGCCAGGGGATAGCACATCCAAGAAAACTGGGATTCGCCGCTCACTTGGGGCTGTGCCTTGGCGTACCCACTGTGGGCTGCGCCAAAAGCAGGCTGTGCGGAGACCATGGCCCCCTGGTCCTGCGCAAAGGGTGCAGCAAGCCCCTGCTTCTCAATGGCGAGACGGTTGGAGCGGTCTTTTGCTCCAGGGATGGCGTCAAGCCCCTTTATATCTCACCCGGCCACCTGTCCGATATTGAATCATCCAAGCGCCTTGTTGCCCGTTGCCTGGGACGATACCGAATACCTGAACCCCTGAGGCGCGCTCATATCATGGCCACGCGCCTGCGGCAGGATTTGCCCGCTGCCTCGCTTGATATCTGAGCTTCCATCTTTAAATTCTTGTTATTAAAAGAAAAATTCTCACAATGCCTCTTTGGGCAGAGGGACATTATTATGGAGCATGGTCATGGCGATTCGATCAAATATTGAAAAGCTTATAAGCCTCGAAAAAATGAGCGCACAGGACCTGAGAAAAAATAAGACAGGTGTCAGGCGTCTTGCGGGTTCACTGCGCGGCAAAAGAGGCGATCTGCAGCTAAAGCTGGCTGGAGAGAGAGCGCGAGCCACGGCGCGCAAGGAAGATAACAGGAGAAGAGTCGCCCACGAGCGGGAAAAGGTGGGGGAAATGCTCCAAGCAAGGTTTCCCGGACAGGACAAGACTCTGCGCAGGCCACCCCCGGGAAAATCTTCTTGACCGCGTATCGTGGATAATCTAAAGGCGAATAACGTTTGTTTTTCGGTAAACTTGCAGCCATAATCAACCGGCTGAAGTTCCAGGTTCATAGAAATCCCGATGGAGGGAGAAATGGCATCTTCGACGGACAGTATTCAACTCTACAGGCAGATGCTCAAGCTCGATCCGGACTCGCGCGTGTTTGCTCTTCTGGCGGAGGAATTGTGCTCCGCCGGCCAGTGGGAGGAGGCTGCCGATGTTTGCAGAAAAGGGCTGCAATCTCACCCTGACCACCTGAGATCGCGGGTGCTGCTGGGTTGGGCCCTCATGGAAATGGGGGAGGCCGATGAGTCGGGCGCCGTCCTGGAGCAAATCGTGGAGGAGATCAGTCAAAGCAGTATGATATTCAAACTGCTTTCGGAATTTGCCACATTCTCCGGAGATCCGGACCGCGCCGCCGCATTTTCCAAAGTCTACGACGCCTTCCAGGCGCCCAACATGCAAATGTCCGAAGGCGCAGTCACTGTAGCGCCCGCATTCGCACCGGAGGCCGCTCCGGATGCAACCGCCGGGATTGTGAAGACAGAGGAGCGGACATGGCCCCTGGAGACGCGCGTAGCCGCGGCGCTTGAGACTGTTGAGCCTGCGGTCGAACAGATGGCGGAGAGTGTTGCGGCTTCACTTCCCGAAAAAGTGCTCATGGATGTTGATTTGGACGTGCCGGAGGAAGTGGAACCGCTGGCGGTTAAATCCCCGGGCCTTCCGGGAATCCTCTCCGGCCTGGCTGATGCAATCGAGTTGCGGTTTACTGCCGCGCCTGCCCTGCCCCCCATGCTCTCCGGGGCAGACAAGGACTTTCTCAAAAAAGCCATCATAGGGGAACTCGCAGCCGTCATGAGGCAATAAGTACTCTCGTCCGGGATCAAATCTGCTTGCAGGGGCATGGCGCCAGGGTTATGGCCAAGCCGCAGCCACGCGGGACGGCGTCCACGCGTGGCGGAGATGAGGGGAGAGGGGGAAAATAACGTGGCCTAACTCGATCTTCGTGTCCTACTTGGCCATTTTGAATATGAAGAACACGAATATCGCTCCTATGCCTGCCATAAAAACAATGTCAATGATCCCCATGTTTACCTCCGGCAATTTGAATGAAGAAAACCAAGGTTCCGCTCGATTTCAACTTTGGAAAACAGGGTCTGGCCACACCCCCTCTTCACACCACCCTGTCCAGGCGGCCGATGCCCGGGTGACCGGCAGGCCGCACGCTCCCCGCAAACTACCCGCTTGAACAATTCCGAGCTTTGAGCCATGATGAATCGCCTAATTATGTGAAACAACAAAATGTGCCTGATTCTAATTTTATTGTCGCTGTGCGCCAGAGATTTGCCGTTAGCGCTACGTGGCTCCTTATGGGCGCCGGTCCGAAGTATCTGAGCGATCACCCCGTTGCCCCGGCAGCAGGGGGAATGAATCCGGCAGCAGGCTATGTGCTTCTGCCTCTTATCGAGACGTGGATCATCGACCGTGAGGGAGAACTGGTTCATGACGGGGTGCTCGATTACGTCGCAGTCAAGCGCTCGTGGGTTGTGGGGCGCAGCCCTGATCCGGGAGAAGAGCGCTTCAAGTCATTTCTGCTGACCCGGGTGCGGCGCGATTTCATGTCACCGACCATTAACCCGGGCGACCTGATACTCCTGGATGCGGAGCGTGCGAGCAGGGATCGGCCCAGGACCGGCGAAATTTATCTCGTGCGCCTGCCGGACGGTGAACGCGCGGTCAAGCGCGTCTCGGTTTTTGAGCAAAAGGACGGGTGCAGGGTTTTCTTCTATTCCGACAACACAGTTTATCAGCCGGTGGAATTCGGTGTTTCCTCCGTCGAAGATATCCATCGATTTGTTTTGGGCCGGGTGAGCTTCATTTTCCGGGAGCTGTAAGGGCCACGCTGATCCTCCGACCTTTCCCGCTCCTTCGTCCCTTGTGGGGGGTGAAGGGCGGGGAAAAGGTCGCGGGAAAGCAGCGGCGATCTTCCCTTTCAGTACCGAAAGATAGCGGCGATTTCCGTTGCTCCCGGTATTGCTCCGGCTTTGAGGGCGTAGATGCTGCCCCGGTTCAGGTAGGTTTGCGAGGCCGCCAGATCGAGTAGTTCTTCATCGCCATCCTGTTCGGACTCATGCAGTTCCGTTATGCCTCTTTCCGCGTTGAACTTCCCCCATCTCTGGATCTCCGTGTCGAGGAACAGGGTGTCGACCCGGCCGCTCAAAGCCGCGGGCACGATTTCTTCCAGGCTGTACGAGACAAGGACGCCGCCCGCCAGGTCCCGGTACCTTGCCAGTGCTTTTTCCTGCTCCCGGCGAAAGTAGGGGGCAACAACCTCCAACCCCCGCCTCAGCAATTCCTGGGGCTCGAGTCCATCCGGATTTCCTTCGATCGCCTCACTCACAGTGTTTGGATAGAAGCTTACCAGTTTGAAAATCGGAAACAGGTATTCTACCCCCGCAAAAACCAGAGGAGCGCTCTCGCCGCCAAGGTAGGGATGAAGGCTCTCCTTGAGCTTCCTGAAGTACTGCCAGATATACTCCTTGCCGTCTTCGATTCCCCCGCCATGCCCATGGAACATGGGAACCCCCCTGGAGTTGGCGGCCTGCGGGATCGTCCGGAACAAAAGCCTTGCCTCCGATTCATCGTAGCCCAGCGCTTCCTGCATGCCCTGCGGAACGTCTTTGAGTTCCACTTCGCGTATTCCGAACTCGGTGGCCTCGAAGAAACGCACCAACTTCTGACTCATGGCAAGAATGAGAAACTTTTTCCCCGCATTGAGTATCGGTACGAGTGGCTTTATGAAAAACTTCCCTCCGACTGCCAGATGCTCCTGGAAATGAATCGGCGTCCGAAAATACCGGAAATGATCCCTTGCTATGAATATGCTGAGACCGTCCCCGAGGCTGCGAGCAAAAAAGCCGTTTCGCGCCAGCTCAAATCCGGGGGTGAGCAGTTCTCTGGCATCGGGCGCCCGCATCCCTCTGCCGGTCAGTACTTTTTCGGCCTTCCGCAGCAGATTGTCCAGCCTGATTGGATCCTGCTCGGTTTCTCTCCCCGCCCGGTGTGTAGGCAGGAAGAGCGACACGCAATAGTCGTCTTTTTTTTGCACGAGGTCCTTGATCGCTTCGTCATTAAGGACAAGATCCATAGAGTTCCTCCTTCAATAGGGGATGAAATCGCCGGGTTTCCGGTGAAGGATTTGAGAGTACTCTTTTAAGCTAAGCATTATGTGCAAAGAAGGATTCGCGCCCAGAAGCGTCACTCGCAAACGGAAACTATCTCTACTAGTTTAGTAGGAAATTTTGCCCCTGAATCTTGAACCGGCCTCTTCCCAGTCTTATCTTTTCGTCACTGGACGCCTTCTACGCGAAAGAGTAGAGGAGAAAGGAACAGGACATGGAAACTCACGATAAAAAAGACTCGATCAGACTGGATACCCTGGTTTGTGACTCCAGGAGATGTATGAAATGTACCGGCGGCCTGTGCGAAGAACGATTTGAAGACAATGTTTTCGGCGTAGGCCCCTAAGACGCACTATTCGGAAGGCCGTATTCAGCCGGTAGCGAGAACGGCTGCCTCATAGAGACCGTACCGGATAACGCAATGCAGTGAGGACCGTGAGAATATCGCGGTCCTTTTTTTCGCGGCATAGCAACTTATAAATTTACAAAACTCCATAACCTTGAGTAATGTTCAGTATGAATTATTATAGTTTGACACATAATGATAACCTGAGGTAATCAAGGGCCAACAACGCACAATCGGACCCGGAGGCGAGTTTTCGGGACGAATAAGCGTTATGAACCCAATAAGGAGGGTACAATGGAAATTCTGAAAAAACCGGCAAAGATGTGGGGCCGTTTCTTCGACCTTATCGCTTCCAGGGATCAATCACGGGCCCCGGGAAAGAAGATGGACTCCAAAGGAAAGGTCTCTCTTGCAATGGGAAACGAGGTGCTGGGAGAATGGCTCAGTATGGAGAGGAGGCCGCTGCAGCGGCAGTAAGAAAGCCGTGACCCGGCGGGGTCGGGCGTTTACCGTTTCAGGCGCAAATGTTTTCGGGGAGCGGACGGCATGGCATGCCTTCGCTCCCTTCCCTTTTGTCCACGAGAAGAAATTGTACCGCCCGGGACTTGCCATTACGAGGAATATCATTCATGATCATGGAGAAAACGACCTCAGTTTTTTCAAAAAGGAGAACGGAATGCGCCGGTACACGATTCACCCGTTGATGGTAGGGGCCAGGGAAACCGACCAGGGGATCATGACCTATCTACGGGGCTATGGCAAGACTATCTGGATGGGGATTTACGCCTTTCTGATAAAAGGGGCGAAGGAAAACATCCTGGTCGATACCGGTCTTGACCAGTTCGTCGTTCCCGACCGGGTCCGCACCGAGCTGGGCATTGAAGCCCTGGAATTCGAGGCGGCCCTGGAAGCACACGGGCTCTCCCCAGAGGCCGTTGATATCATTATCCACACCCATCTGCACAACGACCATTGCGAAAACGACTATAAATGCCCGAATGCAAAGATAATCGTTCAAAAAGCCGAGTATGACTTCTTCCTGAATCCTCATCCGATAGACTATCGCATGTTCCCGGACCTTCTCGAAGGACTCAACGTGGAGACGGTGGAGGGAGACTTCGAGCTGATGGAAGGGATCAACCTCTACCTCACCCCCGGCCATACACCCGGCGGGCAATCGATAGCCGTGCGGACATCGGCCGGACTTGCGCTCATTCCCGGCTTTTGCTGCAATGAGAAGAACTTCCCCTCCGATGGCCCGGCCGTCGCTCCGGGAGTCCACACGGATGCAATCTCCGGCTATGAAAGCGCGCAGAAGGTGCGCAAGATGGCGGCTCATCCCGATGGAGAGCCGGCATTTTTATGACTGGCCGGAGTGGCTTTTCTGACTTGAGCCGGACTACTTCCTGGGTATCTGGTCCAGGTACCATTCCATGGGGTCCAGAAGCTCAAAATCCAGCTCTTCGAGCCTTTTTCGCACCCGGGCAATGTTGCTGGTCAGGAGGTACGGGAAAACGGCTCGCTTGCCCTCCTCCCAGGTCCTTGCCACCAGTATGCTTCCAAACGACACTCCCTCCTCGGTAATGGCATCGACAATCCTCTTCATCTGCCCGACCTTGTCTTCGACGACAATGCCGAGGAGCGCGCCGGGTTCTTCCAGCCCCAGCACGTTTACAAATGCCCGCATGAGATCACGCACGGAGATGATACCTTTAAGCCTGCCATCGGAGTCCACCACGGGGAAGGCGCCCACCTTCATGCGCTGCATCAGCATGATCACATCTTCGAGGGTATCGGTCGGGGAAATCGTTACCGGGTGGGGGGTCATGATGTCTTTGACTTTCAGCGAGGCGAGTCCTCTTTCTTCCTCGGCCTGTTCACTCCTGGTAAGCAGTGTCGAGGGCAGGGCGCTTCTTATATCGCGGTCGGTCACGATGCCAACAAGAAAATCTTCACTGCTGACCACGGGCAGATGTCTGATCCTGTTTTTGGTCATCAGGCTGTGCGCTTCTGCAATCGAGGCATCCGGGCCAATGGTCAAAACATCTTTGGTCATTGATTTATCAATGAACATCTTGTCCCCTTTTTTGCAATTGAACCGTACGGCTATTTTTCCAGGAGAATCTTCACATGGTTGACTATCAATTCGGGAAGCACTTTGAGCGAGTACCCCCCTTCGAGAACGGAAATGAGGCGACCGCCTGAGTGCGCCTCCGCCAACTGGCAAACCTGTTTGATCAGCCAGGAAAAACCTTCGGTCGAGAGCTTGATATCGGACATATCGTCCTCGACATGCGCATCGAAGCCGGCTGAAACCAGAATCACCTCGGGTTTGAAATCATCGAAGGCGGGAATCAGGTCTCGCTCGATCTTGAGACGGTATTCCTTATCTCCCTGGCCGGGCAGGATAGTCGAATTCAGGGTGGCGCCGAGCCCCGGTCCCGTCCCCTTTTCAAACTCACGCCCCGTGCCCGGATAGGCAAAAGAGGGGTGCTCGTGTATGGAGTAATAAAAGACGCTGGGATCTTCTTCAAAAATATGCTGTGTCCCATTGCCGTGATGGACGTCGAAATCGACTATCCCGACACGGTTCACATTCCAGTGCACCCTCAGATAGGTCGCGGCGATGGCGATGTTGTTGAAATAGCAGAACCCCAGTGCCCGGTTGACCTCGGCATGATGGCCGGGCGGGCGGGCGGCGCAGAAGGCGTTGTCGATCTTTCCTTCCATCAGCAGATCAATCGTGTTGAGAATGCCGCCGACTGCAAGCAGAGCCGTCTCATAGGTCTCCGGGCTGATCTGGTTATCGGCGCTGTCAAGCTCGCCGAGGTCGAGCATGCAAGCTTCTTCGAACTTGTATATGTGCCGCGGGGAATGAACCTTTTCGATCCATTTGATTTTCGCCGCACTGGCGGAAATCGGCACGAGGTCCGACAAAACCCCCGCTTCATCCAGCGCGTCGTGGATCACCTGCAGCCGCTCGGGCGCCTCCGGGTGTCCGGGGCCGGTCTTATGCTGCAGAAAACGTTGGTCATACAGGAAGCCGGTTCTTCTCATCGGCGCTCCTTAAAGAATTCCTGATTTTTGAATTTAGAAAATTACCTACGGAATCAGCAGCTTCTGACCCGGTGTCAAGTCGCTTTTCTTCAGCCTGTTTGCATTCTTGAGCGCCTGAGTGCTGACGCTATACTTCCGCGCTATGGACGAAAGAGAATCCCCTTTCTTCACCGTATGAGATTTCTCCCTGGTTTTTTGCTGAGCCTTTGGCTGTACCCTGGCCGGCTCAGGTTTTACAGCCGCCGGTGAGGAAACGGCAGAGGCAGCGGAAGGAGCGGGGGCTTCCTTCTGCAGAGCCAGACTCTCCGAGCTTGCGGTCTGGGAGCTGCCTGCCCTGAAATTTTGCTCGAAGACTTTACCGTATCCGGAAGGGAAATTGATTTCATGGTTTCCCGAGGGTATGTCGTCTGCGCGGAAGACAGGATTCAAACGCTTGAATTCACGGTAGGTTATACCCCCCGCGCTCGCCAGCGACTGAATAGAAGCAGGCCGGGAGAGCGAGACGTTCACTCTGTCGAGTTTCAGTTCCTGGTATCCCCATCCTTTCGGGAGGTCGTAGCCGTACTTCGCCGGGTTGCTCAATACTGCCTTAACCGCAAGAATCCTGAAAACGTAGCGCTCTGTCTCCTGAGGCAGCTTCAAATGATAGTAGTCTTTCACACCCACTGCGCGCGACTCATCCAATATGCGCTTATCGCCGCAGTTGTATGCTGCAAGGGCAAGAGACCAGTTCCTGTGCCGCTTGTACAGATCGCGTAACAGCATGAATGCGCTGTCGGTGGATTTTTCGAAATCATAGCGCTTGTCGATCGATCCTCTCTGCTCCAGCCCGTAAGCAGATCCCGTGCTCGGCATGAACTGCCAGGGGCCCGCAGCTCCTTTCGGAGAACAGGCGTTCGGCAGCAGATCACTCTCCACTATAGCCACATACTTCAAATCATCCGGCAGATTGTACCTGCGCAAACGTTCCTCCGCCGCAGGGAAATAGCGCTCCATGCGTTTCAGCCAGAGATAGACCTGGGCATGATTGTAGACGACAAGGGTGAACTCTTTATCGAAGCGCTCGTAGACTTCCTGCAGATGCAGAGGAACCGGTTCAC
Organism: uncultured Syntrophobacter sp.; assembly: GCA_964539645.1. GTDB lineage: Bacteria > Desulfobacterota > Syntrophobacteria > Syntrophobacterales > Syntrophobacteraceae > SbD1. Next base: position 23,324 of record CAZIJV010000003.1, read on the forward strand.
CGCACAAATCCATGGTAGTCGGCGCCGGATAGTATGGTGCACTCACGATCACCGGCGCTGCAGGGACGGGCGCCGAGACTGCCTTTTCCTGGACCTGGAGACCGGAAGCCGGTTTTGCCGTGTCGGCAGTCTGAACCGAAGCACATCCTCCCAGAACCAGCAAAAGGCCGAAAGCCGCGGCAGCACCCATACCGCAAAAACTACCCATACCTTTCATTTTACATCCCCCCTGGTGTAATGAGCTATTGACGGGGAAAAGACTCTGTTCCCCATTACCGGTTTACATCACCAAAGCGCTGTATGTCCAACGAAAATCCGAAATTCTGCGTTCTCAAAACAGGGTGTCGGCGGGGGGGGGGGTGCAAGGGGAAGAATTACCGGGAAAAACCGGTCTATACTTCGTGTGGCTTCTCACCTTCAGAGCTGGGGAGTTCCAGATCCTCGGGGAGTTGGGCGCTCACCACGGTGTTCTTGATGGTCCAGAAAACGCTGCGAAAGTTTTCATCGAAGTTGGTGGGGGAGACCCTGCCGAGTTCGATAAACTTCACCAGGATTTCCTTAGCCATTTTCAAGATTTTTTCATCGTCCGCGTTCATTCGTTCCTCACGGGGTATGCGGGATAAAAAGCCTCTGCTCCATGGTGGGAAGGCCAATGGGGTGCGAGCAGAGGCTTTTCGAGCCCTGTGGAATACCCCTGAAGGCATTCCTTTGCTCAAGGAAGTGTTTAACACACTGGAAGAAAAATGACCAATTATTCTGAGCAGATCGAGTTTGAGGGCGCAAAAATAGCTTGACAAATTCACTTTAAGGAATATAGAAAGGTCCTCAATGTGGTAAAATGTGGGCAAAAGGGGTAAAATGTGGGTATCTTGGAATCACCAAGCTTCAGAGGACGCTCAGTAGCCCGGCTCGACGCTAAAGGGCGCCTCCGCATTCCCACGAAATTCAGAGAAATTCTGCAAAAACATTACACCGATGCCCTCGTCATCGCTCAATACGGAGATTGCCTCGTCGCCTATCCGCCTGAAAAATGGGACGAGCTTGAAGCAAAAGCATTGACTCTGTCGGAAGTGCATCCTGAGCATCGCTCCTTTCTCAGGCGCGTCGTTTCAGCCGCTGAGGTGTGCGAGTTTGACAACCAGGGCAGGATACTTATCCCGCCCCTGCTTCGGGAGGAGGCCCGCCTTGACCAGGAAGTCATTCTTGCCGGTGTCCTTTCCAGTTTCGAGATCTGGGACAAGGCGACCTGGGCAGTACAGGCGGAAAAGGACAAGCAAAATCATCAAAAGATCATGGAAACTATAGCGAATTCCGGGCTTTAGTATGGATCAAAGCCTGCAGGAAAGTCAACATATACCGGTCATGCTTGAGGAAATTATCGCGCTTCTTCAGTGCAGGCCGGGAGGGGTGTACGTAGACGGCACAATCGGAGGGGGAGGATATGCCCGGGCCATACTCGACAGAAGCGAGCCGGAGGGGGTCGTGGTCGGCATGGACTGGGATGTCGATGCAATTGAAAGAGTGCGTGGCAGGCTTGGCGGATACGGTGGAAGGCTCATTCTGGAGAAGGCTGACTTTGCCGAAATCCGCCGCGTCCTGCGCACACACGGAATCAGGGAAGTTGACGGAATCGCAGTTGATCTCGGGGTCTCCAGCTATCAACTCGAAGACCCCGAGCGCGGCTTCAGTTTCATGCATGAAGGACCGCTCGATATGCGCATGAGCCGTGATTTGCCCGTTACCGCAGCCGACCTTGTAAATACGCTGCCGGAAAAGCAACTCGCCGACCTGATCTACCGGTACGGGGAGGAGAGGCTATCAAGGAAAATTGCGCGTTCGATTGTTGAGCGCAGGAAGAAGCAACCAATAAGGGATACGCGGGATTTGGCCGAGCTGATTCGGAGATCGGTTCCCCGAACCAGGGACAGCCTCCGGATTCATCCCGCCACCCGCTCGTTTCAGGCATTGCGGATCGCGGTCAACCACGAACTCGAATCACTCGAGCATTTTCTGCCCGAGGCGCTGGATGTCCTCAAACCCGGGGGAAGGCTCTGTGTCGTGGCCTTTCACTCGCTCGAAGACCGGGTTGTTAAGCAGACGTTCAGGAACTGGGCACAGTCGTGCCGCTGTCCGCGCGAGCGCGCTGCGTGCGAATGCGAGGGAAGAGCGCTCGTTCGGCTCTTGTCGAAAAAAGCTCTCCGGCCTTCGCCGGATGAGGAGAAGCGCAACCCGCGGGCACGCAGCGCAAGGCTCAGAGCCATAGAGAAAGAAACCGCATAGCGCACCGGGTAGCGCCGCCTTCCACGGCGGCGATGAACGTGTCGGCGCCACGGTTCAACCTTCTTACGGGTTTGAGGGGACCCGCGGGAAGGTTGGACCGATACCCCGAAAGGGGTCATAGCAAGAGGGGGTTTTTCCGGGGAAGAGGGAAGGAAGAAGAGAGGGGCTTATCCGGGCGGCCCTGGTTGGCCGTCCGGAGCTTCTTCCTGGTGGAAGAGAGGGAAATTGAACAATCCAGGGGAGGATGGGAAGAGACACTAGCAATCAGGGGGCCTCAACAGCAGGGATTTCACTTTAGAGAAGAAAGGTCCGCGGCCATGCAGGAGACAGCCTTGAAACGAGGAATTCCGAAAAACAGGTGCTTCTCACATCCTTTCCTGTTCATGCGCGATCTTGCTGACGTTGGTGAACCATTTTCCCCGCCCAGGCCAAAAGTGTTTTTAGACGGGCTGTGGAGACCGGTGCGCTACACCTGGAGGCTCGACTGCAGCGGGACTACCCCCGCCGGGGGGGACCCCTGTCTGTAGCTCCGGGCGGCAGATCGGCAAAGCGGGTAGAGGAAGAAACGCGGGCGCATGACCCGCCCAAACATCATCAGACGATGGACAGCCGATGAGCAGGATTACGGAAGGCGCTTCGATGATAAGTGTAAATACTGGAAGCGACTACTATTTCCAGCAGAAGGAATCCGCGAGGTCACACATCTGGGCGTGGCTGTCGCTGGCCGTCTTTCTGGGCACAGTCTTCGTCACATGTGCAATATTCTATGTCTGGCTCTATGTGCAGCAGGTCCAGAACGGGTACAGGCTGGCAAAAATATATGAGGAACTCGAACTGCACAGCACCGTTCAAAGAAAGCTGACACTGGAGTGGTCGCGCTTCGGTGATCCCTATCGCCTTGAGGAAATCGGGCGGAACCGGTTCCAGATGGCTCCGCCCCGGCATGACCAACAGATATTTATCCGCTGAGAGGGAGCCGGCTACAAATGAGGGAAAGACGTGAGTCGCGAAAACTGCTGAACTCCCGCTACTGGTCATGCCGTGTGCTTTTCCACGCTCTGATAATCGCCGGATTTTGCGCGATCGTCTACAAGGCCTTTCTGCTCCAGGTAATCGAGCATTCCGTCTGGGTCGAACGGGCTCATGCCCAGCTTAATACAACATTCACCGTACCCGCATACAGGGGATCGATCTACGACAGGCAGGGGCGCCTGCTTTCCTATTCCGTCCCTCAGCGCTCCCTCTATGCGGACGGCAGCCGGATCGATAATGCAAAGAAGACGGCCGGCAACCTGAGTAGAGTGCTTGGCGAACCGCTGTCGGCTCTTGAGAAGAAACTGGCCGCGACCAGGCATTTTGTCTGGATCAAGAGGCATCTTACCGATCAGCAGGCAATGTCCGTAGAAAACCTCAAAGCAGCCGGCCTGAATCTCACAAACGAGTACAAGCGCTTCTACCCTTATCGCCAGGTGGGAGGACAGGTGGTCGGGTTCGTCGGCATGGACGGGGTCGGACTCGAGGGAGTGGAGAAATCCTTCGACGAGGTGTTGAGAGGCGCTTCCACCTCTGTGTGTCAACTCAGGGACGGGGTGCGCAAGTGCCTCTGGCTTAAATCGGCTGCTCCGCCTGAACCCGCCGAGAGCCAGGGGGTGAAACTGACCCTGGATGCTTTTGTGCAGTATGTAAGCGAGTGCGAGCTTGAAAAAGCGGTGCAGAAATACAGGGCCAAGGCAGCCGAGGTGGTCGTCCTGGATGCGCGGACCTCCGAGGTGCTTGCCATGGTCAACTGGCCCTTTTTCGACCCGAACCTTCCGGACAAGAGGGATGCGCAGCTTTGGCGCAATCGCACCATCGCCGATGCCTTCGAGCCGGGCTCCACTTTTAAGGTCTTTCTCATGAGCACGGCCCTCGATAACAACCTGGTGCGGGAGCGGGATCGGATCTATTGCGAGAACGGAAAGTGCAAGCTGGCAGGTCACCTCATAAAAGACGTTCATCCCTACGGCTGGCTGACGATGCCTGAAGTGATCAAGCATTCGAGCAATATAGCGGCTGCGAAGATAGCCCTCCATGTGGGAGGTGAAAAATACTATCGCTACATAAAGGGATTCGGATTCGGCGCCTTGAGCGGCATACAGCTCCCCGGAGAGGTGAAAGGGCTCCTGCGGCCCTACAAGAGGTGGCGGCCGATCGATCTGGCTAGCACCGGCTTTGGGCAGAGTATCGGAGTGACCAGCCTTCAGCTCACCAATGCCGTTGCGGCTATAGCGAACGGGGGCGAATACAACCAGCCGACGATTGCACGCCAGATAATGAACTCCGAGGGCAAAGCCGTCAGGGACTTTGTACCCGGCAGGACGCGGAGGGTTCTTCAGCAAAAGACAGCCGATCAGATCCGCGCCATGATGGCCTTAGTGACTCTGGAGGGCGGCACCGGCGTCAAAGCGGCCCCCGAAGGCTACTCAGCGGCTGGGAAGACTGGAACTGCACAGGTAATGGACCCCGTGACGAAGCGTTACGCTTCGAATAGATATACGTCTGTTTTTACCGGGTATATACCGGCAGATCAGCCTAAACTCGCGATTACCGTGGTAATCCACGAACCCCATGGGGCTATTTATGGGGGCGTTGTGGCGGCGCCCGTCTTCCGGGAAATTGCTGCCAAAGCCCTGCCGTACCTGGGGGTTATGCCTTCCATACCCCATCCTTCCGGTCCGAACACCCGCATGGTAAACGCCTCGCCCGCCGGTTCCAAACAAGCCGCAGTTGAGAAAAGCACTGCGAAAGCCGGCGCCCGTACCGCTCAGAAGCCAAGTGCAAAAAAATCGGCGCCCAGGAAAGATCCGGGAGCCGGCGCCGTCATAGTCGACGCGAAGAAAAGCAACCCTGTCCCCAGGACAACCCACAGGGAGCAGCCGGAGCAGTACTCACTGAACGCTGACGGGCGCGTAAGCGGGCTGTATTAAAGGAAAAGCCTGCGTTGGGGATATTGGCGTTCAAGTGGCGGATACATCGCGGCTCAGGCAGGCAGGCTGTCTGTCGAACCCGAACGCGCTTCCGATGTCGGGGCAGGGCTTACAGCCTCCAGATTTCCGGACTCAGGGGTCTGTTGAAGACAGTTCGACATGGCGCCGACTACCCCCCTTTTTTAAAGGGGGGTAAGGCTCTACGGGATGCGATGCAACACTTGAGAAAAATCCCTCCTCCCCCCTCGGGATAGCGGGGAGGGGGTGATTGTACCGCTCTGATCGGTTATGGTTCAGCGTTCGAGGTCAGGAAATTTGCTCTTAAACAGTTAGGCAGGTTTTTGCATGAAAACCCTAAGTGATTTGATAAATAGCCTGCATGTTCTTTCCGTGAGCGGCGGGCTTCAAACGCCCATCGCAGGGATCTGCTACGACAGCAGGCAGGTGGAGAAGGGCAGCCTGTTTATATGCGTGAAAGGAACTCGATCCGATGGACACGATTTTGTCAACGATGCTCTCAGCCGTGGGGCCGCGGGCATCGTCGCCGAAGCCGAGGCGCCGGCGGGCTTTCCGGTCGCCTTCGTTCGCGTTGCCGACACTCGCGCGGCGCTCGCGGCTATAGCAGCCGGCTTCTATGACCATCCGGCCTCACGGCTCGAACTCATTGGAATCACCGGGACCAATGGCAAGACTACCACTTCCCTGCTTATCGAGAGCATCCTGCGGTGCGCCGGATACAGCCCGGGAGTGCTGGGAACCCTCGCCTACAGGTGGTCGGGCAGGCAGATTCCCGCTCCCATGACGACACCCGAATCACTGGATCTGCAGCGCATATTCTTCGAGATGCTCAATGACGGTGTATCTCACGTGGTAATGGAGGTTTCCTCCCACGCCCTGGCGCTCGGCAGAGTCGCCGGCTGCTCCTTCAAAGCCGGAGTCTTCACCAATCTGTCCCAGGATCATCTCGATTTTCATCAAACCATGGAAGAATACTTCTCGGCAAAGAAGCTGCTCTTTTCCTGCTACTTCGATCCCCGGCTCTCTTCCGCCGTAGTCAACGCCGACGACGTATACGGCAGGAAGATCATAGAAAACGGAGCATGCGGAGCGAGAGTCTTCGGCTTTTCCGCCGAAGGGGTGGAGAGTGAGCGGCGAATTTCCCCCTCGGGAAAAGGGCAAGAACGGGAAACGTTCGGGGTATACGCGGAAAATGTCCGGTTCAGCCCCGAAGGCATAACCGCAAAGATCGTGACACAAAGAGGGGCAATTGACATTGAGTCTCCCCTGGTCGGGAGATTGAACCTCTACAACATTCTTGCCGCCGTATCCACCGCAATCGCGCTCGATATCCCCGGCGACGCTATTGTGCGGGGCATACGCGCCGTTTCGCTCGTGGACGGACGGCTGCAGCGGGTTGATGTTCCCGCCGGGTGCGGCTTCCAGGTGATTGTCGATTATGCGCACACCCCGGATGCCATGGAAAAGGCCCTCACCTGCCTGCGCGAAATGACTTCAAACCGGCTGATCGCCGTTTTCGGCTGTGGCGGAGACCGTGACAGGGGAAAAAGACCAATAATGGGCAGGGTTGCGGCGCAATGGGCCGACCTGGTCATCATCACCAGCGACAATCCGCGGACCGAAACACCGGACTCAATACTCAACGAAATCGAAGCCGGTATAAAAGAAACCCCGCTCGCCCGGTTCGATCCTTCCGGGAAGGCGCCCGAGAGCAAATGCTACACCAGGGAAAGTGACAGGCGCCGGGCGATCGAACTTGCGCTTTCGCTCGCGCGTCCCGGAGACATTGTATTTATTGGCGGTAAAGGTCATGAGACCTACCAGATTATCGGGTCGACCAGGCATCCTTTTGACGACAGGCTTGTGGTGAAAGAATACTTTTCCTCTACCGAGCCGGACTGAAGAGCATGAGCAGGTTCTGGACAGTAGAAAATTTGGCGAAAGCGGCTGGAGGCGAGATCCTTTCCGGGAGCAGCGCCGCAGGGATTGACGCCATTTCCACCGACACCCGGCAACTGACCGCCGGGCACTGCTTTATTGCCCTGGCCGGTGAAAACCACGACGGGCACGACTTTGTCCCTGACGCCATTGAAAAAGGGGCCGCCGCGCTGGTTGTATCGAAGTGGAGCGGGCCTTTTCCGCAGTCAGGAACGGCGGTGATCAAGGTGAGGGATACCCTCTATGCGCTTGGTGAACTGGCCCGCTGTCACCGCAAGCGGTTTGATATTCCGGTGGTGGCCGTATCCGGAAGCAACGGCAAAAGCAGCACCAAGGAGATGGTTTACGCCATACTGGCGCGTACCAGAGAGGTGTTGAAAAACAAGGGTAATTTCAACAATCTTATCGGCCTTCCGCTCACTCTTTTGGAACTCCGGGAAGAGCACCGGGCGGCGGTGGTAGAAATGGGCATCAATGTTCCCGGAGAAATGGCCCGGCTTGCCGAAATCGGCTCGGCGAACGTAGGAATCATCACAAATGTGCACCCGGCGCACCTTGAGGGACTGGGGTCTCTCGATCTCATTATGGAAGAAAAGGGCAAGCTGTGGGAATCGCTTTCGCCAAACGGTTTCGCCGTGGTGAACCTGGACGACCGGAGACTTTCGCTTTTCTCCTCGGGCATCCGGGCGCGGAAGATCACCTACTCCACAAAGGACCACACGGCGGATGTATTTGCCTCCTCCAGGGTCGTCGTTTCCGAAGGAAGAACCTGTTTCAAAATCTCCCTGAAGGGAGCTGAATTCGAGGTCTCTTTGCCGGTATTGGGCGTGCATCATGCCCAAAACGCTCTTGCCGCCGCGGCCGCCGCTTTTGCTGCAGGCGCCTCCCTTAAGGAAATCGAAGCCGGCCTGGGGGCTTACGAACCGATGCGCCAGCGCATGCAGTCGATCAAACTCCGGAACGGCCGTGTTCTGATCGACGATACCTATAATGCCAATCCCGGCTCCATGCTGGCTGCCGTGGAGGCGGTCCGCACAGCCAGCGCGGGAAGCCCCTTTGCAGCGGTACTGGGAGAGATGAGAGAGTTGGGAGAAAAAAGCTCCGCCCTCCACTTCGATGTGGGAAAGTGGGTTGGCGCCGCCAGGCCATGTCGGCTCATAACGCTCGGACCAATGGGGCTCGTGATGCTCAAGGGCGCGCGGGCGGCGGGGTTGGATGAGAGCCTCTGCTTCCATGCCAAAACACATGAGGAAGCGGTTACGATCCTGCTCGAAGATTTGCCCCCGTTTGCCTGGATTCTCGTAAAAGGCTCCAGGGACATGACCATGGAAAAAGTGATCGATGGCATGGCAGGAGAAAGAGTGTGAATCTGAACCGCGCGGAAAAGATACTTGTGGTCGGTCTGGGGATATCCGGCAGGGCGGTTTGCGCTTTGCTCCGGCGCCGCGGCGCTGAGGTCGCCGCAACCGATCTGCGTTCGCGCGCGGATTTCAACGGTTCGCTGGACCATCTCGAAGAGATTGGCTGCAGTCTCCATCTCGGCCATCACAGTACGGAGCATTTTCTCAAAGCCCGACAGATAATCGTCAGCCCCGGCGTCCCCCTGGATATGGCGCCGCTCCAACTGGCCGGCGCAAAAGGAATAGAGATACTCGGCGAACTGGATTGGGCATGGCGCCAAGTCAGCCTGCCGACAATAGCCGTAAGCGGCACAAACGGCAAGACAACCACTACCGCCCTGCTCGGGGAGATGCTCAGGCAAGGGGGGAAAAAACCCTTTGTCGGCGGAAACATCGGAACCCCTCTGAGCCAGTGGATTCTCACCGGGGTACCGGCTGACATGCTTGTTCTTGAAATCAGCAGTTTTCAGCTCGACACCGCCACCGCCTTTCGCCCGGACATCGGCGTGCTGCTCAATGTAACGGAAGACCATCTGGACCGCTACGACAATTTTGATGCTTACGCCGACTCCAAGATCTCGCTTTTCAGAAGGCAGAAGAGCGGCGATTTCGCGATCCTGAACGCAGACGATCCCGTCTGCCGTAAACGCCGTGCAGAGGTTCCGGGCAGGGTCCTCCTGTTCAGCGGCTCGGATCTCGCAGCGGATGCCGGCTTCATCAACGGGGCTATCCGGATCGAGGTCTCCCCGGACAAATCCTTCGAGCTGAGCCTGGAGAGAACAAAGCTTCTCGGCGCGCACAATCGTGAAAACATCATGGCGGCTTCCCTGGCTGCTTCGGCCGCCGGTGTGGACCCGACGGCAATTCAGGCGGCGGTGGATCGCTTCGCTGGTTTCGCCCACCGGGTTGAATGGGTAAGAAACTGGCGGGGAATCGACTTTTACGACGATTCCAAGGGAACCAATGTGGGCGCTGTGGTGAAGGCAATGGAAGGGTTCGATCGGCCGGTTCTGCTTCTGCTCGGAGGCAGGGACAAACTGGGATCGTATGAGCCGCTCCTCGAACCTCTCAGGGCCAGGGGAAAAGCCGTGTTCGCGTTCGGAGAGGCCGGGTCCAGGATTTACGGCGACTTGAACAAACACTTCCCCGCCCGGCAGCATCCGGACCTGGAATCCGCTTTCCGTGACGCAACGGCAATGGCTTCACCCGGTGACGTAGTTCTTCTCTCCCCGGCATGCTCATCCTTTGATCAATATGAGAGCTATGCCCACAGGGGCGATCATTTCAAACGACTGGTAAGCGAGTTGGAGTAGACATTGTCCAAGCCGGCAACAGACGCACCCGTATCGATCATGAGCGAACCCAGGGAAAAACAGGGCCTCACATGGAAGCCGCTTTCCCTGGAGGTCCAGCTCTGGATCGAGGTCTGCCTGCTGGTGGCCTTCGGGTTCATAATGATCTACAGCGCCAGTTCCATTGCCGCCATGAAGAAGTTTTCCGACCCGAACCACTACCTCAAACGCCAGTTTATCTGCATAGGTCTGGGGCTGCCCATAATCCTGCTGGTAAGCCGCACCTCTTACCGAGCGTATAAAAAATACACCGGGCACATGATGTTGGGCGTTCTTGCGATGCTTCTTGCGGTGCTCATTCCCGGGATCGGCGCCGAGATCAACAACGCCAGGCGCTGGTTCCATATCGGCAGTTTTCTTTTTCAGCCGGCGGAATTCGCCAAGGTCGTCTGGGTTGTGTTCCTCAGCTATGCCTTGGTGAAAAAACAGGACCGCATCCGCAAGGCAAGCGTGAGTTTCTGGCCCTTCGTGATCCTGTGCGGCATAATGAGCGCTCTTCTGCTCAAGGAGCCGGATTTCGGCACCACCTTCATGATCGGGCTCACCATGGTGATCATGCTGGCGGTCGGCGGGGTCCCGTGCCGCCATTTCCTGGTCCTGGCGCCGGTCGCCGTGTTCGGCGTATACCGATTTGTCTACCTGGTGCCTTACCGTCATGAACGGATCACCGCTTTTCTCAACCCATGGACCGATCCGCTCGATTCCGGCTACCAGCTCATTCAGGCCTGGATAGCGGTGGGATCGGGCGGCTTTTTGGGTAAGGGCCTGGGCGCCGGAACGCAGAAGCTCTTCTACCTTCCGGAATCTTATACTGACTTCATCCTCGCGGTGGTCGGGGAGGAGTTGGGGTTTCTCGGCATCCTGGTCACCTGCCTTCTTTTCTTTTTTCTGTTCAGGACCGGGCTGCAAATCTCCAGGGATGCCCCGGACCTGCTGGGAAGCCTCCTCGCAATCGGACTCACCATGCTGCTCTCCCTTCAGGCCATCACCAACATGGGAGTAGTCCTGGGGCTGGTTCCGACCAAGGGAATGCCGCTTCCTTTTATTTCCTACGGCGGCAGCGCCTTTACGGCAAACTGCATCGCCGTGGGACTGCTCATGAGCATAGCAAGAAGCTGTGAAAAACGGATGGACAGGAATGTTTAAGCGCTATCAACACATACATTTTATTGGAATCGGCGGAATCGGCATGAGCGGCATAGCCGAACTGCTGATCAACCTGGGATACCGGGTGAGCGGCTCGGACCAGAAGACATCCGATTTGACGGAAAGACTCGCAGGATTCGGAGCGGTAATCTATTCGTGCCATGACCCCGCTCATGTAAACGGCGCCGATGTAGTCGTGGTTTCATCGGCGATTTCCGAGGAAAACCCGGAACTGCGGGCAGCGCGCAAGCTCCCCAAAGTGCCGGTCATCCGCCGCGCGGAGATGCTTGCCGAGCTGATGCGCCTCAAATACTCGGTCCTGGTTGCCGGCGCGCATGGAAAGACCACAACCACCTCAATGGTCTCAACCGTGCTGGCCCGCGGAGGGCTCGATCCCACGGTCGTAATCGGTGGGAGGCTCAACGCCTGGGGCACGAATGCAAAGCTGGGCGGAGGAGAGTTCATGGTCGCGGAGGCAGACGAGAGCGACGGCACCTTTCTCATGCTTCCGCCTACCATTGCGGTAGTCACCAATATCGATCTCGAACACCTGGACTATTACCGCAATATCGAACACATTCGCGACACCTTCCTGCAGTTCATAAACAAGGTCCCTTTTTACGGCCAGGCGATTCTGTGCCTGGAAGACGAGAATATACAGGCCGTTTTGCCGAGGATCGAAAAACGCTTTACAACCTACGGCTTCTCCCCGCAGGCGGATTTCCAGGCGCGCAATATGGCCACTAACGGCCTGTCCAGCACCTACAGGGTATTCCACAGGGGAGATGAGCTGGGAGAAGTGGAAATCCCCATCCCCGGACGCCACAATGTGCTCAACTCCATGGCCGCGGTGGCGGTGGCGCACGAGCTTGAAATCCCCTGGCCCGCGGTGCAGGCCGGCCTTCGCGACATGACCGGCGTGCAGCGGCGGTTCCACATCAAGGGAGAAGCACAGGGAGTGCTGATCCTGGACGACTACGGCCATCATCCGACGGAAATCCGCGCGGTGCTCGAAACACTTTCGGGCTGCTACCCGGACCGCAGGCGAATCGTGGCTTTCCAGCCTCACCGCTACACCAGGACCCAGGCGCTTATGGAGCAGTTCGCACGGTGTTTCTATCATTCCGATGTGCTGCTCATCTCGGATATCTATGCCGCAAGTGAAAAGCCCATTCCGGGCGTCACCGCAGAGCGGCTCCTCCATGAAATAGCCGCACACGGGCATCATGAACTCCATTTCTGCCCGACTATGGGCGAAATGCTCGAAGCGCTCAGCGCGATGGTAAGACCTGGGGATGTGGTCATCACCCTGGGAGCAGGCAATATATGGCAGGTGGGAGAATCCCTCCTGGAAAAACTGATCCGGGAGATCTGAGCCCCGTCAGGCCCTGTACGGCCTATAGAAGCAGGCAAGCGATGAATACAGGCTCCTCTCTAAAATCGATACCAAACCTCGAGCTGATGCTCGACGAGCCGCTGTGCAGGCATACGACTTTCCGTGTAGGCGGGCCCGCACAGTGCCTGGTACGCCCGGGCAGTGAGGGAGCGCTCTCCCTTTTGCTCAAGGAGATGAGAGCCGGGGACATACCCTTTTTCATCCTGGGGGGCGGCAGCAATGTTCTGCCTCCGGACCAGGCCCTGGATATGGTCGTCATCCAGTTGCACAAGGCCTGCAGCGGCCTGTTCCCGCTTCCTGAAAGTTCAGCGGAGGCGCCCCTTGTCTATGCCGGCGCCGGAAAGAAGCTCCAGCAACTGGTTCGATATTCCATCAAAAATGAGCTGGCCGGTCTGGAGTCCCTTTCGGGAATACCGGGCACGGTCGGAGGCGCGCTCGTCATGAACGCCGGAATACCCTCTGCAGCCATTTCAGACACCTTGCAGTGGATCGACCTGATCGATGCCGAGGGCGTAAAACAGCGCCTGCTCAGGCACGATCTCTCTCCGAAATACAGGACAATGGGACTGCCGACGCAAAGTGTGGTGCTCGGCGGATGTTTCAAGCTGAGGAAGGCATCGGCCGATACACTCCGCGCCCGCGCAGCCCAGATCCTGGAGCACCGCAGGCAGACTCAGCCTCTGCGATATCCTTCCGCGGGGTCTGTTTTCAAGAATCCTCCCGGAGAATATGCCGGGGCATTGATCGAAAAAGCCGGATTAAAAGGCTTTCGGATCGGAGATGCAGAAATATCCAGGAAGCATGCAAATTGGATAATTAATCGCGGAAACGCCAGGGCGAGCCATATTATTGCCCTTATTGAGAAAATAGAAAATGAGATTTTTGGAACTTTTGGCGTGCGTTTGGAGCGGGAAATTCGTATACTGGCGCAACCCTGAATGAAACCGGCCCGATGCTAAAATCCAGAAAAAAACGAGGAAATAGGTACCAGGAGAGCAGGATAAGGGTTCTCAGGGATAATTTTCGCAAAATTCAGGGTTTTTTGGTCATTTTTGTTGGATTTTGCCTGTTGATTTTTCTCAGTGCAGGCCTGTCGCGGCTTTACAACATGCTCCTCGATGTGCCGTGGCTTAAGGTCCAGGAGATTGAAATTACAGGCCTGAAGAAGCTCGACCGGTTCGAAGTTTTGAACACTATGGGCGTCAAAAAAGGCGAGTGCATATTGAACCTGGAGATGCGAACACTTGCAGATCGACTTAGAACCCTTCCAACCGTGAAATCTGCTGTCGTACGGCTCGATTCACCCAGCCGCATCGTAGCGGAAATCGCCGAGCGTGAGTCTATCGCACTGGTAAAAAGCGGCGATAGTTTCCTGCTGTTGGACCGGGACGGCATGTTGTTCGCCCAGACCACCCTGGATGAAACACGAACGGTTCCGGTGATAACCGGGCTTGGCGGACCCAACTTCAGGGAGGGTGGTGTGCTCTCCAATCGTCGCATGGCGCAGATAAAAGAACTTCTCACGGCCCTGGAAAACTCCAAGAACTGGCTTGCAACGGGCTCCGTTCAGGAATGCCGCTGGAAACCCAACGGGTTCACGCTCGTTTTGGGTGAAAGGGGCGTACCCGTCGATATCGGCAAGGAGAAATTTGAACGGAAGCTCGTAAAACTCAAGAAGGTAATCAGAACGCTCGATGAGCGCCAGTGGACCGGGCTGGTCACCCGGATCGATCTCGACTACCCCGGCAAGGCGTACATCGACGGTCAGTTCCCGGTCTCCAGATCGATTCAGGGACAGGGAAAACAGCCAGGCTGATCACGGGGTGACAGTGCAAGGCACTCGGCTGCATGAGAGTCTGAAAGGAATCCGATGGGAAAAAGAGAGGAACTGATTGTCGGTCTCGACCTGGGAACCACCAAGGTCTGTGCCGTAGTCGGGGAAGTTACCTCGGAAGGGATGGATATCGTCGGCGTGGGCACCTACCCTTCAGCGGGTCTGAGGGGCGGGGTAGTGGTTAACATAGATCAGACGGTACATTCCATAAAAAAGGCAGTCGAAGAAGCCGAACTCATGGCGGGTTGCGAGATTTCCTCGGTTTTTGCCGGCGTGGCCGGGACACACGTTCAGAGCATGAACAGCCATGGAGTGATCGCGATCAAGAGCCGCGAGGTAACGCAGTCGGATGTATCCCGGGTCCTCGATGCGGCGAAGACCATCGCGCTGCCTTTCGACAGGCAGATTCTGCACGTGCTTCCGCAGCAATACATAGTGGACGACCAGGAGGGAATTCACCATCCGATAGGGATGGCGGGCGTGCGGTTGGAGGCCAAGGTCCACATCATTACCGGGATGAGCAGTGCGGTTCAGAATATTGTCAAGTGCTGCGAGCGCTCCGAGTTGGAGGTGCAGGACGTGGTCCTGGAGTCTCTGGCATCGAGCGAGGCAGTTTTGGATGCTGATGAAAAGCAACTCGGGGTGGCCCTCATAGATATCGGGGGAGGCACGAGTGAAATAGCGGTTTTTCAAAACAACGCCATTCGCCACTCAACAGTGGTGGGCCTGGGAGGAAACCACATCACCTCCGATATTTCCGTGGGCCTACGGTGCGCAATGGATGAAGCCGAAAAGATCAAGAAGAAGTTCGGCTGCGCACTGGTGGAGATGGTCAACCAGCAGGAAGTGATCGAGGTCGGCTCGGTTGGCGGGCAAAAGCCGCGCCAGCTTGCCCAGTCGATTCTAACCCAGATCATTGAGGCGCGGGTAAAAGAAATCCTGGACATTATCGAATGGGAACTGGTCCGTTCCGGCTTCATTGAGTCGCTCCACGCCGGGGTCGTGCTGACCGGCGGCGTTTCACTGCTGCCGGGAATTCGCGAGCTCGCCGAGCGGGTGTTTGATATGCCGGTCAGGATCGGCGTGCCCTGCAACTTCGGCGGACTGGGCGATGTCGTTAAAAACCCGATCTACTCGACGGCCGCCGGGCTTTTGCTCTACGGAAGAGAGCACGGGGGCGGCATGCCGATGCGCGATTCGCGCGGTAAAATCGGATCGTTCTGGGAGGTCCTCAAGCGCTGGTACAGGGAGTTCTGGTAAGAGATGACTAGTGAATCCTATACCGATAGCCTTGCGCTATCGGCTCGACTTGAATTGAACAGACGTGCTTTCAGTCGGAGAGAGTATGGCGAGGAAAGAGACTAAGAGGGGGAAAGACAGAATGGAGCAGATGACGATCGAGCAAGCCGGAGTCAGCAGCAGAGCCAAGATAGCCGTTCTTGGGATCGGGGGCGGCGGCGGCAATGCGATCAATAACATGATCAGGACCGGACTCGAAGGCGTCCAGTTCATCGCCGCAAATACCGATTGGCAGGTGCTGGAGAGAAATCTCGCACCGATCAAGATTCAGCTCGGAACCAACTTAACCAAGGGCTTGGGGGCAGGCGGACAGCCTGAAGTAGGCGCCAAGGCTGCCCAGGAAGACCTTGATAAAATCCGCGAAGCAGTGAGTGGAAGCGATATGGTTTTCATCACCGCCGGCCTGGGAGGCGGCACCGGCACCGGAGGCGCTCCCATCGCAGCCCAGATATGCAAGGAATTGGGTGCCCTCACCGTGGCGGTGGTCACCAAGCCGTTCATGGTGGAAGGGAAAGTCCGCATCAGAAATGCCGACGAAGGTCTCAAAGCTCTCCAGGATACGGTTGATACCCTCATCACCATTCCAAACAATCGGCTTCTTTGCCTGGCCGACAGGCGGTCCACTTTCCTCGAAATGATAAAACGCGCTGACGACGTGCTGCTCTATGCCGTCAAAGGCATCTCGGATCTCATCATCAAGCAGGGCTACATCAACGTTGACTTCAACGACGTGAAGACCGTAATGGGCGAGATGGGGCTGGCGCTCATGGGCACAGGCGTCGGACGCGGAGAAAACAGGGCCTCGCAGGCGGTCCAGGAAGCTATCTCCAGTCCGCTTCTCGAAGACATTTCCATCCACGGCGCCCGGGCGGCCCTGATCAACGTCTCCGCCGGCCCGGACCTGGGTATGCATGAGTTCGAAGAGGCGCTCTCCATCATCCAGAAAGAGGTCAACGAGGAAGCCAACATCATCCTCGGCATGGTTATCGATGAAAAAATGGCCGATGAGATTCGCGTCACCGTGATCGCAACCGGGATAGGAAAAAAGGCCGAGCAGCGAGTGGCAGTTGATTCTCCAACCGTGCGTCCGCTCAGAAGGCTGAAGCCCGAAGGCATGGTGCCCGATCTCAACTACGACTACCTCCAGATCCCTGCCCACGTGCGCCAGAGGGTCCCAAGGGGCGAGATACCGCCCATCGATGCGGAGGAAAGCGCCGAGCAGCAGCCGAAAAGAAGAACGCTGCTCCAGATGATCACCGGAAGCGGCAGGGCCCATGAAGAAGAGGACCTGAGCATCCCGACGTTCATCAGGCGCCAGGCCGACTGAGGCCAGAGACCCCAGAGACCGGCAAGACCTTGCTCTGCCGGGCCGACTCATTATCGGCCCGGCAGAGCAAGGCTTAGAGCATCCACGGAAGCTTCCGACCCTGTACTGGAATACGAACCCGTACAGCGCCAATAGGTCCGGCATTGCTGAGCAACTACCCACACCTGGCCCGGCTCGTGGAAATCCTCGACAACTACCTGGAGGAAAAGCACCCCTCTTTCTTCGGCGCCGGCGCCATTCACCCCGTTCTTCCCGTTAAGCGCTCCAAAATTCTTAACGACAATCTCTGGGGTACGAACAGGTTCCACTGGCGAGAGCTGGTGCTGATCGATTCCCCGGTTTTCCAGAGGCTGCGGGATATACACCAGACGGGGCTTGCATACCTCGTTTATATGTCCGCGCATCATACGAGGTTCGAACACTCACTCGGAGTGGTGACGCTCGCCTCACGCATATTCGATCAAATCCTCGCCCGAAACTACGATGAGGTTCGCAATATAGTCCAATCCGTACACGGAGGGGAAGACACCGGCAAGGTAGTCTCTCGCGTCAGACAGGAACTGCGGCTGGCCGCCCTCCTGCACGATATGGGTCACAGCCTGTTTAGCCATACTTCTGAAAGGGTATATGAAAAGCTCGACCTCCTCGAACAGGCGACCAACGAACTCTACAGGCTGACCGGCAAGGAGAAGGGAGCGAGTGAGGCAATTTCTTTTTGCTTCGCGCTCACCAGGTCTGTTCCGGCCCTTTTGGCCAGAGTCGAATTGACCGGGCCCTCCTCCGCTCAGGACTATGACGGCGAAATAGATTTCCAGAACGTTGCGCTCTTCATTGTCGGCCGCTCTCGGCATCCTTTGTTTCAGTTCTGCGGAGATATCATCTCATCAGGACTTGATGCAGATAAGCTTGACTACCTTCTGCGTGACGCAACCAGCGCCGGTTTGCCCTGGCTCTATGACATTGAACGCTACCTTCATTGCGTGGAGATCGAAAAAGGACATATCCCGGACGGAGAGAATTTTCTCCTGGATCTATTCAGATCACTGGGCACGGGGGTCCCACGGATCGAACCCGGCGATTCAAGAGAGCACGCCTCATACGAATCGTACAGGCTGAGGTTGCCGAAGAAGGCAATGAACACCATTGAGCAGATCTTCCTCTGCAAGCTGATGCTCTTCAGCTATGTCTATCACCATCAGAAGGTCAGGGCAGCCGAGGGAATGCTGCAAAGATTGCTCGATGCGGTTGTGTCATATTGGAAAAGTGAGCATGAATCTGATGCCGGAATAGTTGGGCGCTTTCTCGATATGACCGATTCGGCCCTCTATGGCGCCTTATGTTGCGCGGCGGCCAAAGCAGGCGTTCAGGAAGATCTGTACCGGATTGTCAATCGGCTGCTGCCAAGGGAGGTATACAGTCTGAGCGGAACTTGCGCCGATGTGGCGGAAAAACCGCTGCTGACCGACTTTCTGACCGACCTGTGTGACAGGACAAAGCGAGACGACATGGTTCGTGAGTTGGAGACTGAGATCGGAAACGAACTCATGAGAGTCGCTCCGGCCTTGGGACCCAACGCGCGGGAAGCTCTACGCAAGGCGGGGGTATGGTTTGACGTCCCCAAGCCGCCCAGTTTTGAAGATGTGAACGAGGTGACTGCCAGCAGTGCGCAACAGATTCCCGGCGTCTCACTGGACAATATGTTTCCTGTTGCCGACTGGACAGCGGGTTACACTACTTGCAGGTACCAGGTCAGAATATTTGCCTTTTCGGAATATGTCGAAATGACCACAGATGCGGCCAAAAAAGCGATGCAAAGAGTTCTTAAAATCAGGAGCGAGAGCTTTTTCAATAATGCCAGAAGGTCGAGGTCATGAGGAAACCTCCCGTCAGTTCATCTCCGATCTGCCCCGGCAATATGCTGCCTTGATCCGGAAGGCGGCGTTTATCAATGACATTCTCATTGCTTTCACTGCGCTGTCAATCGGAGCAACTTTCTATACGGAAGACAGGGCTCACTTTGAGATGATTAGAAACAGAATGCCTTCCATGCGAATCGAGTTCCTGCAGGCCGTTTGATATCCTCCCGCCAAGCGAATACCCTTTTCGCATCCGAAACAAGGTCCTGTGCCGCGCACGGTTCTGTGCCTCGGTCAATTCAAAGCGGACTTCCCAAAGAAGTCCCCGCTTAAATCCCGAGCTTCTTCCTACCCTGAGATACTCCGTGATGCAAACCACCGGGGGGAAATCAGGTTGATCGCAGAGACCGAACATGACTCGCAGCCGCTGTCGAATACTCCATGAACGATCTGCCCGGAGTAGGCGGCATGGCTACTTGATTATGTGGAGCGGGTACTTTTGTGTTTCTTCGCACCCTTCGTGCTCTTGGTGTAAGAACTCACTTCCAATGTGCGCGGGATATGCGGGATTCTAATAAACAGACAATCCCATTTCACCACAAAGAGCCTGGAGCAGCAGAGCCGCAACGAAAATGAGGCCGCCTGAACTGCTGGTCTCTTCTTAAACACGAAGAGCGCGAAGGGGGCGCGAAGCTCACGAAGATGGATCTCTTTCTTGTCAATCTTCGAGACCTCAGCGGTTATGGAAAAACCTGCGCCCGATAACTTCTTTGGTTGCGGCTCTGCTGCGCCCGGCCCCTCGTGGTGTAAACCGACCGGTAAGCACCTTCCCGAATTCGACCTTACCGGCTTGCTTCCTCAGATCGCCAACTTCTGCAATACGCCTGGCGCCTCAATTGTTGGCTATTGCCGCCCATGAAGTTGGCAGCGCCGAATTAAGCGCCCTCCTCAAACACTGCCGTCGCGCCTTTTTTGTACATGGCATGAAACATGTATTCCATCTCGGCAGATCGTATATCGCGCGGGCAAGAGTAATTTGTACCGGGTTGCGAATTGTGGATCAGCAGATAGCGGGTAAATAAGCCGCAGAGGAGTTACGGATGTCACCAGTGCGCTTTGAGACGTCGCGGGACGGAGAGGAAAAATGCTCAAGGGAATCGGGTCGAACAAAGAAGGCCTCTTCTCAAAGCCTGGCTGTAAAAATATCCGGGATCAGAGCAGAGATCCACAGGGCGCCTGGATGCTGGAGAAACGGAGACCTCCGCATCGCCGTCCAGGCTCTCCTTGCCGAGCACGGAGTATCGTTTTCAAGGTCGTTCACCAGATTCCACCAGCTCGGAGTAAACAGTATAATTATCTGGATGAGCTTCAGACTGGAATGCGTGAGCAGCGGCGAAGTCATTGAAAGCAAATTCCCGGCGCTGGCTCAGGGCTACGGCAGTGAACAAGTCAACGAGGCTGCGGTGGCGGCCGAGAAGTTCTGGATGTTCGAGACTTTTCTTGCCCCTCCTGTCGAAGCAGTCGAGCCGGAGTGGTGATTATGCGGAAGAGTAAGCTGCAAATATTTGAAATGCCGTTGGAAGTCCAGGACTGTCCGGGTATCGTACCACTCGTGCCAATCCGGAGGAATTCAGCTTTGAGATCCATTGTCGATTTGAATATCATCTGCAAAGATGGACGCCTGCTCCCTTTTCAATCAGATAAGCATTTTCACGGACATCGAGCGTGTTGACCACCTTCCCCTGGACCATCAGGGCCAAACAGAGTTTCTCCAGCTTACCGCCTTCGGCGGCATGCGCCACCAGAACCGAGTCGGCAAGGTCTGCTGCGAATCTGTTCCGTGTTTCAGCCAATGCGTTTGTAGAAATGAAAGCCGCTTATTACGGTTATCCCGGCATCCCTGAGCGATCTGGCAAGATCGTAGACACGCAGGATGACCTGCCCGGGGCATCTGGAAGAGCAGAAGAAGGCAATCAGAGGGTTACTTAGAATATCGAGATCCCCGATCGCCCAAAGATATTCTAATCCGCTTGAGAGGGGCCTGCCGCTCAAGACAGCCGGAGACAATGGATTCATCAGATCAATTTTTTGGGCCTTGAACAGTTCGATGGATTCACTCCCCGAAAAGTACACTGAAAGCCGCTCACACAGTCCGGTCTAATATTGAGGCGCTATTCTTCAGAACAATTGTTCATAGCTTGTCTTTAGATTGTCTTTAGACCGGTCTGAACCCTCGTAGTATTCCGCCGAAGCGATTTCAGTGATGCTGTACCGCTCCACACAACCATGTCCAAACGGAATCGGCTTTTGTGAAACTTCTCAGTGCGTCTTATTCTCGTTCAAACCACGCTCAATTGTTGGGGCTGGGCTTATATGAGACTTCATTGCAGGGTTGAGAGTTTCAGTGTAGGGCTCTTGTGCCTGTGTTTTCCCGCTCTCCCCGGGTACTTTCACGCAATGGGACAACGGCCACAAGGGCCTATGCTACCAATGCCCGAGCGTCCTTGGCACGCAAGTGAGTACATGAATGGCGATTTCAATGAGGTTGTTGGCCCTGATGAAAGAAGGTGTGCAGGGGGCAATATGTGGAGCCCCTTCGCAGGGCGCCCGGAGGATGCATGGGTTCAGACTTTGGGCTATGAGCCTGTCAGGCGCTTGATATCCTTCACCAGGCAGTAGAGATGATGAGGATCGGTCGGACTGGCTTGGAGTCGAAATGCGCGTAAAAACCCTTCGCGTTATCGTCCTTCGCATGAACGAGGATAGCGCGTATCCCTAAAATCCCCGCTGCTTGTAGGGTTCTTAACATGGCATCTTTGAGAAGAGCAGCGCCAAGACCTTGACCCTGTTCATGGACATCAACAGCCAAACGGGCAAGTATCATGAGCGGAACCCAAGGATGAAACGGCGCACTCCATCAAGGCCCGGCTTGACCGGAATGCACGGTCCAGTATAATGTCTTGAAATGAACGGGCTCGGCGAGTCTCGTTTTTTATTTGACAATCACAGCGCACGAACGAGGCCGATTGCGCCTGCCCCGCTTGGAAAGGGATCGACAGGTACAAGGTTGGAGATCTCCTTCTCAAGAGGGGGCGGGGGACATCAGGGAGGTTACAGGGCAGATGGCGGGTCATCCGGAGCGGGCGCGCATTCTTGTTGTCGATGACGAACAGGGAGCGAGGGAAGCCCTTGAACTCATCCTGGAAGATGAGTACGACCTGGAGAGCGTGGAAAACGGCCAGGAAGCGCTCGCCAGGATCAGGCAGGATTCTTTTGACCTGGTCCTCCTGGACATGAACATGCCTGACCTCGACGGTATCGAAACCTTGAAGCTCATCAAGGAATTCGACGCAACCATCGATACCATTATGATATCGGCGGCCGACAGCGCGCGCAAAGCAGCCACGGCAATGAAGTGCGGGGCTTACGACTACATCACAAAGCCCTATGAATCAGAGGATATTCTTACAACCGTCGAGAGGGCTCTCAAGAAACGCTCCCTGGAGAAGGAGGTGCAGTTTCTTCGGTCCGAAGTGGCCCTGCAGTTCGGCAACTCGCAGATCATCAGCAACGCGCCTTCCATGAAGTTTGTCTTCCAGTTGATCGAGAAGGTGGCTCAGACAGCCACAAGCGTATTGATCACCGGCGAGAGCGGTACGGGGAAGGAACTGGTCGCACGGGCGATTCACGCCAAGAGCACGCGCGCCAATAATCCTTTCGTGGCCATCAACTGCGCGGCCATTCCCCCGGAACTTATGGAAAGCGAACTTTTCGGGCATGAGAAGGGCGCGTTCACCGGGGCGATCAGCCGTGCCTCGGGAAAATTCGAGTTCGCAAACGGAGGCACCGTTTTCCTTGACGAAATATCCAGCATGAAGTTCGAACTCCAGGCGAAACTGCTGCGGGTGCTCCAGGAACTCGAATTCACCAGGGTCGGCAGCAACAAGGTGATCAAGGTTGATGTGCGCATGATTGCCGCCACGAACTCGCGGCTGGAGGAGATGGTTAAAGAGGGCCGTTTCCGCAGCGACCTTTACTTCCGCCTGAACGTTATCCCCATAGACCTTCCTCCACTGCGTAAAAGGAAGGGGGACGTGCCGCTGCTGGCAAATCACTTCCTCGCAAAGTTCAATCAGAATTTGAAAAAGAAGATCCTGGGAATTACTCCCGCAGCTATGGCGGTCCTGGAGAGCTATCCCTGGCCCGGAAATATCCGCGAACTGGAAAACCTCATCGAGCGCCTGGTCGTGCTGGGCTCGGACGGCAACTGGCTTGATGAAAAAGACATGCCCTATGATTTTCTCCTGCGCGAGGAATCCTGCTCACAGGACCAGGAGGGACAGTGCGCCGATGTGGGACTGCTCCAGGCAAGGCAGGCGTTCGAGCGGCAGTATATCCTTCGAGCCCTTGACCGGAACCGGTGGAATCAAAGCAACACAGCGAAAAGCCTCGGTATTCACCGAAATACGCTGCTGCAAAAAATGAAGAGCCTGAATATCTTTGAAGAGGGGGAGAGCTAGGAGTGATTTTGGTAAAGCCTCAGTAGGCTAAGTTCAGGTCAAAACGGCTTGCTTTAAAGGTGTTTTGCAAAAAGCCTCCCTAACTTACGCTGCAATCCATATTCTTCTTTTCACTCTACACTACCCCTGTCTTCCACTGGCTTGCAGCGGTTTTTTACTTTTCTTCTATGATTCTTTTCCCCTCGCAGAACAGCGACTCCTGTCAACTGCCCAAATGCATGTGCACTTGCCCATAAATATGGGCAAGGCTCAAATCCACTCAAGAACGAAGTATTTCATGCCATTATATGCGCATCTCCGGAAAATGCCCGGATGTACGGAATGGGTTTGTATGCACATTCCCCGACATGATGAAAGCTGAGCAAGTTTCCCATTAAAAACATTCCCAAGCAAGTTCAGCTACTTACCCGTGCGTTCGGTCCAGAAATTGGACCAGGCACATCTGTTGCTCTTCTCAAGGGGCGTAACGTCGACATGAAGTCAAATTCGTAAAGGTATTAGCGATCACGATAACTCAACAACTCATTCATTAGCCGAAAGGACCGCACCATGAAAAGACTGTATGTTCAGATGTTCGTCATTGCCGGCTTCATAGCCATGTATGTTCTGCCTGTTCTCGCTGATGGCGGCGGTGGCCCCTAAAACCGGCTTTATTACAGCTCAGAGCTGAAAAAAGCACGGGCCGGAGTGGCCCGTGCTTTTTTTTTTTGCCGCTAACAGGCCAAAAGGAGTTATATGATTGGTTGAATCTTCCATGCAGATCCCACTCATATTCAGAGGTAAGGAGAGGTGCCGGACTCTTTTTCCATTGCTCAGCGCGAGTGCAGGAGAAGGCTTTCGCCTCAATGCTGCATTTTACTGAAAACAGGTTTATTATTCTTTCTGCTCTGCTTGGTCGCCGGTTGTGACGACGGTGGGAAGCAGGTGAGCGACAAATCCAAATCCTCTGCACTGCTCCCACAGTCTGGGGGCGTATATAGCCTCCCTCTTCTCAACAATCCGAAGAGCCTCGACCCCGCACTGGCTGAGGACCAGTATTCGGCAGCCGTTGTTTACCAGTTATTCGACGGGCTGGTGCGATTCAGTCCGGATCTATTGGTCATCCCGGCGCTGGCTGAGAACTGGCGAATAGAGCAGGGTGGTCTTGTCTACCGTTTCTTCATTCGCAAGGAAGCCCGTTTTCACAATGGCAGGGCTGTTTCAGCGCAGGATGTTCTTTTCTCCTTTAGCCGTCTTCTACGCACTGACCCGGCGCCAAGCATTCTGCCGCATCTGCTGAGGATTACCGGCGCCCGCGCATTTCGAGAGGGAAAGACCGATAATCTGCAGGGGTTTGAAATCATCAACCATCGGGAATTCCAGGTTCGCCTTGAAGAACCCTACGCACCTTTTCTCGCAGCATTGGGCATGCACCAGACTCGAATCGTCCCTGAGGACGAGATTTTGCGAAAAGGGGATGACTTTTCCCGCAATCCGGTCGGTTCCGGAGCCTTCCGTTTCATATCCTGGGAAAAAGACAAATCGGTTCACCTGGGGCGCTTCCTAGGTTATTACCTGGGCCCTTCCCTTCTCGATGAGGTCAGATACGCCATTTACCCGGGCGGGCGCATCGAGGAGGCGCTGGCTGACTTCAAGGCCGGGAAACTTCAGGAAATGCCGGTCTATGGTAAAATCCGCAAAGAGCTTCAGACACAAAAGAACCTGAAGTCGACACATCGTCCTTCTCTGAGCCTGCTTTTTTATGGAATAAACTGTGAACACCCCCTTCTACGGCAGCCTGCAATGCGCAGGGCTCTTTCACTGGCAATAGACCGGGAAAAGCTTGTTTCCACAGTTTACGAGGGTCAATTCGAACATGCTCGGAGTATACTTCCACCAGGTGTTCTGGGCTACAGTCCGGAGCATCTCGGAGTGAAAGATGACCTGGATCTAGCCCGCAAGGAGTTCGCGCAGGCCATTTCGAATGAGCCGGGCGCCGAACACTTATCAATAGAAATTGTCTCGGCAGTCGAATCAACCGTTGCAAAGGCGGAGCTGGCATTCATCGCACAATGCTGGGAAAAGCTGGGAATTTCGGTGAGAATCAAATTCATACCGAACTGGGCGGAATTTGAACAATATGTACAGTCCCCATCGATGCAAGTCTACAGGTACGCCTGGTTCATGGATATCCCTGATCCCGACAACATCCTTCAGGTGCTTTTTGCTTCTGATTCCAACATCAACTACATGCGCTACAAGGATTCGGAAGTTGATCGATTGCTGCGTGCAGCACGCATACAATTTGAGCCTGCAGAGCGTGCAGGAATATATCAACAAATTCAGGAATTGATATTGAAGACTGCACCTGTTATTCCTTTGGTGCATCTCAGCAGTGATCAGGTTTACCAGTCAAATGTGCAAGGAATTCAGCTCAACGCCCTCGGGGGACACAAATCATCTCTTTACCAGGTTTGGCTATCTCATAATGGAAACAAGTAGTGAAATTACTCGGGGCTTTCGACATGCATAAGTGGCCTCGAAGAATCAGCCTCCGGCGAAAACCGCGTTTTTTCCCGTTGCGCTACCGCCTCATCTTTCTCACCTCGGGGCTCGTCACCCTGCTGCTTGTGACCATTGCTATTGCTGTCGGTCATCAGCAGAGCAGGGCGATCAAGAACCAGGTCGAGCGGCGCGGACTTGCCATCGCCCAAAGCATTGCGGCAACATCCAAGTCGGCTTTGACCACCTACACATACATCACCCTGTCGCAAACCGCCAACCAGGCAGTACAGGATCCGGATGTCGCCTACGTAATCATCCACGACAAAGAGGGGCGAGTTGCGGGATACAGCGGACGTCCGGACCTGGAATGGAAGTACCTGCACGATGAGGTCAGCCAGAGAGCCCTTGCCGCAAAAGAGCCGCTGGTCCAGAGCACCTTTATCAAAGAGCCCCGGACTCCCGTTGTGGAAATTGCCGTCCCCGTCTCCATCCCCGGTTCCGAAAGAACATGGGGTATTGTTCGCGTGGCGATTTCACTCGATCCCATGTACCGCCAGATCCGGCAGGTGCAAATGCTCATAGGCGGCATCGGGATCATGGCCCTGGTGTTTTCCATACTCGGCTGTATCTGGCTGGCTCGGCGCATTACCAATCCCGTGGGCATGCTGGTCGATGCAACCATCGTCGCCGCCCGGGGCAATCTCGAACAGGATATCCGCATCGATACCGGAGATGAAGTCGAAGTCCTCGCCGAAAACTTCTCACTCATGATTCGGGAGATCCTGCTTCAGCGCCGGCAACTCGAACAGCAATTGTCAGAAATCACCGCTCTGCAACGCTATCTCAACAAATTGCTCACTACTATGAACGACGGGCTGCTCTCCCTGGATCTGGAAGGAAGGCTGGTCACGGTCAATCCCGCGGCATCCGCGATGCTGGGGATACAGAGCATGGAAATGCCCCTGAACATCTGCGACGCGGTTGGAGAAGCCCCTGAGTTGCAACGATACCTGGAGGCGGCCCTTGCCAACCCCGTTTCCGCGAGACAGGAAGAGCTGCAGGTCCAGTTGGGTGGAGAAGTGAGAAATCTTATCGTCGCATCGAGCATTCTGACCGATAAGTTTGAAGAGCCCCAGCAGATAATCCTTAACTTGCATGACGTGACAGTGTTGAAGAGGCTGGAGAGCCGCTACAGGCAAGCCGAGCGGCTGGCCGCGCTGGGAACGTTGTCGGCGGGCATGGCGCACGAAATACGCAATCCTCTCTCCGCCATAAAAACCTTCGTGCAATTACTGCCGCGCAAGCTCGAAAAGCCCGGATTTCTGGAGAAGTTCCAGAGAACCGTTCCGCGGGAGTTGGACCGGATCAACAGGCTGGTCGAAGACCTCCTCGAGCTGGCTCGGGAGCCCAAGTATCAGTTCTCCCCGGTAGATGTCACGCAGATACTTCAGCAGGCAATAGAGCTTTTTGACGAGGAGCTGATTCAACGGGGTATCAAAGGTCATTTCGACGTACCACATGGGGTGCCGCTGATCTGGGCGAGCACGGACCAGCTCACCAAGGCTTTCAACAATATTATTCACAACGCCATCCAGGCCATGCCGGCAGGCGGTGAGTTGCGTATCCAGACCTCAGTCGGCCCGCTGGAAGAGCCCGTCGGCCGAGGCATAGACCAGGAGGCGAAAAATTGGCTGAGCCTCATTTTTTCTGATACAGGCGTAGGGATGCAATCCGAGGACGTCAAATCCATCTTCAATCCCTTTTTCACCACCAAGGATTCGGGAACGGGATTGGGTCTTTCCATCACGCATAAGGTCATCACTGAACACGGAGGGCAAATCGAAGTATTCAGCACTCCCGGCGAGGGTACCCGCTTCGTCATTCACCTTCCCGTGCAGGAAAGCGCGATCATCAACTCCGGCCCCGCCTTCGCGGGCGCACACTAAACGGAGTGCACAACCAGCCTTCTCTTCTTCGCCTCATAGCCACTTTTCGGCCGGCCTTACCCCATGAATCGTTTCGAGTGTGTTTTGCATCTAAATATGTGCAAAAAACTTTCCGCTTTTCTCCCCCATTTCCGGTTCTTCGAGCCAAGTCTCTCGATTAGCTGATAAATCGCCCTCCCCCATGGCTTGGTATCCTTTTTGTTAATAATCTTTCCGGATTAGTTTCTTCTTCACACCCGCCGGTTTCAAAACCGGCCGGTTGAAACACCAAATGGAGGTTGAGGCCATGAGACAGGCAGAAGATACCATTTTCGTCGTTGACGATGATCAGGGCATTCTGGATTCATTCGATGCGGTGTTCGGGGACGACTACCCGCTGGTGCTGCTCGACAATGGAAAAACAGCACTGAAAGCCATTTCGGAGGAAAATCCCAAACTCCTTTTCCTCGACATAAAGATGCCGGGTATCAGTGGACTGGAAATTCTACGCCAGATAAAAGAAACGAATTGCTCTACGAAGGTAGTGATCGTCACTGCCCTTCCGCAGGACAAGTATGAAGAGACCGCTAATCGCTATGGGGTCTACCGGTATTTGAAAAAACCCTTCGATTTGGAAGAAGTGGAAAACATCGCCAAAACGGTCCTTCACTAGGATGCGGAAAGGTCATAATTATGTTGCGAACTCCCATTCTGATAGTTGATGATGAACCGTCCATTCGTGAGGGGTTGCAGGAATTTCTGGATGACGAGGGATATGACGTGCACGTCTCCCCCGACGGCAGGAATGCCTTGGACGTATACCGAAGAGTACACCCGGACCTGGTAGTCATGGATTTGCGGATGCCCGGGCTGCCGGGTATAGAAGTCATCCGTCGAATAAAGAACCTGGACCCGGATGCCGTCATAATCGTCGTCACCGGATATGGTTCGCTGGATACGGCGGTAGACGCCATCCGCCTGAACGTCTTCGACTTTATCAGCAAACCCATTGATCTCGAACAGCTCAAGGCCACCCTGGACCGAGCCAGAGAAACAGTGCACATGGGTCAGAAGACCAGGGAAGAGATTGAATCAATACGAGAACAGCTTATCCAGGCCAGGGACCACCTGGAAAAGTGCCGCCAGGGCAGAGAGGAAATCGAATCCTTTGCCTTGGCGGGAAGATTGCTTACCGGGATTCTTCACAACTTGAACAATCCCCTGAACTACATTATGGGCGAGATTCAGATTCTGCAGATGATCTACCCGGAAAGGAAGGTGTTTGAAAGGATAGACAAACAGGCCTGCCGCATAGCACAAATCATACGTTCCGTTCTGGGGAAGGTGAAACAGTCCAGTGTTCGCCAGGAAGAAATGCTGGATTTGAACAAGATCCTGGAGGAGGAGGTCATCTTTCTGGAATCACACCCCTATTTTCAGGGCGATATTCAGAAGGAATGGCTCCTGGCGAAAGATCTGCCCTTATTCAAGGGAGTCGCCGCAGATTTCGGGCAGATTATCGGCAATCTCCTCTCCAATGCCGCCGAAGCCATGAAAGACCAGGTCACGAAGAAACTCATCCTGTGTACCAGCCATACCAGCTTTGAAATTACCCTCGCCATCGGTGATACTGGTCCGGGCATTCCTGCCGAGCTGCAGGAAAAGATCTTCGAGCCCTTTTTCAGCACCAAGGTCGAAAAGGTCGGTCTGACGGGTGGTCTGGGTATGGGACTCGGTCTCTATAGCTGCCGACAGATAGCGCAGCAGTACGGAGGCGATATCGAAGTGATAAGCCACCCCGATGAGGGTGCAATGTTCGTGATAAGAATCCCTTTGAAGTCGGACTAGTAAAAATCAGACTTCTAAATTGCTAGACCACCATCGGCATTATCAGGCTGAGATACCCGGGATCTTCCGGCGCTACGAAGATCCCGCCATGGAACTGGTCTACCCACTCAAAACGAATGGTCGGGCTTTCCATCACCGAGATACTATCCAGGACGTACTTAACATTGAATGCAACGCTGAAATCCTCGCCGTCGTAGTCTATGTCCAATACATCGTTTGCATTGCCAAGCTCGGGATTGCCGGATTCGAGTTCGAGCGAATTCCTGGTTATGTTGAACTTCACATGCCTGTACGAAAGATCCGTAACAACGGCAACACGCTTGAGGGCCGGAAACAGCACTTCCGTTTCCATGGTAATGCCGAAGGGTCTTTCGGCCGGGATAATCATCTCATAATCGGGAAATTCCGCATCCAGCAGCAGAGTACTGATAAAGGTGCTCGGGGTGCGGAGGACCAGGCATTTTTCATCCACTCCGATGGATGCTTCCGTCTCCTTTTCAATCAACCGGTGAATCTCCTGGACGGCTTTTCGGGGGACGATTATATCTTTGGGCAACTGCAGGTCGGGAAAAGATTCAAGCGGGACCTCGAAGTAGGCCAGCCTGTGTCCGTCGGAGGAAACGAAACGGTAGGCTTTATCCCCGCTCGAATGCCACAGAAGACCCGGCGCAGTAAAAGTTTCCTCTTCCATGGGAATGCTGTAGAGTGTTTTTTGCAGGGCGCGCCGAAGAACAGCAGTGTCGAAAGTCGAGACCGGTAAATCCTGGTACAAGTCAATATGGGGAAAATCTTCGGCTGCGATGGAAGAGAGTTCAAACCGGGAACGACCGGCAGTTATGAGCACCTTACTGTTTGGCAGGGCCTCCAGAATGATCATGCTCTGAGGAATTTCTCGTACGATCTCCAGCAGCTTGCGTGCCGAAAGGGTGATCCTGCCTTCCGCTTCTACCTGAGCGCCTATTTTGGTCCAAAGGTTCAGCTCCAGATCGGTCGCCGAGAATTCGACGGTTTGATCTTCGCCGGCCTTTATGAGGCAGTTGCTCAGAACAGGCATGCTCGACTTCCTGTCGGTAATGCTCTGGACCTTTTGTAGGACCTGGATGAGGTTCCCTTTTTCTACCTGGAATTTCATTCGGCGCCCTCGATTCTTTGTTTTTATTGTTTTTTGTTTTTCTTCTATAAAGAGAAAACAATCTTAATAAGGGGCGTCAAAATTGTCAAAAAGTTTATCAATTACTCGATTTTACTCTGAATACCATCCAACAATCCGTCAACGTTCTCTGTGGGGATAGAACAGGAAAAAGCCCGGTGAGGCCGAATTCCACATTCTTTGAACAGGTTTTAAACAGTTTCTTTACCCCATCATGACAGGGTTTTGAAAGTTGCACCATCCGGTCTTTCTTATTAATCTGAGGTGCATCCGGGCCGGCGTGAGAGAGTCCGGAGACGAGGTGCAGTATGAGCAGCGATAAAAAATCGGAGCCCCGCGAGGACTCCATCCAGGGAGGGAAGGACACGTTCCGTACTCCCAAGGAGATTCCATACGAAGATTATCTAAGGGCGAGACAGGAAGGGGCGTTCGTATCTCCGTGCGGCACAGAGGGCTGCCTGTGGGAGGGATTCCCGGAATGGCCGGAAGAATTTCCCTATGATGCGTTTGGAACGGGTCCGGAGGACTCTGACGCAGGTTGAGCATGGGAGAGTCTGCCTACCCTCCGCTCAGCATGAGATCCCTTTCCTGTAACCCTGCATGTGCTGCCTGAGCATTAGAGGGATGGAGGCTTTCTCTGAATCTGCTTTTTTCCGCCTATAACTCGCTGCTGGATGCATTTGGGTCCAAAATCATTTCCTTTCTTTCCCGCGGATCATTGAAAGACCCCGAATTCCGGCGTGGAAGGCTGGGTCTTTACGAAGGCGCGTCCGTTCCCTCCGGAAAACCCGTGATCTGGTTTCACGCGGCTTCCGTCGGAGAGGCCACGGGAGCGATCCCCACACTTCTTGCGCTGAAGAAAAAGCTCCCGGGGGCCGGCATTTTACTCAGCTCCGGTACTCCGCAGGGAATACTCTATGCCCGGGCTCATCTGCCCTCTGATGTGCCGATTATACCCTTTCCCCTTGATTTTCCGCTGTCGGTCCGCAGGGCGTTGGATTCGCTCGACCCTGTCCTTTTCATCGACTTCGAGACGGAATTCTGGCCAAATTTCTACCGGGAACTGGAAAGAAGAAGTATCCCTGCTTTGCTCCTGAACGGCAGGGTTTCGGAGTCTTCCGAACGCTTCTACAGGCTTTTTTCTCCCCTTTTCCGGCCGGTATTCAATCAGTTTTCGCGAATGGCGATGCATTCTCAGGAGGACAGGAATCGGGCGATCCGGATCGGGGCGCCGCCGGAGAAACTGGAGGTGCTCGGGAGTTCCAAGTATGAGAGCCTGATAGCCAGAACGCAAGCGAGTGAAGCGGAATCCTGGAAGAAAAGACTCTCGCTCGAAGAAGAGACCCCGGTGCTGATTGGCGGCAGCCTCCGCGGCACGGAATGCATCGAGTTGATGCGGATTTTTCAGAGACTTTATGTGGATTACCCGAATCTGGTGGGAATTTTCGCTCCCCGGCACATGCACAATATTGCCAGGATGCGAGAATGGCTTGCCGGCGAGAGGATAGCTCACGACCTGGTCACGCAAATCGAGAACGGCACACGAAGCCGAAGCGCGCCCGTGATTCTGGTGGACCGTATGGGACTGTTATTCGAGCTTTACTCGGCAGGACATCTTATTTTTTGTGGCGGAACTTTAGAGCCGGTCGGCGGGCACAATATTCTGGAACCGGCAGCTTGGTCGAAGCCTGTTTTCTATGGTCCTCACTTGAAAAAAATCCTTTACGAACATAGAATCCTGCAAAATTTTGGAGGAAGCTTTCTCGTTCGTGATGCCGAGGATCTCCTGGTTCAGTGGAAAATATGGCTGAAAAATCCGCAAGGCTTGAAAATGCATGGCGAGCGGGCCAAATCAGCACTACATTTCCTTGGGGGTGTTGTGAACACCCAGGTGAATATGATTATTGAGTTGATTCAGAAAGGGCGCGCGCGGTAGCTGCCGTCGCCTGGTTCATGATACAATAAAATTATTGGCGGCATGCCGGACAGCGTACAACTCGAAGAGAAGCGGAAAGATGAAAAGAGACCTCCCCGGTAATCATTGACAATATCTGCTGAGCGGGGTATCTGGCCGGGAATCGTCTTTCAATGCCGCTGTTTTGAGAATCTGTTATCGGCTGTTTGACCAGTTGGTTTTATTTTCGAAATCGAAAGGAAATGGTGTGGCGAGAGAATATAGGCCCAATGCAAGAGAATCCGCGGTAATATCGAAGCTGGACCATGCGAAGGAATCCCAGAGGTACCATGCTATGAACCAGCTTCGTCACAGTATGGATGAGCTGGCGGACCGCATTGCAATGAAACTCATTGAAGAGCGACTCATAGAGACTACCAGCAAGGCGGATTTGGACGACCAGATTCATGCTGCCTTGCAGAAAATCCTGGACTCTGAGGAATTTGAAATCCAGTATGAGACCGCTAACCTGCGCACGCTCGTTCCCCGTCCGAATTTTGTGAGCCTCTTTGTTACCGCGTTTATTGTCGAAAAACTCATCGATCATAAATGCATCGTGGATATTTTCGGCACTGACGAGGAGATTTACAAGAGCGTGAACAGGCAGGTCAGCAAGTTGGTCCCGATGGATTGAGGGCCGAACGGTCCAGATTTCACATATTCATGAGTGATGAACTGACTTCCGGCGCACGAAGTTCACGGGGATTATCTTGAACAACCGGTTTCTCTGTGTCTTTGGAGCGCATTTCTTTGCCTGGAGATGAATAGAATGAATGGTGTTGAATCGAAGCTCCCGCCTAATTTCATTCGGAGTATTGTTGCCGAGGATGTGAAGAACGGAAAGAACGGCGGGAAGGTCCTGACCCGTTTTCCACCCGAGCCGAACGGGTACCTTCATATCGGACATGCCAAGTCGATCTGCCTCAATTTCGGACTGGCTACCGAGTTTGGAGGCCTGTGCAACTTCCGTTTCGATGACACCAATCCGGGAAAAGAAGAAATCGAGTATGTCGACTCTATTATGAACGACGTACGGTGGCTGGGTTTCGACTGGGATGATCGGCTCTTCCATGCCTCCGATTACTTCGAACAACTATATGAATGGGCGCTGTACCTCATCCGGGAGGGCAAGGCCTACGTGGACAGCCTCAGCGCCGATGAGATAAGGGAACACCGCGGAACGCTCACTGAACCGGGCAAAGAAAGCCCCTACCGGGACCGCTCGGTTGATGAAAACCTGGACCTTATCCACCGCATGCGCGCAGGCGAGTTCGAAGACGGCCAACACGTGCTCCGGGCTAAAATCGACATGGCCTCTCCCAATATCAATCTGCGCGATCCGGTGATGTACCGCATTCGGAAGATGTCTCACTGGCGCACCGGCGACAAGTGGTGCATCTATCCGATGTATGACTACGCCCATGGCCAGTCCGATGCGCTCGAAGGCATTACCCATTCGATCTGCACGATGGAATATGAGGACCACCGGGCGCTCTACGACTGGTACCTCGACAATCTGCCGGTCCCCAGCCGGCCTCAGCAGTACGAATTTGCACGGCTCAATTTGAGCTATACCGTGATGAGCAAGCGCAAGCTCCTCCAACTCGTGCAGGAAGGATATGTAGCAGGTTGGGACGATCCGAGGATGCCGACCCTGGCCGGCATGCGCCGACGCGGCTACACTCCGGAGGCAATCCGCAGTTTCTGTGAAAAGATCGGAGTCGGCAAGCGCGAGAGTCTGGTCGATCTTGCCCTGCTCGAATACTGCGTTCGCGAAGACCTCAATTTGCATGCTCCCCGCGTCATGGGGGTTCTGCGTCCACTCCGGGTGGTCATTGAAAACTATCCGGAAGAGCAAACCGAACAACTCGACGCAATCAATAATCCGGAAGATGCTTCCGCAGGTTCCCGAAAGGTCCCCTTCTCTCGCGTTCTTTACATTGAACGCGAAGATTTCATGGAGAACCCTCCCAAGCAGTTCTACAGGCTGGCCCCCGGGCGGGAGGTGAGGCTGCGTTACGCTTATTTCATCACGTGCACTGAAGTGGTTAAGGATGCGTCAGGGGAAGTGGTGGAGCTGCGCTGCGCGTATGATCCGGCGACCAGGGGGGGCGATTCTCCCGACGGCCGTAAAGTTAAGGCGACTCTCCACTGGGTTTCGGCGCCTCACGCGATTGCGGCGGAAGTGCGCCTCTACGATAAGCTCCTTCGCACTGCGGACCCTTCCGAGGAAAAAGACGGTTCGACTTTTAAAGACCATATCAATCCCAGCTCGCTCGAAGTGATCGAATCGGCAATGCTTGAGCCCTCGCTTGCCGGCGCCGCTCCCGGCAGCCGCTTCCAGTTTGAAAGGCTCGGCTACTTCACTGCCGATCCGGACTCCACCGGCGATAAGATGGTCTTCAATCGGACGGTCACCTTGCGGGATACCTGGGCAAAAGTGGCCAAAGCGGAAGGGATAAAGAAGTAACGTTCAAAAGCATGGGGTGATCAGAGTTCGGTCAAAGCGTCGTTGTAAGTGCGGAGCTGATAAAGATATGGGTCATTTACCACGTGATCCTGCAAACAACGAAGATATGCATTGTTGGGTCATGGGCAGCGTGGGCTTGGGAGTATGAAGCAAGTCGCTTGCTCCTGAAAGAAACTCGGCAAGTGAAAGTGCCGGTACGTTAGCCAGTTCCTTAGGTTCAAGTTTGTGCAGACCTCCGCCATAAACTCGTCCTTCCTGAAGCATTTTTTCCGGGCCAATATTATTCAGGATCTTCCAAACCCGCCTGGTCAATGAGGGGTTTCCACTGATGACCTGGCGCAAAATCTGTTTGGGATACAGAGCCAGATAGACATTGGTTACAGTGGCGCATGAGTTATTCAGGATAAACCTGAAAGGAGGCTGCCCGCTCTTGGCATTCCCGCGGCCGAGATAAGTGCAGATAAAGGCGGTTGCAGGCCTATTTTCCTGGATGTACCATGGGGATCGATGCTGGCATAAATAGCGGTCGGGGACGCCGCGCTCCTTTCCCGCCTGAAGGTATCGCCATAAACGGGGGTATTTTCTCTGTACCACGGCTTCCGGAAGGCGGCAATCCATAAGAAACATTGGATTATCAAGTATGGGGTTGCCGAATTCGTCTGAAGCAATCTCATTCATTCTCAGATAGCGTGGACTTGGCAGGATGGGTTTGAAAAATTCCGGGGGCAGTTGATGCTTCGCTATTTGTTCCTTTGAAAGAATAAAATAACTGTTATCGCCTGTGGCCAGTCCTCGCTGGATTGTAAAATAATCGGACAGCAGAGGGTCGTTTTTCCTGGTACGAACCGCCACTAGTGGGAAGCGTGTCCATTTGGTTTCTGTCCTCAGGTCGTTGGCGGACACCATGCGCGAGACTTTAGGGCTGGAAAGGGTTCCTCCATATGAAAATTCTACCTCATGACTCTTCAGCGGTATCTCTTTTTTGAACCAGACAACCGCAGATGATACCATGGCATCCCCAAATTGCAGCTCATGTGGATCAAATCTATGAATGTGAAGCAATCTGACTTTATCGAGAAGGTAATTCTTCACCTGCAGGCCATAGTTCACGTCCATGAACTCACTGGGAATCAACCACCCGGCGATCCCGCCATCTTCCATCCATGCATGAGATAAACCAAGAAAGTAACAATATAGGCCTGCAAGTCCGCTAAAATGTTTGCCGCAAGCGCTATGGGCTCCAGCTTGAATCCTTGCCTTCTGGTCATTCAGGATATGATGATGCCTTACATAGGGTGGGTTGCAGATCAGTAGGTTGAAGCCGACGGCAGTGGGCTGTTCCTTTGTGAAATCCGAAAGGCGGAGATCAAGCCCGGTCTCTGACCACAATTGCAGTGCCGAAGTCCCATAATGCGGATCAACTTCATAGCCGGCCGCCTTGGTAATGCGATTTGCCGGAAAGGATTGAAGCAGTGCGGAGTAGAAAGCGCCTGTACCAAACGCTGGATCCAGGAAATGGATTTGTTGACTCTGTGGGATGAGTCTCTTGGCGTAAGACAGGATTTCCTTCGCAAGCGGGAAAGGTGTGGCAAACTGCCCCATCCGGTTACGTTCTGCCTGGGTCTTTTGGGCATCAAGCGTAGCCTGAATTTCAGACCTTTGTTGTTCTTTCAGCAGGAGCATATCAATTGGTTTCATTTACAACCCAAATTCGGCTAGGTCATCAATTCTGTGTTCCCATACCCAATCAATTCCCTCGGCGGCTTCATAGCCTAAATAGCCGGAATCAAAATAGCCGCACAGAAACAAGATGAAAATAATCCCTTTGCCATAAGTATATCGTAATTGTTTGATCTTAGTCGCTTCCTCCTTACGTCGTTTATTCACATTGGTGAAATCCCCAGCCGATTTTGCCTCGATAAGTAATGGAAAATCGCCAGACCGTGCAGTCTTTGGCATGATAACAGCGTCGATTGGGATATTTATCGTTTTTTCGCCGTTTTCTTGCTGGACAGGTACATTCAATCGGAAAGCATAACTGCCGGGATGCATCGAGTTGAACCTTGCACCATTACCGGGAAGAAGCTGCCTGTAGCCCCGCGCATCCAACCATGCTGCAATTGAGGCAACCTGCCGCTGTTCCTGAGCATTTCGAATGATCGGATTGGCGACTGAGTTGCAGAGGCGGTCGGCTATAATCGTCGCAGACCGGTAGATTTCTCGCTTGGTTGGCTTCTGTTCTCCACCAAACCAGGTAAAAATATCGGGATCGGCCATTTTCTCTATGATCTGGCTGATCTTCAGGAGTTGGGCTTCTAATTCCGATTCAGGCAGGCGAAGCGGCAGACTTCCGCCTTCCATGGTATGGACAAGATTCCTAGAAACCCCGGCTAAACCAATCAGTCGATCAACTGCAAGCGGCGGGCAAGTGGACATGCGTAAGGTTGGCAACACGGACGGATTCTCCCTAAGGATGGTCGTTCTTACGTTTGCCAGGTTCTCTGTGATCTTGAGGGTTTCCTCGACAGCCCTTGTGGTCCTGATCCGTGTCTTGCGGAAAGCCTCTGGTGCAAAGTTTAGGAACCAAGTATTATACATATCAACAGAGCGTGAAGTATCTGCTTTCCAACGATCCGGTTTATCCCTGTTGACGCCCATTCTGGTGATCCTTCCCAAGCGCCAACCTTTCCCGACTTTGAGTGATTGGCTGCAATATACACTAAGATGGCTCAGGATTTGATACCACAGGTAAAAAAGTTGGGCAATTGCAAACAAATTCCGTGAGAATCGCCGATGAAGGACGCATGACGTGGTCCATATAACAAGTGGCCCCTTTGGTCCGGTTTATCCTTGTTGACTCCACAACCTGCAATTATGTTTTCGACCCCAAAACATTGAGCCGGCTCGCATAGCCTTTCGGTTGTTCGACTGCAACGCCAACCCCTTCATTGGAGAAGCGCGTCGCCTCAACACCGCCACTGAGCGACAGTAAGGATCACAGAGCACATAATCAGCCCCTGTGCCGTTCGGGAAGGGTGTATTCATAACGGACGCTGAAAGGATCATTTGTTTTCCACCCTGATCGGCGAACTGGAAGTCGACCACGACGAGCGAGAAGGCTTCATTGGGATTTGTCATGGAACTTTACATTCTCAAAGGTGTTCCAGCAGCTTGGCGATTTGCTCCGGATCAGGAAGCTGGCCCTTCAGGTTGGCAGGCAGGCTCGAAACAATCCGGTATTGTGCGACACCAATTGGTTTTTCTCGCAAGGCGTATTCGACAATGGTGCGGTTTTTGGTTTTGCAGAGGATCATCCCGATTGACGGGTTTTCCCCTTCCTCGCGCGCCAGATCATCGAGCGCGGCAAGATAAAACTGCATCTTGCCGACATACTCCGGCTGAAATTGCCCGACCTTTAGCTCGACGGCAACCAGGCATCTCAGGCGCCGGTGAAAGAGCAGCAGGTCAATGAAATATTCCTCGCCGCCGACTTCCAGCCTGTATTGACTGCCCACGAACGCGAAAAGCCCGCTCATCTCCCTCAAGAAATACTCGATACGGCCAATAAGCGCCCGCTCAAGCTCGCGCTCGCCATGCTCTTCGGCCAAGTCCAGGAAGTCGAAGGTGTTTCATCCTTGACTGCGAGCTGGGCGTGCTTGCTGGCCTCCTTTGAAACGGTCCGGTCGAACGTGGTCTGATTGAGGAGGGTTTTCTCATAAGTCTGGTTTTCGATCTGGTGCACAAGAACGTTCTTGCTCCAGCCATACTTGCGGGTCATCCGGAGGTAGAATTCGCGTTCGAGGTTATCCCTGCATTTCTGAAGAACGATGAGATTATGCGACCATCCAATTTGTGCAACGAGCGGTTGCACTTTTTCTAGTTCTCGATAACAGAGGTATAGCTCCCGCATGTAAAAGATGTTCCGCCTCGAAAAGCCACTCATGCCAGGGAATTCAGCTCGTAAGTCCGCCGCAAGTTGCTCCACAACCGCTTTGCCCCAAGAGGCTTCCTTTTGCCGTTCGGCAATCATCCGGCCAATGTCCCAATACAAGGCGATCAGTTCTTTATTGACCGCTTTAAGCGCTTCGTATTGAGCCTTTTGAATGCGCGCCTTGATCTCGCGCAAAAGGCCGGGGTAGCTCTCCGGGAGTAAATCGTCCATGCCGTCAGACCGAATTAAAAAAGTCGGGGGAATTTCATTTTTCGAATGACCGTTACAATTGAAAAATCACAGGATGAAGTCCAAATGAAAACGCACCCCTCGGGCCTATGCGTCACGCTCATAACGTCATGATGTCCTAACTGCATGATTCTTATGCTTCTCCTCGATTTTTCCCTTATAGCGCCCCCTGCCTGCCCGGCGAACCTATTAATCCCACGGGGCCGATTTGCATTGAAAAACCACCTCAAAAGTAGTATAATTGCTCGATTTTATAAAGGGTTTCAAGAACTTAATTCTTGCCGGCCCTCAAGTGCGACTCAACGGCTTTTCACGTCATTTGAATGCGAGCACAGGATAATAATCTATGCAGAATATCGATTCGCTGCCTGACATTCCCCAGGATCAATACACTGCGCAGCAGATAACGGTTCTTGAGGGACTGAGCGCAGTGCGTGTGCGGCCCTCGATGTATATCGGCAATGTTTCGACAGAAGGCCTCCACCACCTGGTCTACGAAGTTGTTGATAACAGCATTGATGAAGCAATGGCGGGCCATTGCGATCATATTCGCGTCCAGATCCACCTCGACGGCTCGGTTACCGTAGAGGACAACGGGCGCGGAATTCCGGTAGACATCCATGGGAAGGAAAACATCCCGGCGGTAACGGTCGTCATGACCATACTCCATGCGGGAGGCAAATTCGACGATTCGAGCTACAAGGTCTCCGGAGGCCTGCATGGAGTAGGCGTTTCGGTCGTCAACGCCCTGAGCGAGTATCTGGAAGTGGAAATCCGGCGGGACGGCAAGGTCTATTTCCAGCGCTACGAGCGGGGTGAGCCGAAGACGGATCTCCTGGTGAAGGGCGAGACCCAGAGACGCGGCACCCGCATCACTTTTCAGCCCGATCCCCTGATATTTGAGAGCACCGAAATGAGCTTCGACATTCTTGCCGAA
Organism: uncultured Syntrophobacter sp.; assembly: GCA_964539645.1. GTDB lineage: Bacteria > Desulfobacterota > Syntrophobacteria > Syntrophobacterales > Syntrophobacteraceae > SbD1. Next base: position 63,604 of record CAZIJV010000003.1, read on the forward strand.
AGAATGAGGGAGCTTGCTTTTCTTAACAGCGGCGTGCGGATCGAACTCTGCGACGAGCGCATACCCAAGGAGAAGATCTTCTATTACGAGGGAGGGCTGGTTTCGTTTGTAGAATATCTGAACAAGAACAAGGAACCGATCTTTCCCGAAGTGATTTCGATATCCGGCGAGAAGCAGGGGATTTCGATCGGCGTGGCTATTCAGTACAACGGAACCTATAACGAGAAGATCTTTACCTTTGCAAACAACATCAACACCAAGGAGGGCGGTACCCACCTCATAGGTTTCAAGGCGGGCCTGACTCGCTCGATAAAGCAGTACGCTACGCAAAATAAAGCCATTAAGGCGCCCGATCTCGAAAAGCTGACCGGAGACGATGTGCGCGAAGGGCTGACCGCCGTGGTCAGCGTAAAGATTTCCCAGCCGCAGTTCGAAGGCCAGACCAAGACCAAGCTGGGAAACAGCGAGGTAAAGGGTCTCGCCGAGAACCTCGTCTACGAGAAGCTCTCGATCTATTTCGAGGAGAATCCGAAAATCATCCGGGCCATCCTGGATAAGGTCCTGGAGGCGGCCCGGGCGCGCGAGGCGGCGCGGCGCGCAAAAGAACTTACCCGCAGAAAGGGCATTCTGGGAGATAACTCTCTTCCCGGAAAGTTGGCCGACTGCCAGGAAAGAGACCCCTCCAAGAGCGAACTCTTCATCGTGGAAGGTGACTCCGCAGGCGGCTCCGCAAAACAGGGGAGAAGCCGGGCGTTTCAGGCGATTCTCCCCCTTCGCGGCAAGATCCTTAACGTTGAGAAGTCCCGGTTCGACAAGATCCTGGAAAACCAGGAAATCAGAAACATGATTTCTGCCCTGGGGACCGGCATCGGCAAGGGAGAAGAGTACAAGCCGGAAAAACTGCGCTACCACAAAACGATCATCATGACGGATGCCGACGTGGATGGAGCGCATATCCGGACCCTTCTGCTTACGTTCTTCTTCCGGCAGATGCCCGAACTCATCGAGGGAGGCTTTCTTTACATTGCACAGCCTCCGCTCTACCGCCTGGCCATAGGCAAAACCGAACACTATCTGAAGGATGAAGACGGTTTGAATGCTTTTTTGCTCAAACGAGCAGCGGAAAAAAAGCAGGTCTTCCTCCCCGGCAGTGACTCACCTCTGCAATCCGAGCAGCTCATCACGCTGCTGAAGGATTTCTACAAGTACGACGAATGGCTGGAGCGGCAGGCCCAGAAGGGAATGTCCAAAAAACTGCTGGAACAGATAATCCGTATTTTTGACGAAAATGATCTCGCGAAGACGGACCAGGAGCAGTGTGCCTCGGTGCTGAGAAGGGAACTCGAACAGGCAGGCTACGAGGTAGTCTCAATAGAGGTCGAGGAGGAGCACCGCGGCTATGACCTCGATGTCATGGAGCCGTCGAACGGCCAGAAGAGCAGGCGGATCGGGTACGATTTTCTGGCGTCCATCGAGTTCCGCAAATTGCTCTCGCTCTATCGGCAGCTCGCGCTTCTGCACCGGACCCCCTACGTGGTCAGGGACAGCCAGGGGGAGGAAAAGTTCAGCAGCCCCAGGGCCTTTTTCAAGCATCTCATGGACGAAGCGCGAAAGGGAACCACTATCCAGAGATATAAAGGTCTGGGTGAAATGAACCCGGAGCAGCTTTGGGAAACCACCATGAACCCCGAAAAACGCACTTTGCTCCAGGTCAAGGTCGAAGACCGTCTTCTTGCCGACGAGCTGTTCACCACCCTGATGGGGGACCCGGTCGAGCCGAGACGTGAGTTTATCCAGACCAACGCGCTGGATTTCCGGGAGTTGGATATTTAACCCTTTCCAGGAAAAATGATGGATTACAAAACCACGATAAATATTGCCGACGAAATAAAGCTCTCTTACCTGGACTACGCCATGAGCGTCATAATCGGGCGGGCCATACCCGATGTGCGTGACGGGCTCAAACCCGTGCATCGGCGTATCCTGTACGCAATGCACGACCTCAACAATGACTATAACAAGCCCTATAAAAAATCGGCCCGCATCGTCGGTGACGTCATAGGTAAGTACCATCCGCACGGCGATTCTTCGGTCTATGATGCTGCTGTTCGCATGGCCCAGGATTTTTCGATGCGCCACCCGCTCGTCGATGGCCAGGGCAACTTCGGTTCCGTTGACGGCGATCCTCCCGCGGCAATGCGGTATACGGAAATCCGCATGGCCAAGCTCGGCATGGAGTTCATGCGGGATATAGACAAAGAGACCATCCCGTTCCAACCGAACTACGACAACACTCTGCTCGAGCCGGTGGTCCTGCCCACACGCGTGCCCAACCTGCTTCTCAACGGCTCCTCGGGCATCGCAGTAGGAATGGCGACGAACATTCCTCCCCACAACCTGGGTGAGGTCTGCAGGGGAATGCTCAATCTTCTGGATGAACCCGAAATCTCCGTTCAACAGCTCATGCGCCATATTCCCGGGCCTGACTTTCCAACCGGAGGGCTGGTGTGCGGCTGCCAGGGGATCGTGGAAGCCTACGAGACCGGCAGGGGCATGGTGAAGATGCGCGGGCGCGTGGAGGTCGAGGACTCAGGGAAAAGACAGCATCTCATCATTTCCGAACTCCCCTTCCAGGTGAACAAGGCTAAGCTTCTCGAGCGCATCGCCGAACTGGTCAAGCTCAAGAGAATAGAGGGAATCGTCGATATCCGCGATGAATCCGACCGGCATGGTATGCGAGCAGTCATCACCATCCGCCAGGGGGACGACCCGAAGATAATCGAAAATCAACTCTACAAGAACACGGCGCTCGAGAGCACCTTTGGAATCATAATGCTTGCGGTGGTGGACAACAGGCCGGTGGTGCTGAATCTCAAGGGCATACTCCAGCATTTCATCGATTTTCGCCGTGAAGTCATAATAAAGCGCACACAGTATGAATTGAAGCAGGCTGAAAAGCGGGCCCATATCTTGGAAGGCTTGAAGATAGCGCTTGACCACCTCGATGAGGTGATCAAGATGATCCGTGCGGCGGCTACTCCGCCTGAAGCAAAACGCGGACTGATCGAGCGTTTTGCCTTCACGGACATTCAGGCCCAGGAAATCCTTAATATGCGGCTCCAGCGATTGACAGGTCTGGAGCGGGACAAGATCATCAATGAATACCAGGAAATCATTAAAGAAATCGAACGCCTCAAAGCGATTCTGGCCTCCAATGCCCTGGTAGACCAGGTAATCCGCGATGAAATCCAGGAGCTTCTCAATGAGTTCGAGACTCCCCGCAGGACTGAACTTGTTCCCGATGCGGGGGACATCTGTCTCGAAGACCTCATCCCAGTAGAGGAAATGGTGGTGACCATTTCGCGCGCGGGTTATGTAAAGAGAACTCCCCTTTCGATCTACCGCTACCAGAGGCGGGGGGGCAAAGGCCGAACCGGGATGAGCACGCGTGAAGAAGACGTTGTGAACTTCCTGTTCACCGCGAGCACGCATGATTACCTGCTCGTATTCACAAACCGGGGGCAGGTGTTCTGGCTGAAAGTCTATGAGATCCCGGAAGTCGGACCCTCTGCGCTGGGAAAAGCAGTGGTGAACCTGCTGCCGCTCCAGGCCGGTGAAAAGATCCAGACCATACTGCCGGTAAAGGAGTTTTCACCCGGGCTCTACGCCGTGATGGCGACCAAAAACGGCATCATCAAGAAATCGGATCTTTCCGCCTACGCCAATCCGCGTTCAAACGGCATCCGGGCCATCAACCTGGACGATGACGATGAACTGATATCGGTAGTCATCACCGACGGCCGGCGGGATATCTTTCTCATGAGCCGGCAGGGCAAATGCATCAGAATAAATGAAGATGAGTTCCGTCCCCTGGGACGAGTCAGCCGCGGCATCAGGGGGATGAATGTCGTGGGGACCGAACTGGTCGGCATGGATGTGATCGATCCCGGCAAGTGCATGCTCGTAGTGACTGAGAACGGCTTCGGGAAACGCACCCCCGAAGAGAGCTACCGTGCGCAGTCCCGAGGCGGCAAGGGTGTTCTCAACATCAAAGTGACCGAGCGAAATGGTGATGTGATCGGTTTCCGGCAGGTGGCCGACGAACATGGAATAATGCTCATCACCGACCGGGGCCGCCTCATACGAATGCCCGTTTATCAGATAAGCAAAATTGGACGGGTGACCCAGGGGGTCAAGCTGATCGGCCTCGATGAAGGTGAGAAAGTCGTCGATCTGACTGTCTTGGAAGATAGCGAAGATACGCGGGAAGAAGGTGAAAAGCTGCCGGAAATTCCCGAGCAGGAAGATGCAGAAGATGCAGGAGAGGAAGGCGACAATTGATGAAGCATTTTGGGCCTGTGGGTGTAATCGGGGCCGGGAGCTGGGGAACCACCCTTGCTCATTTGCTCGCCGCCCGCGGGTTGGAAGTAAATCTGTGGGTTTATGAAGAAGAGCTTTGCGAGATTATCCGCAAGACGGGAGAAAACAGCTTTTATCTTCCGGGGTTCCGCCTGAACGAAAGACTATCTCCGGAAAGTTCACTCAAAAAGGTTGTAGAGGACTGCCGCCTGCTCGTCATGGTTGTCCCTTCACACGTCTATCGCGGCGTCGTGATGCAGATGCTTCCGCATCTTCGGGATGATGCCGTCATAGTCAACGCCACTAAAGGGATCGAAAACGATACGCTGCTGACCATGTCCGGCATCTGGAAAGAGCTTCTGCCGGCGGGGAGTCGCGTGCAGGAACTCTGCCTCTCCGGCCCCTCCTTTGCCAAAGAAGTCATGCAGGGAATACCGACCGCCGTGACTCTTGCCGGAGACGACCTGGATGTCACGCGACAGGTACAGCAGGTCTTTTCAACAGATCGGTTCCGGGTCTATACCAGCCTGGACAAAATTGGAGTTGAACTGGCCGGCGCATCCAAGAACGTGATCGCCCTTGCAGCGGGCGCCTGCGACGGACTCTCTTTTGGATACAACTCGCGAGCGGCTCTGATCACCCGGGGGCTGGCGGAAATAACCCGTTTGGGCGTGAAAATGGGCGCGCATCCCCTGACCTTCGCCGGGCTTGCCGGAATAGGCGATCTTTTGCTCACCTGCACCGGGGATCTCAGCCGGAACCGGACCGTAGGCCTGCAACTCGGACAGGGCAAGAAGCTGGATGAAATCCTGGCCGGAATGCGTATGGTTGCGGAGGGTGTCCACACGGCCAGGTCGATTTACTTTCTGGCGCAGCGCATGGAAGTGGAGATGCCGATATCCGAACGGGTCTACCGGGTGCTCTATGAAGGAAAAGACCCGCTTACGGCCGTACGAGAGCTGATGGAGCGAGACCTGAAACACGAGCTGGAAAGTGACGAACGGGCGGGCGCGCTCGGCAGTCCTGATGACAGGGCCGCGAAGGTCTGATCCGGCTTATGTGACCTGCTTCACACAGGATCACGCGCCGGAAAAATAGTCCCGGACTTTTTCAAAAAGGACCGATGCAAAGAAGAAGGCCGCGGCGACCATAATGATCGAAGCCCCGGAGGTCAGGTTGAAGATGTAGGAAAACCACAGGCCCGCTACCGAGAAAACGATATTCAATCCAACGGATATGGCCATCATTCCCTTCAGGGAGCCGCAGAGCTTTTCCGCAATGAAGGGCGGAATGGTAAGCAGGGCTATCACCAGTATGAGTCCAACCACCCTGATCAGCATTATGACCGAGAGGGCTATCATCCCCAGCAGAACGTAATAGAGCAGTCCGACACGCACTCCCATGGCCCGGGCGAATTCCTCGTCGAAAGACATGGCCAGGAAGCTGTTATAGAGCAGCCAGACCAGCAGCAGCACGGCTATATCGATGAGCGCCATCAGCACGATGTCCGCTCGCGGAACGGCCAGGATACTGCCGAAAAGGTAGCTCATCAAGTCGACATTGTAACCCGACGTGAGATCGATCAGGATAATTCCCAGGGCCATTCCGACCGCCCACAGCACTCCGATGACCGTATCGGCCCTCTGTTTGTTCTTGAGTGTCACCGCCGACATGATCATTGCGATCATAAGAGCGAAACCCGCTGCCCCTGCCAGCGGAGGAATGCCGAGAAAAAAGGCCATCCCGATTCCACCGTAGGCGGCGTGCGCAATCCCTCCAGAAATGAAGACAATGCGGTTCACCACGACAAGGGCGCCTATTATTCCGCAGGCGACGCTTGTGAGCAGGGCGGCGAGCAGGGCGTTGCGCATGAATTCGGACTGGAAAGCCTCGAGCATCTCCTCAGGAATCCTCGTGGTCGTGCTTGCGCAGGACGCGGTGGGGCATCCCGCCATGTGCGATCAGGTCTACGGGGCAATGATACGCTGAATGGAGCATCTCGTCGGTCAACTCGGCCGCATCATGGTAGAACAGGGTTTGGTTAAGGCATGCTACGGTATTGATATAGCTGGATAAAACGCTCATATCGTGGCTCACCACAACTATCGTCATCGTGTCATTGAGTTCTTTCAAAAAAGCATAGAGATCGGTTTGAAACTGGGCGTCCACGCTGGCGGTAGGTTCGTCCATGAGCAGGATTCGAGGTTCGGCGGTAAGCGCCCGGGCGATCAGCACTCTTTGCCGCTGGCCGCCTGAGAGTCTCCCGATCGGGCGGTCCCGGAACTCCCACATCCCGACCTTTTCGAGCTGCTGCCGGGCAGATTCGCGGTCCTCGGTGGTATAGCGGCGGGCTCTTCCGAAACGGCCAAGTCTTCCCATCAGGGTGACATCCATCACTGAAATGGGAAACCCCTTGTTTATTCCGGTGTCCTGCGGGACATAACCGACCGATCCGGAGGCTTTGCCGGGATTTTCGCCAAAGATTCTCACGCTCCCCTGCCGGGGCGACAGAATGCCGAGGATAATTTTGAGCAGGGTGGTCTTTCCACTCCCGTTGGGGCCTATGATAGCCAGAAAATCGCGCTCCCGTACTCTTAAATTCACCTCCGAGAGCACGGGATGGCCGTTATAGTAAAAGGAAACTTTCTCGATATCGATCGCAGGTAAAGACATCCTGCACTCTCCTACTTGCCTGCCAGTGCGGCGGCAATTTGTTCCGCGACCTGGCGGAGGTTCTTCTCCCATTCCGGGGCGAGATCGTCGGCATGAACCAGTTTTGCGCCCACGGCCTCGGCAATGGTCTGTGCGGCCTTGGGCGAATACTGGGGCTGAACGAAAATCGTCTTTATTTTTAACTCCCTCGCCTTCTTTATGAAAGTGTCAAGATCCCTGGCCTTCGGCTCTTTTCCCTCAACCTCAATGGGCGTTTGCTCGAGTCCATAGGCCTCGGCGAAATATCCCCAGGCCGGGTGAAAAACCATGAAACGCCCCGGTGCGGCCCCGCGGGCGCTGAAAAGCCGTGCAAGGTGAATATCGAGTTCCACCAGCTCCGAGAGGAAGCTCCGGTAGTTGGCTTCGTATGACTGACGATTATTCGGATCACTCGCCGCGAGGGCCTCGAAAACGGCGCGCGCCTGGAGCATCACCAGGGGAGGCGACAGCCAGATGTGCGGATCTTTAGCCTCCACATCTTCATGTTCGTGTTCCCCGGAGTGCTTTTCCGCATGATGATGCCCTTCCATCGAGCGCTTTTCAATATTCCTGCCGGTATGCACCACCACCATTTTGGGGTTTGCGGAGGCGATTCTGGGAAGCCATATCCTCTCGAAGGGGACTCCGCACGCAAAATAGATTTTGGACCTGGCGAGCGCCGACATCTGCCTCGGCTTGGGTTCATATTGCTCAGGCGTTGCGCCCGGAGTCACCATTGTCTCGATTTCGACAAGCTGCCCCCCAATTTTCTCGACGAAATATTTCTGGGGGAGAATACTTACCGTGACCGGCAGCGGCGCCGCTGTCTGAGCAAATACAACCGGGCTGGAGGCGCAGCACGCGAGGGTGAAAAGAAGGAAGCTCAAGAGCGATTTGCCGTATGATATCTTCATTTTTGCCTCGTTGGAGTAAGCCAAGGGGTGTCAAGGGTTGTAAAATAATCCTTCGAAATCCTTTGGCAATTTCATTTTCCACAAATGCGTGCAAAAATACAGGAAAAAGGGATCGTTAGTAAAGAAGGTAAATCAGGCCGAAGGCCGTTTGCGCAGGGAATGATTCCGGCAGGCCGAAATCGGGAAAGGAGCAGGATGGAAAAAGCCGAAGGGGGGTTTTCCTTTTCACTCTCACCCCTGAAACCGGGGTATGTAGGAGAGATCAGCCGCAGGCTCTGCGCCATGGATCCCTGGCTGACGCTCGGCTATCAGCCCGAGCCGTTCAAGCTCTACCTGCTGCGGGCAGATCCGGCCCTGAAGCGCTATTCCATCGAAGTCCAGGGAGCGGTAGCAGGCATTCTGGCGGTAAGATACCCCTGGCTCTTCGGGCCGTTCATAGAACTGGTGGCCGTTTTTGACGGCTATCGTGGACGGGGAATCGGAAAAGAACTGATCGACACGGCTTGCCGCCACTACAAGTCCCCTAACCTATGGGCGACGGTATCCTCCTTCAACGTTGAGGCCCAGCGGTTCTACAGCCGTATGGGCTTCGAGCAAACCGCCGTTCTGGACAACCTGATAAAGCCGGGCTGGAATGAGATACTGCTGCGGAAGAGGTGCTGAGCGCCGGGGGAGGTTAGGACAAACTCTGTTGGATTCATCTCTGCGATACTACGCATCGTCATTCCTGCGGTTTCAGGCGGGAACCCAGAGTCTTTCGGGTGGTTATAAAGACCAAGACGCTGGGTTCCCGCCAAGGACACGCGGGAATCACGGGGTTATTGCGCGGGCGGTGCTTAACCCTTCAGATTATGGTGCACCCTGCAGGCCCGGACCGTATTTTTCATCAGCATGGTGATGGTCATCGGGCCGACGCCGCCTGGGACGGGCGTAATCGCACTGGCTCTTTCGGCGGCTTCCTCGAAGGCCACGTCACCTTTCAGAATGCGTTTCCCCTCGGCAGTCTTTCCGACTTCGTTCACTCCTACGTCGATCACCACCGCTCCCGGCTTGACCCAGTCACCTTTGACGTATTCGGTCACGCCGGCAGCCACGATCAGAATGTCGGCTCGGAGCGCATGCTGTTTGACATCCTTTGTGCGGGTATGGCAGAGGGTTACCGTAGCATTGGCGCCCGGCGCCTTCTGGGCCAGCATCATGGCTATCGGTTTGCCGACAATGTTGGACCTGCCGATAATGACTACTTCGGCGCCGGAGACCTGGGCGCCCGAGCGAACCAGCAGTTCCTGTATGCCTGCGGGGGTGCAGGGCAGGTAATCCGGCTCACCTATCATCAACTTGCCGACATTGACCGGATGAAAGGCATCGACATCTTTTCCCGGGTCGATTGCAAGGAGTATTTTGTTCTCGTTGACTCCTTTGGGCAGAGGCAACTGCACCAGGATACCATCGATCTTCGGGTCCTTGTTGTACTTGTCTATAAGCTTGAGCAGCGCCTCTTCGCTCAAATCCGCGGGCTGGTTGTCCTGGATCGAGTGGAATCCCAGTTCGTGAGCGGTATTTTGTTTTGCCCTCACATAGCTTTGCGAAGCCGGGTTTTCCCCTACCAGGATAGTCACAAGTCCGGGAACCACTCCGTGTTTTTCCTGCAGTTGCTGGACCTCCACCTTGAGTTCCGCGCGAATTTCCTTGGCCACTTCGGCCCCTTTTAGCAGTTTGGCTGGCATCATCCGTACCTCCGATATTCTCTGGCATCAGTGATTTATCTGAATTGTATATTGGGTTGAAAAACCTGGAAAGAGAGCCGGAACAAAAAAGAGCCCCTTCCGGGAAACTCGCTATGGAAGGCATTTCCCGGAAAAGGGCAATATGCGTCTAGAACAGTCCGGTCACTTTGCCGGAGTTGACATCGACATCGACTCTACGGAATGCCGGGTCGGAGGCTGTGCCCGGCATGAGGCTGATAGCCCCGGCGCACGGGCAGAGGAACTTGGCGCCCGAGTAGATGAGAACGTCTCTGATGGGCAGGATCCAGCCCTTCGGCACACCCTTGACTGCCGGATCATGGGTCAGGCTGAGGTGTGTCTTTACCATCATGGTTGCGTAGTCATCGTACTTGGAGTCTGCTTCGAGCATCTTGGCCTTGGCTTCCGCTTCCGGTGTCCAGGCCACGCCGTCGGCGCCGTAGACTTCCTTGGCGACCCTGGCCACTCTTTCCCGGAGCTTCATTTCCAGCGGATAGAGGAATTTGAAATCGTTTGGTTCGTTGCATGCCTCGATTACCGCATCGGCGAATTCAAGAGCCCCTTCGCCGCCTTTTGCCCAATGCTCGGACAGGGCGCAGCGCGCTCCAGCCGCTTCGGCATGCTTGCGGACCAGGGCGATTTCATCTTTCGTATCGGTATGGAAGGCATTGATACAAACGACCGGATTGATGCCGGCTTTGCGGATCGTATTGATATGATGGACCATGTTGGGAATGCCGCGTTCGAGCAGTTGGAGGTTTTCCCTGGTATAGTCTTCGGGAAGCGGAATACCCGCAACGACTTTGGGACCGCCGCCGTGCATCTTGAGGGCGCGAATAGTGGTCGTGAGGACCGATACGTTTGGCTTGAGACCGCTGTAGCGGCTCTTCACGTTCCAGAATTTCTCAAAGCCGATATCCGCAGCGAAACCGCTCTCCGTCACGTGATAATCGAAAAGCTTGAGCCCGACGCGGTCGGCGATGATCGAGGACTGACCGACTGCGATGTTGGCGAAGGGACCGGCGTGTACCATGCACGGCTGGTATTCCGCGGTGCACATGAGGGTCGGGTTGATGGTGTTTCTCATGAAAGCGGTCATGGCGTTTCCGACTTCAAGGTCTCCCGTGGTGACGGGCTTGCCGCGTTTGTCGAAGGCCACGGTAATCTCGTTGAGTCTTCTTTTCAGATCGGGCAAATCATTTATGATCGAAAGGATTGCCATACATTCGGAGCTGACCGCGATGCCGAACTTGGACTGCATCATGAAGCCGTCCTGCCTGCCGCCGATTCCGATTATTATGTTGCGAAGCGCCTGGGCGCAAAAATCCATGATCCAGCCCATTTCGATCCGGGTGGGATCAACGTCGAGGCGGCGCATCCTGGTGAGGCGCTGAAGCTGTTCGTCATTATAGTTGCGCTCATGCTGCATCCGGGCGGTCAAGGCAACCATGGCCAGGTTGTGGGCATTCATAATGTCATTGATGTCGCCCGTGAGTCCCATGGAGAATTCGGTCATGGGAATGAGCAGTGAGTTGCCGCCGCCCGCCGCGGTTCCCTTGATGTTCATTGTGGGTCCGCCGGACGGCTGCCTGAGTGCGCCTCCTACGTTTTTGCCTCTTTTGCCGAGACCTTCCATGAGTCCGCAGGAAGTGGTGCTCTTCCCCTCGCCCAGGGGAGTAGGGGTAATTGCGGTGACCTCGATATATTTGCCATCCGGACGGCCTTGAAGCCGTTCGATGATCTTCATGAAATCCAGCTTGCACAGGCGGCCCATCGGCAGGATTTCATCTTTTTGCAGTCCCAGTTGCTCTTGAAACTGCCACGGCGTGGGCATATTCTTTTCGGCCTCTTCCGAAATTTGCCAATCCTTCATTTTCGTCGCGTCGTAGGGCATATTCGACTTGCCTCCGTCTGTTCAGGTAATCTTCCAGTCTGGTACTCAGCCAATGAAACAAGAAACGATTGTGAATGGATCTTACGGATTTCTTCTGCCTCCTTGAACCTGGTTGTCGGATCAAACCTATACAGTCAAAGGATTTCTGGATAACCAGAGAGGTGAAAGGAGATACAGCGAAGCCGAGCAGAGCTATGGATCAAAAGCTGCTGAATCAATGCAGGAGAAGCACGGGAAAAGGAGACCGGATGTAGGGGTCTGAAAATGTGGCGTAAACGTAAAGTAGGTGCACGAGATTGTCAAGGATAAATGCACCGAAGCCCCTGTGACAGGGGGCCGGAGGTTGCTTTTTTTAAATTTTACCGCCATGGCGCTTTCTTTCGTTGCGACCAGGCTGCCGTCCGTCAGGGTGACAGCCCCCCATCTCCTCGTCATTTGTGTTTGAACTGCTGCTTCCTTCTGCTATCATAATATTTTTTATGATGCCACGGATCTAACAATTTTTACCGAATTAGTATAGAATCTACCGGGAAACAATTGAATTCCGTGGGACTTATAATTAAGATTAGCGGTTCGAATTGTGCAAGCGCAGCTTGATGAATAAATTTGAACCGGCAGCAATTATAACCGGCCAGCGGAGGAGCCAAGATGTGGGATTACACGGATAAAGTCAAAGATCATTTTCTCAATCCACGAAATGTTGGCGAGATTGAGGATGCGGACGGAATTGCGGAAGTTGGGTCGATCGCGTGCGGTGATGCGCTGAAGTTTACTTTCAAGCTGGACGAAAACGGAAAAATCAAGGACGCCAAGTTCAAGACCTTCGGTTGTGCCAGCGCAATAGCCTCAGCTTCGGCCATGACCGAGATGATAAAAGGGATGACGGTTGAAGAAGCCTCGAAGGTGACCAACCAGGATATCGCCAACTACCTGGGCGGACTTCCACAGGAAAAAATGCACTGTTCCGTGCTGGGGCGGGAAGCGCTGGAGAAGGCTATCGATCACTTCAAGGGCACGCCCAGCAAATCTGAAGAAGAAAGGATCGTGTGCGAGTGCTTTGGCGTTACGCTCAAGGAAATAGAGCGGGCGATCCGCGAAAACCGGCTCTCCACAGTCGAAGAGGTTACCAACTACACAAAAGCGGGGGGAGGCTGCGGCAACTGCCATCCGGACATTCAGGATATCATCGACAGGGTACAGGCAGAGATGGCCGAGGCGCCCGTGGAAAGGCCAAAGCTCTCCAATATCAAGAAGATCAAAATGATTGAAGAGACCCTGGAGCGGGAAATCAGACCTGCCCTCAAGCATGACGGGGGCGACATCGAACTGGTGGACGTAGTGGGAAACCGCGTGCTGGTGGCGACACGCGGCGCCTGCGCATCCTGCCAGGCATCCAACCAGACACTGAAAAATTTCGTGGAAGCGAAGCTCCGGGAACTGGTCTGGCCGGAACTGGTGGTTGAGGAGGTGGCATCGTGAAACCGGTATACATGGACAATAACGCCACGACACAGGTGGCGCCGGAAGTTCTGGAAGCCATGCTTCCCTATTTTACCGAGCTATATGGCAATCCCTCGAGTATGCATTCCTTCGGGGGCCAGGTCATGAAGGAGGTCAGGCAGGCGCGTGAGAAGGTCGCCGCTCTTCTGGGGGCCTCCCCGGAGGAGATCATCTTCACCAGTTGCGGCACTGAAAGCGACAACGCGGCAATCCGCTCGGCCCTCGCCAGCAATCCCGACAAAAGGCACATTGTTACCAGCAGGGTCGAACACCCGGCTGTGCGCGCACTTTGCGCCCACCTTGGCGCCCAGGGCTACCGGGTAACCGAATTGCCGGTCGATTCGGAGGGGCGCCTCGACATGGAGCAATACAGGAAGGCGCTCACCCCCGACACTGCAATCGTCACCCTGATGTGGGCAAATAATGAGACCGGTGTGATCTTCCCCATCGAAAAAGCGGCTGAAATGGCCAAGGGACGCGGTATTCTCTTCCATACCGATGCGGTCCAGGCGGTCGGCAAGATCCCGATCAATCTCTCGGCCACTAAAATAGACATGCTCTCGCTGTCCGGGCACAAGCTGCATGCGCCCAAAGGCATTGGAGTACTCTATGTGCGCAAGGGGACAAAGTTCTCTCCGCTGCTCATAGGCGGACACCAGGAGCGCGGCAGGCGGGGAGGAACGGAAGCTACGCCCAGTGTCATAGGGTTGGGCGTTGCGGCCGAACTTGCCGCTAAAAACATGGATTATGAAAACACTTTCGTACGAGGCCTGCGCGACAGGCTGGAGAATACTCTGCTCAAGACGGTCGCCAACACGAAAGTGAATGGAGACAGGCAGAGCAGGCTGCCAAACACGACGAGCATCAGCTTCGAGTTCGTGGAAGGGGAAGGCATCCTTCTGATGATGGATGAGTTCGGCATTTGCGCCTCATCGGGTTCCGCCTGTACTTCCGGATCCCTGCAGCCTTCCCACGTTCTGCGGGCCATGGGAATTCCCTTCACCATGGCGCACGGGTCGATCAGGTTCAGCCTGAGCGTCTACAACACAGAGCAGGAAGTCGACTTTATCCTGGAAAAAGTGCCCCCCATCATCGAGACTTTGAGGAGCATGTCTCCTTATTGGAAGTCGGGCGCAACACAGGTTTGCGAAGGTTCATAAGAGAGCCCGCTCAAATTCAGCACCGGGTTTTTTGAAACGGCCGGCCGGCGTAAAAGCCGACCGGCTGTTTCTTCCTGGAAGTATGAGATGAGGGGAAGGACCCTTTCAGGCCCCTTGGAGGTAAACTCATGACACACCAACCTGCAATCACAATCGACCAGTGCAAGACCGCGGTTCAGACGGAGCGTCATTTCCGGGAGGAAATCCCCGGAATCGTCGATGAACTGGTCAATTCGTGCGCAAACGGCGCCTGCTTCGACCATGTCGGCCCCGAGCCCATTCCGTCACGAGAGGCGGTGATCGACATCGTCAACAGAGCGAGCAGGCTTCTCTACCCGGGCTATTTTATCAGGACCCGCCTGGAGAAGTTCAACCTGGCCTATTATTTCGGGCAGGAAGCTACCGCGCTCTTCGAGTTGCTCTCGGAGCAGATCACCCTTGCTCTGCGCCACGATTGCATACGCCACGAACTTCCTTGCGTTCACTGTGAGGAACGGGGCCAGGAAGCAGCGATCCGGTTCATGCGTCACCTGCCCGCGCTCAGGTTGATGCTGGCCAGCGACGTTCGGGCGGCATACCAGGGAGATCCCGCGGCCCGGAGCTACGATGAGATCATCTTCAGCTACCCCGGCCTCATGGCGATTTCCATCTACAGGGTCGCCCATCATCTCTTCCACGAAGGCATTCCGTTCATTCCGAGAATTATGACCGAGCATGCCCACAGCACCACCGGAATCGATATCCATCCCGGCGCCCATATCGGAGAGAGCTTCTTTATCGACCACGGCACAGGTGTCGTTATCGGCGAGACCTCGGAGATCGGGGACCGCGTCAGAATCTACCAGGGTGTAACCCTCGGCGCCCTGTCTCTTCCCCGCAACGCGGGCGAACAGCTCAGGGATACCAAGCGCCATCCGACCATCGAGGACGATGTGATCATCTATTCGGGGGCTACGATCCTGGGGGGCGAGACGGTAATCGGCACCCGGTCGGTCATCGGCGGTAATGTGTGGTTGACTGAATCCGTTCCTCCGGACACCCGGGTCATCATCAAGAAACCCGAGTTGATCTACTCGGGAGGCCACATTGAACGAGGCGGAGCAACGGCAGAGGCATGATGCCTGATGCAATGCGGCTGAATTCCGGTTTTCACCGGAATGACGGGGGCCTCTAATCCTTGATGCCTTGAAGCCCCCCTGCCCCCCCTAAGGGATGCAAGGGGGGCTTTTTATATGAAACCGATATGGGTCTATCCCCAGGCAAGCTCCTCGTTGGCGCCGGATGGCCGCCAGTTGTTATTGTTGTTGTAGGCCCAGTACTCGAACGGGTTGTCGTAGTATGCCGCGGTTTCGACCATGGAACCCCAGCTCTGGTCCGAATTGAAACACCAGTAGGCCGTTCCCGCAATCAGCCCTCCGATGCCCCAGACAACATAGGTAGCCTGGAAGAACGGGCCGAAAATACGGCTCTGCCAGACGTGCAGTTCCTCATGCTGGGTGATGAAGGTGTCGTTGATTCCTTTGCCGCCCTGCCCTGCATTGCTGATGACGTTTCCCTGGGTGAAGGCAAAGCTGGACTTGAGAGCGAAACCTCCTTCGTAGACATGACGGTTGCGGCGATGGCTCAAATCATGCCGGTAGTTGGAATCGGAATAGAAGAGGTTGATGATGTGCACGATATTGCCGATGCTCGTGCCCAGCAGCCCCCAGGTCGAATCGGACAGGAAGCCGAACCACCCTTCGGCGCTTCCCCAGTTGTAGATCCCGTGCACTCCCGAGATCAAGCCGTTCAGACCGCCCATGACCGCCCCGATTACAGCGCCCACCGGACCGCCTACCAGAAAACCCGTAATGCCGCCCAGCCACATGCCGGCCACCGTGGTCAACCCGGCTTCGAGTCCGGTCAGCAGGCTCTCCCACCCCTGGTCGTGCGACAGCCCGTAGGCGAGCCCGGCTATGAAACCGACCGCGAAGGCCGCCGCCGTCACGTAGAGCGCCGCTATCGCGATGGCTGCAATCGCGGCGATGAGCAGGGGGATAAAGAGCCCGCTCGGGTCTTTGAAACTCAGGGGATTATTCATCGCGTAACCGTACAGGTTGCAGGCCTGCGGGAGCCGCGCGGTCTTGTCCGGGTTTTCGAGCACGAACCAGTCGGGCGAAATGAACCTGCCTATCTCCGGAGCATAGTACCTTGCTCCCAGTTGAACCAGCCCCGTCTCGCCGTCCATGTCCAGCCCCAGGTACCTGTTCAGGGCCGAGGCCGAATCGAGCGCCATCCCAAACGGGGAATAGCGCTGCTGGTGTACTATCGCTCCGGCGCCGTCCAGTGCCAGAAGCACAGTCGCATGGTGGTCGGTGAGATAATAGACCGGCGTGACGGCGGCTGAGGGAGAGTGCGGGGCTCTTTCACCGGCAACCAGGCGTTTTCCCAGAAAAATGTGGCGCACGGCGCCGGTTTCGGATTGTTCGAACAAACCGGCCGCATACCTGATTCGAGAGGCGCCGGCGCTTGAAGTGACGGTCTTCATCACGCGGCGGTTTCGGAAATCATAGGTGAAACGGATCTCCTTGCCATCCGCCGTCCGAACGTGGACGAGGCGGTCGAGCGGATCGAAAGCCAGATTCGCCAGGTTCCCATAGGAGTGCAGATGTCCGCGTGAATCATAGGTTAACGGTTTTGCGCCGGAGGCGCCTGCGGTAGAGGTGAGGCGGCCGGGATGTGCGGGATCGGCATAGGCCATCGTGAACCCGGCGGTATCGTGAAAATCGGTCACGTTGCCCGAGGGATCATAGGCATAGGATCGCGAAGTGAGAAGTGCGCCGGAGGCATCTCCGGCATGAACTGCTTCCGCGATGAGGCGGTGCAATCCATCATAGGTGAAGACATGGTGTTCGGCGCCGCCGGGCATGCTGTCGCGTATCGCGCTGATCGTGCCGACCACGCCGTAAGAATAGTCCAGCTCTCTGAGCACTGCGCCGCCACGGGTCGCCCTTACCGAACTCAGCCTGCGCGATACCGGGTCCAGGGGCATTTCGATTCCAACGCCGTTGGCCAGCATCCAGGACTCCGGCGTGCCTTCCGGGGTGTAGGCGATTTGTGAGGCTACGCCCGGTATAGCCGTTACCGCGCCGCTTCTGTCGAGCGTATAATCCACACGCCGGCCATCGGGATAGATAATAGCCTGCAGCCTCCCCTGGAGAGAGTAGCGCCACTCCACCCCGAGAGTGACTCCTTCTACCGTTGTCGCCTCGCGGGTCATGCGTCCAGCCCGGTTATAGCTGTACCGGACCAGTACATCGCCCTCGCGCACCAGCGCCACCCGGCCATCCAGGAAGCGGCCGGTCGAAGGGAGATCCGGGTCCGTGTCGTAGACCACCTCCCGCAGTGTGACAGGGGCTGAACCCGCCGCCTGGTGACTCAGGCTCGTGACCCTTCCCAGGCTGTCATAGTGATATGCCAGGATGCCGTTGTCGGCATCGACGCGCTCGCGCACCCGGTTGGCAGCATCGCGGTAATAGGTGCGCGTGCCTGCGTCCGGATTGGTGATGCGCAGGGGTTCGCCTGCGGCGGCATATTCGTAGGTCGTTACAGCGCCCGTTCCAGGGTGATGAATCTCCGCCATGCGCCCGTCCAAAGTCAGGGAATAGCTGGTTGTGATTGGAATGCCCGCCGCATATTCATCGATCCTGACCAGGCGTCCGCGGCTGTCGAAGCGCTCGATGCGCGCCGGCGGGCCAGGCGGAGGAAGGCTGCCGTCCGATCCGGCGGCGGCATCCTCGTAGTGCGCTATGGTAAAAGTATCGCGCACCAGCCTGAACCGTCTTTCGGCGGGACCGAAGCTCTCAACGACATTGTTCTGGCTGTCGTACCTGAAACAGGTATCCCGTGCGCCGGGAGCGTCCGGAAGCTGAAAGACCGGCCCCGCGACAAGGCACGGGGCGTACTGGACTGCATTCTGTCCCCGTGCATTGAGCCTGACCGCGTTGGTCATCACCCAACGCCGTTCGCCTGCAGGGCCGTCAGGAGCTGTGGTGATCGTCTCTATCACGTTTCCGAAACCGTCATAGAAGGCTCGGGAGATGGATACCCCGTCCAGAAGGGCAACGTCGGGGGCGCCGGTCAGATCGTCAACCTCCAGGCCGGGGTTCTCCGGGGCGATCGAGGTGATCGAGAGAGGGCTGGATACAAGATCGGGAACCCAGCATTTGGTCAACTGCTCGATGCCGGAGTCATCGGTCTCCCAGGCGGCGTTCAATCGCCCGATCTGGTCATAGCGGTTCCTCACCCGGCGCCCGTCCGGGAACACTATCAGCGATGGTTCGCCCGAGCGGGGATCAAAAGTGAAGGTGGTGGTTCGACCGAGCGTATCGCGGGACTGGAGGGGATAGACTCCATCGGCGTCATAGGTTATTCGAGCCGGGACGCCGGTTGCGTCGATTTGTTCGGCCACGTTTCCGAAGGCATCCCGACGGACGGACAATGTGGCCGCATACCATCCTGAGCAGTCGCCGTCGTTCCGGTGAATATAGCCCCAATCGGACAAGTCGCGTGAGCCGATGTAGCCTGCGGGAATGCGCGAATCCAGCAGGCGCAGTTCCATGGTGCGCGTGCACATGCCTTGAGTTGCCTGCCCCTCGGGCAGTCCGGTAAAATCCGGGCCGTCGTAATAGCGGATGGTGACGGCCAGCGGCTGGCCGTCCCGGTCGCACAGCTCGCAGCGCACCGGCAGGCGCACGATCCAATCAGCGGTGTTTGCGCTATAGGTGAAGCGTTCTTCGGAGGTGATCCACTCCGAGACCGGCTCCCCTTCGGCACAGCTTTCGCGCCTGCGTACAAGAGGCAGGCCATGGACATTGAAATTTTCGAGAATGGTTCGTTCGACCCTGGCCGGTGCACCGGTGGGGCTGTGTTCTGTTGCGGTGATGGAAGACACATGGGGGAACCAGACGGTCTTGGCCGGTAAGCCGGGCGCCTCCTCCCGGGCTTCCCAGGTCTGGGCCGATTCATGCCTGAGTTCGAATCCGTTAGCGGTCAACTCATAGGTGCGCACCCCGGTCAAGGCGCCGGCCAGCGCCCGATCTCGGGCTCTGGCGACCAGGTCGGCCGCTTCCGGATCACCCATGAAAAATACATGCTCCTGTTGCATGTCCGGAGCTGAAGCATCTCCGGACGTTGTGAGCAGGACCCGGGAATATCCGCGAAATTCCCTTTCCGGCCCGTCCCATATTCCGTCATGATAGCGCATGGACTTTACCGAAACGGTAGACGTTACCGTATCGATCTGGCGGAGTTCTGCGAGAACGGGCATGACAACCGGCATGACGCCCGCCCAGGGCGAGCCCTCGGCCCGGTCATCATTGCGCATCCGAGTCGAGGCGCTGTACACCATTTCGAAAGCGCCGCCCATGCCGTTTTCGATGCGGGCAAGCAGCCCCGAGAGCACTCCATCGCCCAGGCGCAGAAAACGATATCCGCTGTGTGTTTCCGAGAGCCGGGAACCGCACCACAAGAGGCCGGGACGTCCGTCGCCATGCCAGTCCGCCGCGATCACGCGGTCCGTCGTCGCCGGAGAGATGGGCAGCACGACCGGCGGCATGAAATGATTGCCTGTACAGTTAAACCAGATCGTTACGGCATCGGAACTCATGAGAACAAGGTCCGCGCTTCCGTTTCCGGTGAAATCGGCGACAATGATCTGCTCATCCCGAAAGCCTTCGGGAAAAAGCGGAGAATGTTCCATTTCAACGGCCGTACCCCAGTGGCCGTTTCCCAGGTAGGGCCAATAGGTTATCCGACCGCTCTCGACCGATACGATGTCCTGGGAGCCGTCTCCGGTCATGTCCGCCAGCCGGATCGATTTGTTCGTGAAGGAGACATCCGGAAACAGTTTCCGATCGTGAAGACGGGAGATCGCCACCGGTTCCCGCCACCCCTCGCCGGGGGAGTGGGGGTAGAGCAGGAACTGTTCACGGCCGGTGACGAGGACATCGGTTATGCCGTCACTGTTGAGATCCATCAAGCGCGTATCGGGTGAAGCCATCCTGAGTCCGGGCGCGGTCGCCATGACCGTGGGCTCGGATTCGAATCCGCCCTTGCCGTCGGTGTTGTAGACGATCTCCAGCGGCTGGTTGACCGAAAAGAGGTCCACTCTGCCATTTCCGGTAAGGTCCGCAAACCCCACTGTCTCCTTTTCCAGGCTTACTGTCGCCGGGATAGCCGAAACCGCCACCGGGCCTTCCAAAGCGCCGTTTCCGTCATTTTCCCACAGCAGCACCCGTCCATTCGCCGTTTGAAGGACGTCCGGCAGGCCGTCGCTGTTGAAATCCACGATGTGAACGGTCCTGTCAGCAGGGGAAGGAGGAGCTATTTCCGAGGAAATTTCCGTGATAGTCCAGTCGGCGAAGTCAGGCGCCGTGTAGGTAAAAGCCAGATCCGGGAAGCCGGCTTTTACGCCGTCCACGGTCGCGCTCAGAGATATTCGCTGCAAAAGCGAAATGCCGTTTGCGGCAAGGCCGTAGCTGAATACCCAGGTGCGCATGAGGGCCGGCGCCAGGCGCGAGCAGCTCAGCTCAATCGATGCTGCCCGCCGGCGGGTTAGTCTTTCGAACCCGGCGCGTCCGTTGCGCATCGGGTCCGGACGATCTTCATAGTTTATCCTGAGGGTGAAAATGCTGTAGGAAATGGTATCGAGATAGAGCCGTTCGCCATCACGGACATAGGTGTAGTGTATGAGGTTGCCGGCCGGATCGCTCTCCTCTTCCAACATCCAGGCAAAGGTAGATCCACTGTATGTCTCTCGCCCTGCCGGGGTTATGCCGAGCCGGAGTTCGCGTCCGTCACCGGTGCGGATGCGCCAGGAATCACCTGTACGCTCGATCATCCAGAAGCTGGTGTCGGCCTGGGGCCGATAGCGGTTGTTTCCAACCGGGACCAGGACCTGTGCGTCCCCCAGCACGAAGGAATCGTCATCCGTGTAGGAGGGAAAGGCCCGGTCCGTCCGGCGTTCGATCCGTAGCGGGTCCATCCGCCAACCCTGCCCGAACACCCCGTTGCCGCAACTGGTCGAGTAGGTGAGATTGATTGCGGGCCGGCACTCATTCGGCCCTTTCGGAAGGTTGAGTGGTACCGTATAATTACCGCTGCCGCGAACCAGGTCCGGCTGAAATCGATCCCCCATAGGGGCGATTCCGCCTCCTCCCGACGGCAGCGCTGTCAGATTGGATGCAATGCCCGTCGTTTCAACCATGGTTACAAGACCTCCGGCACGCTGGTAAACTCATATTCCAGACCGAACTGGATATTGTATACCCGGTCGTACTTGATCTTACCGGCCTCGGTTAGCGGCTCGCCGCCCTGCAATTGCAGGGTCCAGGGGCCAATCGGGTTCTGGCCTTTGATTCCGGCCAGGGCAGGGGCGCTCGTCGATACCACGCCCCCGGCATCCGTGGTCACCGTCCCGGTCGTTCCGGACGGGCTGGTGACGGCAAGTGTCAGGTTTTGATTGGAAATACCTGTTTTGGTCACAACCCGGAACAGGGCCGACTTCACCTTGAAGCCTTCCTGGTTGAAAGGCAGCCGCGAACGCTCCAGGTTGAAGGTTGAGGTTCCGGCCTTGTAGAAAGAGTACCACGCATCCGGAAAATCGTAGCGCAGCGCAAAATTGCGAAGCATAGCCAATTCGCCCTGCCGCAACGGCTTGGCCAGTACACTCGTTCGGAGCACGGCATCGAACTTCGCGGTGTAATAGACCACCAGCCGGATATCCATAATTCGCCGGAAATCCAGGTTGTTGCTTCTCTTGGGCAGGTGGATCTGGAAGGTGTTCCCCAGACCCAGTCCCTGAAAGAGCCCGCGCACTCCGGTTTCTGCCGTATAGAGGAACATGTCGTTTCGGAGGGTGAATTCCGATAGAGCCATGGTATCGATCTGATGCACCCGTTTACCGGGCGTGCCGTCCTTGCGCCGGAAGGCCGATACCCCTCCGGCTCTCAAAGTACCATTGAGTCCTCCTTCGGGCAGGATACCCACCACCTCCAGTTCAACTGCCTCGATTCGCTGGCCGTAGAATCCCGGATGCAAACGATCGAATTCATACAGGTCCGTTTCAAAGGACAATAATCCCGTATTGCGGAATTCTTCAAAGGCCGCCGGAAAATCGGCGGATAGTGAAATCACATCCTTGATACGGCTGTTCTTCCGGGTCTTGGTAGTGATGGCGTGATAGGTGAAAGCCTCGATATCCTGCGAGAGTCCCTGGCCGCCCAGGAGCGTGATATCCATTCCCGCAGCCGGATTTCCAAGCGCATAGCCATACTCATTTTTTATGATCTTTATGGTTGTGTCGTTTTCGAAGTTGTAGGCTCGCTCCATCAATTTCGCGATGCGAATGCCCCGCCAGAGGTAATTGCGGGCGATATCGCGCATCACATAGGCCATTTTTCCCCAGGAATCCGGGGTGAAAAATTCGCCATCGAAAGCATTGAGAGCCTGATCCGCCATCTGCGACCGTTGAAGCGAGGCCTGATAAGCTATTTCGGCGGCAGCCGTCCGGTGAGTCGCCGAAGCCAACTGGTCCTCTGCCAGTGCAATCGCCTCGGTGAGTTGGTTGATATTATCCTGCATCTTTTCGAGTTCATATTCACGGTTTTTCCTTCCAGCGCTGTAGCACTGGGCTGCAGCCAGTTTCGGACCCGGGCCGTGAATGGTTTCCCCCCGGTCGAGCTGGTCGGCGAGTCCCGTAATTTCAGACCAGAGGCCGTCTTCACCGCCGCTGAGCGCCATGCCGGCGGCCTGCGCCCAGATCTGGTCCCAACTGGTGCTGTAGTACTGATTATACTGATCCTGAGCATCGTTGCGTCGTTTGATCGCGAGGTCACGGGCATGTTGTGCGGCTGCCTGGTCGTCGAGAGCCGATTGCCATTGTTCGTATTTCGCATTGGCTTCAGCGGCTGCCATCGCTTTTACCGTTTCCAGATCCCTTCTCGTTTCCGCTTCCTGCTCAGAGCGGGACTGAAAATTAACGAATTCCTGCTCCGCCATGACAGCTTCCCTGGCAAACCCTTTGGCGATGCTCTGAAGGTATTCGAAGGTATGGATCGGAGAAAGGGCAATGCCGTAGAAATCCAGCCCATCTGCGATCTGGGTCAGATACCCCATTGCGCTCAGGATCGGAATGGCGATTTCCCAGTTAATCGCAGGCAGCGGGCGGGTGAGCAGGTTATTGATCAGGAGTCGCGCCTCGTTCGCCGGTTTGGTCAGCGAAGAAGTCGAATAGAGGAACGAATTCGGAACCGTGCCTTCCATAGTAACCAGCTTGGCGTATTGAGCGCCTGCGCCCTGCAGGTCTTCGGTCTTGTAAATGGAACTTCCCCATTCGAGCGCATTGTTTGCGAGCTTGATCCAGAGAGCCGGGGCTTCGATATTGGCATTCAGATAGGTGTAGCTCGAAGCCTGGAGGTAGGAGGCCTCGGCCTTGTCGAATTGCCCGAGTTCATGGAGGCAGTCTCCGATGGCGACGGGAAGCACATAGGAGTAGAGGTGAGTCAGGTAGAAGGCGGTAGTGGAAGTATCCACTATGCTCCAGATCAGATCACGGGCGGAGACGGCCTTGAGCCGCGCTTCGTAGATGTCCTTTTTGATTTCCGCGGTGCTGACCGTCGCGTGATCGCCCACGGAGAGGGTCATTATCTTTTCTCCCACCGGGACGCCCACATGCCAGGTCTTGTTGAATTGATAGGTTTCGGTCCGATCCATGATCGGCACGCAGCCCCAGCAGTCGGCACGCCCGGGCACGCGGACGGTAAACCGTCCGGCATCCATTTTCAGGATGGGCTGCAAGGTCTGGGTATCACGGGTGGTGAACTCAAGGGTCTTCAGGACACTAACGCCCTGAGCCTGGAATTCCGCTGAGGCATCCTCTTGCCGGGCGAGGGGAAACGCTTTCATTTCACCGGTTTTCACTTCGCTTGGAACCGCTGCCTTTTTCAGGGTCTCGCTTGCTTTTGTCAGCCAGGATTTCGCCTGCCTTGCCTGACCCGCCTTCATTGCTCCGGCGCCCATCGCGTGCAGCGCCTGCGACTGGCCGACCGAGTCTTTGGCCGTCTTGAAATAGTTCAAAGCCTCCTGCCCCATCGCGATAGCCTTATCCCCGGCATTGGCTTGAAGGTAGGCCGTGGCCAGGTTCAGCGCAACGGCGCCGGCAAGGCTCGAATCCACGGGCCGGCCGGACTTTTTCACCTCCTGGTATGCCTGTTCGAGCACGGCAATGGCCGACTGTGTCTTGTGCTCGCTCAGCAGGCCCGCTCCCGTGGCAGCCGCATCCTGGAGGCGATCGTTAATTCCCAATGCCTCCCGAAATCCCGTCTTGGTGAATTTTTCCAGGGGGTCGGGCATCGGCGGCACAGGGATACCGAGCACCGGCTGGATGGGAATTTCGGCGGGGCGGAGGAAATCGCTCAGGCGGCTGGACGCAAGGAAGAAGGTCTCTTCGAGAATACTGCTCGCAGGCAGAAGAACCCATTCTGCACTTCCGGCATAACCCGGAGCGTCGAAATCGTTGTACAGGATTTTGTAAATCAGGGCCCGGGCAGCCTTATACTTCTGAAGTGCGGGATTGTAAGCGCCTCTTTTGAAATAAGTGGTTCCTTCCAGGATAGTAAGCTCGATAGTGGCCAACGTCTGTTGCGATACCTCCACAGTGCTTCCTGAGTCGCCGAGCGGCGCCAGGACCGCCTGGATGGTAAGCGCATCCCGCAGCAAGGGCATCACGGAAACGAGATTTACATCGATTTTGGGTTTGGTGGCCATGGAGGAGGGTCTCCTTTTTTTGGTGGTGAGGATCGCATCCGTCGAGTCTCCAAGGCTGTCGCACTGGAGAGAAAACCCGCCTCAGCTCGTACGCGCGGAAGAAACTCGTGGCTTTTCAACGAGGGCCGGGGCGGACACCTGAAACATAAGGGAAAAAGAAGCTGGAGTGCTAAAAAGAGACAATCCGTTCGCGTCAGCGAAGCAGCGGTGCTCATGGGTAATGCCGCACGCATTGGAAGAAGCGACGGAAAGTGAGTTTCCCGAGCCTCACGGTTAATGCTGCGTCTATTAGCAGGTAAAGGTTAAAAAAAGGTTACAGGATTTCCAGCTCATTGAAAAGCCAAATATTCGGCATGAGAAGAAAAAGGCGAGAGCCTAGATTCGACGGTATCTGAGGGCAGGAATAGGGGTAGTAATCTGAATGGTCGGGGCGGGCGCGAATGAAACCGCGCCCACCCCGGTATAGGCGAAGACCTTAGTGCTGCGTAATACTAGAACAATATTGAAAAGCCTGCCCCCACCAGGACCTCCCGTTTGTCTTTCCGGGAATCCCAGGCAAGGGGAATATTGAAAAAATTCGATCTGGCGGAACTGTCCTCAAGACTCAACTCCTGATAGCCTGCCTGCAGGAACGGCTGTATGGTCAGACCCATGCATTGTGTCGTCACTCCCATGTAGCCGGTAATTCCCCAGTGAGTTCCGTCCAGGGACGCTCTGTAGCTGCTCAGAAGCGCCGTATCGTCAGCGATTCTCGATCCATAATCCTCTCGCGCGAAACCCCCGAAGGCGTCCAGACCGCCATTGAGAGTCCACTGCGGATTAAGCTTCATTTCTCCGGCGAGTTTGAATCTCACCAGGTGCTCAGTCACTTCCGGAAAACCGGAGTACCTGAAAACAATCGATTCGGCAGGCGGCGTCAGGAAACTTGACCTCACGGCAAAGTCGTTCTTAGCCGAGATGTAGTTGTAGTAAAGACCGGCAGCAATCCGGGCCGAGTCACTGAGCGCCAGGTCAAATCCTCCGCCCGCTTCGATACGGAGGAGATCCTGCTGCATGTCATACGCGAGATTTTGATCTTCCTCGGTACCAACGAAAATCGGAAAAGGAAAAAATGGAGGATTGAGGAGATTGATCCATCCCGATGCGATTCCTGCTCCGCTCCGGGATTTTTCACTATAATCCAGTCTCACCAGGAAGGGAAAAGACAGGGACTGCGAGTAATAGTATCTCAGCCAGAGATCGCCTCCGATCTTCCAGCCGTCTGTGTCTCCTCCTATGTTAAAACCGGTGTTCGTGTTTGGAAAAGCGATCGTGGAACGATTGGACCACCCATTATCGCCGGCAAAAATAGAGCCGCCGCGGATGGTGACTCCGGTCTTGAAGGCGCCGAAATCTTTTTCAATCCCGGTATTGACGAGCACTTCCCAGTATTGGGAGTCATACGGGAGCATAAACTGCAGCAAATTCCCTGAAAAATCGTTGGTTCCGAAAAATCCGCCGGCGACTCCTACAGCGCTGCTGGAGTAATGGTTGTTCTCGGTCCTGTAGGCGAGCTGGATCCCTGCTCCTATCTTGAGATCGTTGCTGAGAGCCTGTCCATACAGCATCCGCAGTGTGAAATCGTCGAAATCGCTCGTCATGTCGGAGTTGAACCCGATACCGATAGACGGTGTTCTTGTATTTACATCGAAGTCGCTGCGCTTTCCGGAATAGCCAAAGAAAAAACCGAGCCTCCCCACTCCGGCGGGAATGCCGGCGCCGAGCAGGACGTCATGCCTGTATTCGTCCCCCGTCGCATTCGCTGAAGTCGAACTGGGAGGCAGCGTTACTCCCCTTGTTCGAAATTTCCACTCCAGGGTATCCGTATAAGTAAAACGATAATTGCCGTAATGCCTGATCCCCTGTCCATCCGCGATCTTGGCCGGATTGATGAGAAAGTCGGATTCATCTTCGACAAGGCCGTAGGGATCGCCCATGCCCGCCATTCTTCCCTGCCAGGCATAAGAGGCGCCGCAGAAGATACATGTGCCGAAAATGATTAAAGCAACTATTGTGAAACTCTTTCTCATCTTTCCCCCCTTTGAAGATAGAATTGCCCCAACAGCCGGGTATGTCCAGGGACCAGGTCAAGAGGGTCCACGCGCCTTTATTGAGGCTGTATAACAACCGCTGTCCCGTTCAAACGCCGAAAATAGTGGAGTAGCCGAAATCTGAATGTCCCCCGGAGTAGTGATTTATCCAGGTTGTATAAAAGAACGGGATAAATCAATTGAAACTTTAACAACAAATTCATAACGTTGATCGAATGATCCATATTCGGCGGGAATATTTATCAGGCCGCAAAGAGTTCTCTCGAAGATTCATCGCTTTGCTTCCTTGACAGGGTCACTATGAATATGCTTCCTTTCCCCTCCGTGCTTCTTGCTTCAATACTTCCATCATGGCGGTCCACGATCTTTCGGCTTATCGCCAGCCCCATCCCCGAACCCTTGTAGGGGCTGCTTTTGCCGTGAAGTCGCTGAAAAGGCTGGAAGATTTGCCGAAGATATTTTTCGTTGAATCCGATTCCGTTATCCTCGACGAAAATCCGGCACGTCGCATTCTGGCTGAGTTCCCCATGCACCCTGATCCGGGGCGGTTCCGATTCCTTATGAAACTTCAATGCATTGCCCAACAGGTTCTGAAAAAGCCTGCGCATCTGGCTCCGGTCAGCCTGAAGGGCAGGCAGATAGGAGATTTCAACCGTTGCTCCGGTTTCGCTGATGGGGACTTCGAGGTCTTGAACCACCTCCTGCAGCACCTCATTCAAATCGACCTCAGAGAATGGTTCAGACCTCGTGGTGATCCGGGAATAGACCAGCAGGGATTCAATGAGTTCTTTCATGCGATCCGTGGCGCTTTGTATTTTATCGAGGTACCTCTGAGCTTCGTCGTCCAGTTTATCGGAATTCTGGGATCGGAGCAGGTCGGAAAAAATCGATATTTTCCTTAGAGGTTCCTGGAGGTCGTGGGAAGCTACGAAGGCGAAATCCTGCAGCACGGAGTTGCTGTTTTCGAGTCTCTTCATAGAGGAGAGGAGTTTCTTGTCCGCCTCTTTGTGCTGAGTTATATCGCGGTTGATTTCAAGAAATCCGGACGGCTTCCCCTCATAGTCCTTCCTGACCGCCCACCTGCTTGCCGCGACGATCTGCCGGCCCTCTTTGGTTATATGGCCCAATTCTCCTTCCCAATGTCCGGTTTCCACGAGTTCATCGAGTATCTCCTCCAGCGGTTTAGGAAAGCTGGTCTGAAGCAACTCGTTGGATACTTTCCCAATGACTTCATCCTTGCGCCACCCATAGGTCTTGTCGGCCCCCTGGTTCCAGTAGACGACTTTTCCTTCCAGATCACGCACGAAAATTGCGTCATGAGCCAGTTCCAAAAGCTCCGACTGTTCTTTCAGACGTGCTATGCTGCTGGACAGCTTGTCCACCATTGACCGGAGCGCGGAGAGCAGGATGCCGATCTCTCCACTGGCGTCAATAGCGAGGGATGCGGAAAAATCGCCGTTTTTTACCTTTTCTGCATAGCCCACCGCTTCAGCCAACGGGCGTTTGATGCTCCAGGCGGTGAGAATGGAAAGAAGGAGGCATATCAGTACGCCCGCCGTGCCTCCGTAGAGAATCAGCCATCTTGCCCTGGCGGTGAGGTTGCGGAGACTTGCCCGGCGCTGCTCGAGTATGGGACGCTCTCTTTCCGATATCTGAGACAGAAGAGAGCGGATAATACTCATCTGGTTCCTGCCCTCCTCCCGGTTCATGAAATCGATGAGATCCTGGCGCGACCGCGATCCTGCATTCACTTCACCCCGCATGGTGATGAGCGGGTTGATCACGGTGTCAAGCCAGTGTTGGTACGTGCCGCGAAGCTGCTCGAGCAGGGCGCGCTGAGCCGGGTCGTCCTCGGTAAATGCCCTCAATACCTCATAATCATTTTGAAGAGAGTGAAGCCCGTTTTTCAACGGCGCCAGGAAGCTCTCGTTTCCGGTGACGGCATAACCTCTCTGGCCTGTTTCTACATTGAGCAGATCAATCGAGAGAGCATGCACCTGCTCGACCACCTGTTGAGCATGCAAAGTCAGGCGCCTGGCGGCCAGCATGTCTTCAATCGCGTAGTAGCTGACGGCGAGCAGAGAGATGAAGATGGAAATCCCCATCGCGAACGCCAGAAGAATCTTTGTCATCAGCTTCATGTTCTCACCGGTCGGTACAAAAAGTACGTTTGACAGGAGCGGCATATCAGCCGCTGGTCTACACTATTGAAGGTATCTATTAGAGCCTGGTACGTAAAGTATGGAAGCAGGAGCAAGGGTGTAGGCCGAGACCATTTATCTCTGGAAGAGCGCCTCAGCCTGGAAGGAATCTCTTGCCCTATGGTACGAAACCATTAAAATCTCCCTGCGAAAAAAAGTATGCAAAATCGGCTGTACAGGTATGTCGGAGCGAATCATTCAAGCAATCCAGCGCACGAAGGAGAGCATTCATGAAGTTGAACTGCCGAATCCCGAGGAATTGAGCGAGATAAAAGAGAAGACATTTACCAGAAGGGTGGCCCTTGTTACGGCGTTTTTCGCCGTTGCGCTGGCGATAACCTCCCTGGGCGGCAGCAACGCAATGAAAGAAATGCTCCTTGCCCAGCAGCAATCATCGGACCAATGGGCCTTCTACCAGGCAAAGGTAATTCGCGAGCATCTCTACAGGAGCCAGAAGGTATTACTGGAAAACCAGCTTGCTCTCAATGGGGCGAACGTAGCTCCGGAGGCGGCGGCAAAGATCCAGGAAACCATCAAGAAGATGGGAGATGAGGAGGCACGGTACAGGGGTGAGAAAAAGGAGATAGAGGAAGAAGCGAAAAAGCTGGAGAAAGAGAGGGACATAAACAGGTCCAAAGACCCCTACTTCGACTATGCGGAAGTGCTCCTGCAAATAGCCATTGTCATGGCATCCGTTTCAATCATTTCCGGTTCGAGGGGAATATTTTATTTCTCGGCGGCAGCAGCCGGTCTGGGAGTGTTTTTGTCGATTAACGGGTTTTTTCTCATTCTCACGCTTCCATTCCTGCACCAGGTGCAGCTTCACCATAGAATTTCCAAAAATTCGACGAGGTATCGTTCTTCCGCAGAAGGATGGGCGCGAAAAAAACCGTGCCTGCCCTTCTACGCTTGTCCAAAGAGCCGTGATGATTTGCAGGTGTAGCTGCAGGTTGGCCAGGCATTGAAAAACGTGCGCCGCCGTGGAAGGCGGCGCTACCGCGCGCTCCTCTCTTTACTCTTCACGCCTCACTCTTTACCCAGCATCCTGTCCATGACATTACGGAGTTGTTCCAGGTCGTAGGGCTTCCTGAGCACGTCTCGAAAACCGTACCGGGCAAAATCGGACATAATCGGATCATTGGAGTATCCGCTCGAAACGACGGCCTTCACATCGGGATTGAGATAGAGCAGCTTCTGGATGGCCTCCCTGCCGCCCATTCCCCCTTTTACGGTCAGATCGAGAATTACCGCTACGTAATCGCCGCCTGCTTCCATCGTTTGAGAATAGGTCTCGACTGCCGTCTCCCCATCCAGGACCACGTCCACATCATAGCCAAGGTGTTCGAGCATTGTCTGGATAAGTTCGTTGAGCATCTCCTCATCATCCATGACCAGTACCCGTTTTCTGGGAACGGGACGGGAAGAGACCGCCCATTGGGAGCTGTCCTTTATCGCGGAAGCAGGAATGAGGATGCTGACGGAGGTCCCCTCCCCGGGCCGTGAATCGACCTTGATATGCCCGTTATGACGCTTGATTACCGAGTGCGCTATGGCCAGTCCGAACCCCATTCCCTTCTGGCGCCGCGGTATTTGGTGGAAAAGTAAGGGTCGAATATTTTCGCCAGGTTCTCCTCGGGTATTCCGACCCCTTCGTCTGATATAATGAGCCTCACGTAGTGGCCCTCTTCCACCATCTTGTGCTTCGGGTCCCCGTTTTCGATCACAAGGTTGTCGGCCTTGATCGTGACCCTGCCTCCGCGCGGCATCGCCTCCCTGGCATTTGCCAGTATCCCTGTCAAAACCTGCCGCATCTGGTTTTCATCTACCTCGACATGCCGGAGATCCTCGGGCATGTCCACTCTGCTTCTCACGTGCGAGCCGCTCAGTACAAGTCCCGTCATGTTGAAAACCATCTCACGCATGCACACCGGGCTCTTAACCGGTCCCCCGCCGGAAGAGAAGGTAATGAACTTCTGGGTAAGATCCTTGGCCCGTAGACAGGCCTTTTCGGCCTCAGCAAGATGCCTCATCGCGGGACTCGTAACGCCCGACTTCAGCAAAGCCATACTGATATTGCCGAGGATAACGAATAGAAGGTTATTGAAATCATGGGCGATACCTCCCGCCAGGACCCCTATGGCTTCCAGTTTTTTCGCATTGAGCAGCTCTTCCTCAACGCGTTTGCGATCTGAGAAGTCAATGACCGTACAGAAGAGCAGCGGCTCCTGTCCTTCGATGCAAACTGCCGTATGCACTGAGTAGACAGGTAGCGCTCCTCCCTGCTTGTTTCGCAGGATGAGTTCGCATCCGGAGATGAATTCCCCAGACTGGGACGCTTTCTTTCCCGCTTCAAGGCATTGTGAAAAGAAAGGCTGCAGGGGGTCGGGAATAATCAGTTCCAACATGTTTTTGCCAATAGCTTCCTTCGCCGTGTACCCGTAGAGATCCTCGCTTTCTTTGTTCCAGTAGACGATCTGCCCGTTTGGCCG
Organism: uncultured Syntrophobacter sp.; assembly: GCA_964539645.1. Lineage (GTDB taxonomy): Bacteria > Desulfobacterota > Syntrophobacteria > Syntrophobacterales > Syntrophobacteraceae > SbD1. Next base: position 95,453 of record CAZIJV010000003.1, read on the forward strand.
GTAGCCCAGGATGGAGACGCCGGGGATATGCTCGGCAAGACCGGTAAAAGGCGGTTCGCAGATTCGATCCGCTGCCGGAGGGCTTGCGTGGCCGGCCGGATACATTTCGACCCCCAATAGAAACAAACCATCGGCGCCGCCGGGCGCGGCATGCGGGAAGCAGCTTATCCTGACCGGGACTGTACCGGGCCGGAATATCGCTTCAAAGCTTACCGGCCTGCCGGAGAGGCCCTTTTCAACGTATCTGCCGATCCCGTACTTGTCCGGTCCAAGGAGATCCGCCATTTGCCTCCCAATGATCCGTTCGGGGGGCACGTCGAAAAGCCGGGAGTATTGTTTATTGCAGAACAGGTGCCTTCCAAGATGATCCACAAACGCTATCATCACGGGCATTTCATCCACAAAGCCGCGCATCCTCTCCTGAAAGGAAAGGGAACCGGCGGAAGATTGTGACTTTTCTGAAAGTCGGGCTCTCAGGTCCCGAAGCTCGCTTATCAGCTCCTTTTGTGTCCTGTTCTCATCTTTCATTCCGGCTTCCCTCCCGAGCTGGTTCCCAAGCACGATGCCGCCAGTTTTATGTGTCACACCGACCATCTGGCGCACACGGTGGTTCCTGCCTCCTCATCGGTCTCTATTTCGAATGCGCCCCCCGATAGTTCCACGCGCTCCTGCATGTTGGAAATCCCGAATCCGCCCTGCTCATTTTTCCGGGACATTACCGAACTCATATTGAACCCGCACCCGTCATCCCGGATACGCAACTCTATCTGCTCTTCCTTAAGAAGCGAGATGGTGATTGTTTTCGCTCCACTATGAATGGCGGCATTATGCAGCGCCTCCTGGACAATTCTGAAGAGCACGATTCGCAGTTGCGCGGGAATATCATTCTCACTGACCTCTATCTGCCTGTCTATTTGAATTCCGGGGTTGATCAACTGGAACCTTTCACAGGACCACCTGATTGCGGCGACAATCCCGTAGTCGTCGAGAACCGGAGGACGCAGATCGGTCATTATGCGCCGGCATTCGCGCATTACATTCTGGATCAGATCGGTAAGGGCGCTGAGAGACTGGGCTTCCATCTTTCCTTTTTTGTCGAGGATGAGGGCATTCTCGAGGCCGATCTTGATGCCTGCCAGTGGAGAGCCGATGCAGTCATGAACTTCCTTCGATATTTTCCGTCTCTCCTCCTCCTGGGCGCGCAGCAGTTGCGAGTAGAGATTTCTGAGGCGCATCCCGGATTTGCGCAGTTCCTCCTCGGCTTTTCGGTGTTCCGTGATATCCTGACCTACTGAAAGCAGCCCGATCCTGTTGCCGTCCGGCCCGGTCAGCTCATCATTGTACCATTGGACCTGGCGTTCCTGCCCATCCTTGGTCCTGATTGCATTGATGTAGCCACGAACCTGCCTGCCGGACATTGCCTGGGAAAACACTCCCCGCATTCTGGAACGGGAGTCCGAAGGAAGGAAGATGTAGAACCAGTCCTGCCCCGCAACTTCCTCAAGCTTATAGCCGGAGAGCTTCTCAAGGTAAGGATTGAACCTGACGATGCGGCCCTTTTCGTCGAGCAACAGGATTATCACCTGAGCCGTATTGATGAGGCTCTCCACGAAGTCGCGCTCCTGCATCAACGCATCCTGGACGCGGTTCTTTTCCAGCACTTCGAGCTTACACTGCTCATAGGCGCTGGAAACCTCCCAGGTCTTTTGCTCGACCTGCCTCTCCAGCATCGTCGCGGTCCTTTTCCACTCGTTCACGGCTGCATCCAGCGTGGACATACGTATCCTGAGCCTTTGAACCACATACAGCAGGGCAATAACGCACAGGCACAAGACCGCGAGTCCCGGTTCTTTGCTAAGAATGCAGGCGATGATCAAAGCGGCGGCAGCGAAGGCAAACCCGAAGCTGAGAACGGTGCGAGGGAACGTTTTCAGAGAGCTGCCCGGCGACATGCTTGTGATATCCTTATCTAGGATTTTTGAGCTTAGTATAGCAGAAGGGGGGAATTTATCCTAATTGGATTCAGTGCGGCAGTCCGCGGACCATGTCTGAAAGAGTATGGCGCTAAGCTGTTTTAAATCGACCCCGGGGTGTATATATTGGACGCGGTAGCTCACCTGGGCGCCGTACCGGTCTTACATTGCTTATAATAGAATCTCATTGGATCAGGGAAGGAGTTGCACATGCCGATTGCGCATTACCAAATAGGCCCGCTGATCGCCCTCATCGCGGGCGTTCTCATCCTGGTGCAGCCAAGGCTGCTGAATTACATTGTCGCCATTTATCTCATTATAATAGGCGTCCTGGGCCTCGTGCCCCGCTGATTTCAGATACTTCCATTCACCGCGGATGAAGGCAACAGAAAAAAAAGGCTCCCCGCGAAGGGAGCCTTTCAAAGCACAACGCTCTCGGATAACTACTTTTACTGCCTGTTACTTGCGTTTGAATATACAGGATGCATATGTCTTGCTTGCGGTATTGTCGTGACAATAGGAGCAAGTCTTTACCTTCCAGGATTCTGACATTTTGCTGTTCAGGAAGTTAGTGAAGTCCTGGTCAAAGGAGCTTGCATCCGAGCTGAAAGTCTCGAACTTATATTCATCTGCCATCGAGATAACTCCTTAATCGAGAAAAGCCGTTCCACATTTCTATCCATCACAATTTAAATTAACTTTGCCGAATAGGTTGTCAAGCATGCCCGGAGGTATCTTATGTGAAGCGTTACTCAGCCGGCGCCCTGCGATTATTCCGTTCGCGAAAATAACGGATGGAGTGACCTGGTGAGCAGGGGGAGCCTTGCCGCAAAGAAGAGTGCGCCTGCAATGCAGAAAGCCGCGCCCAGCAGCAGAGTGTTACGTACTCCGATGCTTGCCGCGGCGCTGCCCGCAAGAAGGCTCCCGAAAGGCATGACGCCCATGAAGGACATGGCGAACAGGCCCATGGTCCGGCCTCGCTTGTCCTCATCCACCACGGTCTGTATGATCGTATTGCTGGATGCAATCTGAGTCAACATGCCGAACCCGGCCAGGAAGACGCAGAACAGCGAGAATGTCAGATTGCGTGAGAGAGCAAAGGCGGCGACCCCTGCTCCGAAGGCGCCTGTTGCGCCGGGAATCAGCTTGACGAGTCCGTGAACGCTCTTGCGCGATGCAAGATATATGGTGGCTGCAACCGCTCCGAATCCGGAGGCAGACATCAGGAAGCCGAAAGTCTGGGCGTCCCCGAGCAGAATATCCTTGGCGTAGGCGGGCATCAATACGAAAAACGGCGTGCCTGCCAAGCTGAAAAGAGAGAGCAGGGAAAGTATGGCCATGATCGGCTTGAAGTTGTAAACATAACGCACCCCCTCGCAGAACTCCCGCCACGCAGGCTCTCTTTTCACGGGAAGCTCTCGTGGGGATACCCTGATGGCGTTGAGAGCCGCGAGAACCGCCAGGTAGCTGATTCCGTTGAGCAGGAAGCAAACACCCTCTCCAACACCGAGTATCAGGACTCCCGCAACCGAGGGGCCGATCAGGCGGGCGCCATTGAACATGGCGGAGTTCAGTGCGATGGCGTTTCCGAGATCCTCCTTCCCCTCCACCATCTCCACGACGAACGACTGCCGAATCGGGATATCGAAGGCGTTTACCGTGCCTATAAAAAGGCTGAGTGCAACGATATGCCAGCTCTGCACAATACCGCTCAGCACCAGGGCGGCCAGGGTCAGCGCCTGGAGCATGGAGAGCGCCTGGGTCCAGAGCAGGAGGCGCTTGCGGTCCCACCGGTCGGCGATAACCCCGGCGAAAGGACCGAAAAAGAGGCTCGGGATCTGGTTGGAGAAGGCCACCACGCCAAGCAGCACCGTTGAGCCGGTGAGCCTGTACACCAGCCAGCTTATCGCCACCTGCTGAGTCCAGGTGCCGATAAGGGAGATCCCCTGTCCAAAGTAGAAGAGTCGGTAGTTTCTGGAGCGAAGAGATCGAAAAAGAAAACCGGCTCCGTTACGCCTGGTAGGGCCGGCCAAACCTGATTCCAATTGTAATCCCCTTTAGCCCAAGGCATTATATTTCAGCGGGTGAGAGTGAATGGCTATCTTCCTTTGCGCAGGTTATTGCGCGGCCAAATCATCGGTAAAATCAATTCTCAGGTGTCTCTCTCACAAAAGACCAGGCTCGCAGAGTGCGCTTTACAACCCGATCCAGATCCGGTATGGCGCCATTGATCCGATCAGATAGTTCCTGGTAAATGATGTTCACAGTTCCATTCCATAGCGATGGATTGTTCGAAGCATTGATTCACCAGCGGTTTCCATATCAATCAGATCGACAGGCCTATCCGCAATCATCTCCTCTGTCACTCGCCATGCTTCCCAGTACGCATCTCCCGTAAGACCTTCAACCGCGAGGTCCACGTCTGAATGAGTAGAGAGGTATGCCTCATGTGCCAGGGAGCCTATAAGAAAGACACGACGGATACCGAAACGGATCTTGAGTTCGGCGGCAACACAGCGGACGAGAGCCAGTAAACGTTCACGATCCCTTCGAACCGATGGAAGTAGGGGCGGTAGCTTTGGCCTTTCCGTTGCCCCCTCCAGATAGTGCTGCCAGCCCTTACGGGTTAGTTCCAATGCGGTCGCCATTTTGCCCTCATTAGTGTACGGATGTGCAGGCGCCCTGCTTCACGCAGCCGCAGTTCGTAAGTATTATTTTACCTGAATTCCAGCCTGTTCCAACTGGAAAAAGGACTGCCCGTACCAGGAACCCTGGGATGGAGATGAGACCGGGCTTATACGAGGATGCTTCCTTACAGCTCGGTTTTTCGCCTGATCCACCCCTGGTAGAGGCGAAGGGGAAGGATCAGCATGAAAAACGGCACGGTATACATTGCGGCGACAGTGGGTTCCAGGGGGCCGAAGAATTCCGAGCTGAAAACGAGTACCAGCACGGAGTTGAGGAAGCCGAAGCTGATGACCACAGCCAGCCGGTCTGCGGTATTTCTTCCCGATGAAAAGGCGATGCCACCCAGGAAACAGATCCCGGCAAGAATGAAAGATATTCCAAGCGCCGCGGCGACGGTAACGGGCTGTTCGCGAAGAAAGGAGGCGTATTTGGAAAAAATTCCCAGGTTGGTGACCGTAAAGCAGGCCAGGGAGACAGGGTATTGCAGGCTAAAGAGCCTGTCCGCGAATTGCGGTGAAAGGCGCCTGGTTATTTCGGCCAGAAGGAGGGGGACAAAGACGACAATACTGAGCAGGCGGAACATCGCGATAAAAGAGATGTCTATGGTCGTGCCCAGCAGAACCTTGACCAGGGCCGGCAGAGTGAAGGGGACAAGGACCGAGCTGGTGAAGACCATTCCAAAGACGATGGACATGTTGGCATTGACCAGTATCGCGAAAAAAGGCGCCGCAACTCCCGATGAAATTCCGCTCAGCAGGAGGGCAGCCGGGGCATATCTTTGAAATGTCAGCAGAAAGAGACCATAAACCAGCAATGGAAAGACTACCAGCTTGATGATGACAAACTGCGCCACTTTGAGCAGGGATCCTCGCAACGATTCGATCATCGTGCTCGGCAGCATGGACAGAAAACTGAAAAATAGAAGCACCATCATGGAGTGCATGGGATAGGGCTGAAAGGGAACTCCCGCTTCGGGAAAAAGAATACCCGTCGAAATGGCGCCCAGCACGCAGAGCAGCATTAACCAGTCTCTTAATCGGAGCATCTGTTATCCAAAACCGGTGGACCGCTTTTTTCGAGCGGTCCCGGTAAATCTGAATTACCTGGACCGGGGCTTATAGACCAGCTTCGGGTCAAGATCGGTGGTCCACGGGACGCCGGAATTCCTCCACCCGTTTTTCATGCGTTTGCCTTTGTTGTAGCTGTCTTCCTCGGTGATCCGGTCACCTTCGAAGCCGTCCGTGACATTGTACAGATTTTTGAATCCAGCCTTTGCCGGCCGCTCGACCGCGGCAGCGCTCCTGTTGCCGGAGCGGCACATCACCATGATGACGGCATCAATATTGAACCTTTCCTTGACAGACGATTCAAAGTCAGAATTGGCAACCAGCGGGTAGTCGTTGATTCCGGCGTCGAATTTGCCGGTCCACAGCATGGATGGAATATTGACGGCAGAGGGAGCATGGCCCACCAGGGAATACTCCTCCGGGGTGCGTACATCGAGCAGGATGACCTTCTCGGGATTGGCCCGATACATCAGGTAAGCTTCAAGCGCGGTTGCATATTTTCCCACGGAAGTCCGCTTATTTGCATCTGCGGGCGCCTTTCCCTGGAATGAGGTCGGCTGGATCTGCCCTGCGAACGCCCCTCCAAATGATCCGTTCAGTAACAGGCTTGCTGCGATTATTACAAGAACTTTCTCCCACATATTCGTTCCTCCACTTCCGCTCGCGCGGTGTTTCTTATCAGTATTTATCATGTTATACCATGTTAATTCATGCATATAGTCGTTGCCAGAGTTCAGGGCCGGAAGATGCGCCCCGGCTCGAGCGACGGCTTTCCTTTTGCCTGAATGCATGACAAAGTAGGATGCGCGCCAGCGGCGCCGTTCCCGCAAGTTGCAGCAGGCGGGTAGATGCAGGCCGGCAAAAAGATTACTATACGGGATAGCCGCTTTTCCTGGAAGAAAAACGAAACATGCTCTGAATGGGATGTGAAATGAACATTACTTTCAAATTTTTATCTTGTACCCTGTTTGCTGTTTTCTTGATAGCCTCACCGGCATGGGCGATAGACTCGGATTCGATACTCGGAATCTGGAGCACGCAGGACGGCGATGCCCGGTTCGAGATATACAAGTGTGGAGGGTTCTACTGCGGAAAAATTCATAGCCTGCAGGAACCGGTCTATCCCCCGACAGATGATAAAATGCCGGGCCAGCCGAAAGTAGACCGCAATAATCCCGACCCAAGATTCAGGAAGCGACCTATGTTGGGTTTGCCGCTGATGATCGGATTCAGTTACGAAGGCTCCAATACATGGAAGGGCGCCATTTATAATCCCGAAGACGGGAAGACCTACAGGTGCAGGATTTCGCTGGCTGAAGAAAATCGCCTGAAGATCCGAGGCTATCTCGGAATAACTGTTTTCGGGAAAACGGAGGTATGGACGAGGGCAAGCGGCTGATCCCCTGGAAGAGATGGGGATAATGATTACTAAATAATTACCCATCGATTACATTCAGGGGGATAGACATGGAAACTGAAAAAAAAGAATGCTCCTACGAGCAGACGTCCTATAACGCCGGCCATGAACTCTGAACCGATCAGGGATGCAAGGTTTGCATCGATGGACAATGGCGCGAAAAGGACCAACCCTCGCGACAGTAAAGGGCCGAATTTGAGAGGCCGGGACTGAAGCGGTTCCGGCCTCATGAAAACATATCATGGAAGCGCCTCATCGCTTCCGCCGGCGGGCAGGGTGACTATAAACGTGGAGCCGACCCCCGGGATACTCTGGGCGGCAATAGCGCCTCCATGCCGCTCGACGATCTTGCGGCATAAAGCCAGGCCCATTCCGGTGCCTTGGTACTCTTTTTGACTATGCAGGCGCTGGAAAGGCGCGAAGATTCGATCCAGGTACTTTTCTTCAAATCCGATTCCGTTGTCCTCGAAAATAATCCGTCGCCCATATCCGTTCACAGAGGTATAAATCCTTACAAAAGGCGTTACGTTTTCCCGTTGGAATTTCAAGGCATTACCGATCAGATTCTGAAAGAGCTGCTTCATTTGAGCCTCATCAGCCCGCACGACGGGCAGCCGGGCTATTTCCACCCTCCCCCCGCTCTGGCTCAAGGAAGCGTCGAATATCTGAACCACTTCTTCAGCTATGTCGTTGAGATCCACGTCCGATAAGGTGTCGGGTTTCGTAGCCACCCGCGAGTACTTCAGGAGATCACGGATCAGGTGCTGCATACGGTTGGCGGCATTCTCCATTCTGGTCAGGTAGTCATTTCCAGCCTCGCCGAGCACATCGGTATATGCAGTCTTCAGCCGATCCGCGAATACCTGGATCTTTCTGAGGGGTTCCTGGAGGTCGTGGGAAGCGATGAAAGCAAACTCCTGAAGCTCCTGGTTTATCAGTTCGACCTTTGCCGTATGGCCCCGGAGTTCTTCTTCTGCGCGCCTGCGTTCAATACCGGTGCGTATTGAGGCGATCCCGTAGGAAAGGTTCTCCGCAAGGCTGTCGAGAAACTGTACCTCTTTTTCATCAAAAGCATCGGACTCCGGCGCGTAAATGGATAATGCTCCAAAGGGCCGCCCCTCGGCCGCTAATGGAAGAGCTATGGATGAGGCAAAGCCCCGTTCGAGCGCTCCTGCGCGCCAAGGCGTGAAGTCCGGGTGGGTTGAAAGATCTCTTGCTATGTGAATACTGCCAGTTCGGACGGCGCTGCCGGTGGGACCTTTGCCCCGTTCCGAGTCAGCCCAGGTAATCCCCGCGAGGCTAAGGTAGCCTTCATCGTACCCGGCATGGGCAACCGGGCGGACCGATCTTCCATCGTCGAATTCGGCAAAGCCGACCCAGGCCATACGGTATCCGCCCACCTCGACAATGGTCCTGCAGATACGGTGGAGCAACCCCTGCTCCTCGCGCTCGCGTACGAGAGCCTGATTGCACTCACTCAGGGTGCGGAAGGCCCGGTCCGCTCTGCGAAGCAGCTCCTCTGCCCTTTTTCGCGAGGTTATTTCAGTACCTATTCCGAGTATCCCCGTCGCGACCCCATATTCATCGACTATCGCCTTGCTGGTCCAACTCACCCAGACCGCTTCGCCGTCTTTGCGCACAATCCTGCTTTCGTGCTCAACGCAGGCGCCGGGATGACGGGTGATTTCCTCGATGAACGCTGAAAGCTGCTGTTCGGAATCCTTTGTCCCGGCGACAATGGCGCCCACGGGATCACAGCCCGGCAGTCCCCGTTCGTCGCATCCGAGAAGTCTTCGGCCGAATTCATTGATAAAAGTAATGTGACCTTGCGCATCCATGCGTATGATAACGCTGCTCGCACTCTCAATAAGCTCGCGATACTTCTCTTCGCTTTTGCTGAGAGCCTCATTGGCCCTGGCCAATTCTTCAGTACGCCTGCGCACCCTTAGTTCCAACTCGGCGCGGGCGCTTCGCAGTTCTTCCTCCATCCTCTTGCGCGCCTCCACCTCCTCTTCGAGCCGGGAGACCAGGGTTTCGAGAGCGGCCTTCTTTTGGACAAGCCTCTCCTTTTGCTCATTCAGTTCAAGAAATATCCTCACCTTTGAGAGCAGAACATCTGCATTGAAGGGTTTGGTTATAAAATCCACCCCTCCGGACTCATACCCCCTGAATACATAGGGGTCTTCAGAGTAGACCGCAGAGAGGAAGATTATCGGAATACCGGTGGTTCGGTTGTCGCTTCGCAACAGGTTCGCCAGTTCGTATCCGTCCATTCCCGGCATCTGCACGTCCAGAATGGCCAGGGCGAAATCGTGATACAATGTCGCCCGGAGCGCATCATCGCCGCTCGAAGCTTTGACGACCTGAACATCCAGGCGCCTGAGCACGTTTTCAAGAGCAAAGAGATTACTCTCTTTATCATCGACAATCAGGATCTTGGCCATTTACCGCACTTCCTCATTCTGGCGTGTCTCGATTCGGGCAAGAAACCGGCCAATCTCGGAAATATCAAGTATTTGATCCACCTCAGTCTCTTCCAGTGCTGCCGAAGGCATGATAGGGAACGATGCATCGATGGGGTCCTGGACGATCGCCATTCCCCCGTTTTCTTTGATTCGCCGCAGGCCGTAAGCCCCATCCCTGCTGGCGCCGGTGAGTACGATGCCGATAAGGCCTTGACCGTAAGCATCCGCTGCCGTCTCGAACAGGACATCGATGGATGGTCTGGAGAAATTCACCTTCGGGTCTATCGAGAGAGAAAAAGTCCTGTCCGACTCAATCATGAGATGGTAGTTGGGCGGTGCAAAGTAGACGACACCGGCCATCACGGTTTCCTTTTCCTCGGCTTCCCGTAGCGGAAGGCAGCAGGATTCGCTCAAGATGTGCGCATAGGACCCGTCCTGCAGCGGATGGAGGTGCTTGACAACGACCACGGGCAGAGGAAAATCGGCGGGTAGGAAAGGCAATAAAACCTTCAAGGCCTCCAACCCTCCCGCGGAAAGTCCGATGACTACGGCCCGGTGCTCGCTTGTTCCTACGGACTGACCTTTTGGAATATTTTCCATCTGTAGCTCAGTATTTTGAAATCATTCGCCGTCTCTGAGAACTGCAGGGATTCCTTGCTGCCCAGAGCAAGAATTCCACCATGCGCAAGGCTGTCGCGAAACAGTTTCAGCACCCTGTTTTGCAAGGTTTTATCAAAGTATATCAACACATTGCGGCATACTATCAGATGGACCTCGCTGAATACGCCGTCAGTGACAAGGTTGTGGTTGGCAAAAGCTATGTTTTTCCTGAGAGAAGGTTCCAGAATCGCCGAGCCGTATCCCGCGTGGTAATATTCCGCAAGAGAACCAATTCCACCCGAACGTTGATAATTGGCAGTGAAATCCTTCATCTTATCGAGCGGGTAAATGCCTTCTTTTGCCTTACTCAATGCGGAATCATTGAAATCCGTCGCAAAGAGGGTGGAGCGGTCGTAGAACTCCTCCTCTTTCAGTACGATGGCCAGCGAATATACCTCCTCACCCGTGGCGCAGCCGGCATGCCAGATCTTGATGAACGGGTACGTCTTGAGATAAGGTATGACCTGTTTGCGCAGCGCCTGAAAGAATTCCGGATCACGAAACATTTCGGAAACGGTGATGGAAAGATCGTACAGCATCGATTCAAAAAAAGACTCGTCCTGAAGCAATGGCGATATCATTTCACTGATCGTAGTATATTTGGTCTTGCCCAGGAGGTTTTGGATACGCCTTTTGATCGATGCACGGGAATAATTCCTGAAATCATGCCCGTAGCGCTTGAAAATCGCATCCAGGATCAAGTCCATTTCAATTTCTTCTATTTCGTTCCTGCGCATCATAGAGTTCATCTCTTGTATAGCCACACCCGCAGCATAGACAGCAGCCGCTCCACATCCACCGGTTTTGCCAGGTAGTCGTTGGCGCCCGCGGCGATGCATTTGTCTCGATCATCCTTCATTGCCTTGGCGGTCAGGGTGAGAATGGGCAGGCACTGGAAGCACGGCTGTTCGCGTATCGCTCTCGCCGTTTCATAGCCGTCCATGACCGGCATCATCACATCCAGCAATACCAGATCGACTTCCGGATGGAGCGCAAGCGCCGCGAGCGCCTTTTGCCCGTCTTCGGCTTTGATGACTTTCATGCCTCTTTCAGAGAGTATTTTCGACAGGGCAAACAGGTTACGCATGTCATCGTCCACCAGCAGGATGGTCTTCCCCTTGAACATCGTGTCCCGGTCATGCAGGTTGATGATCATCTCTCTTCTGCGGGGAGGCATCGTGCTGACGGTCTTGTGCAGAAACAGGGCCGTCTCGTCCAGAAGCCGCTCTTCCGATTTTACCCCCTTGATAATGATCGATTCGGCGTGTTTCCGGAGTTCAAGATCTTCTTCCCGGGTGAGATCCTTGCCCGTGTAGACGATCACAGGCGGCTGGCAAAGGTCCTCCTTCTTCCTCATCAGGTTTAAAAGCTCGAAGCCGCTCATATCAGGAAGCCCCAGGTCGAGTATCATGCAGTCGAACTTTTTATCCTTCAGAGCACATAGAGCTGCTTCGCCGCTCCCCACTTCCACAATGCGCACATCGGCGTCGCCCACGAGGCCGATAATGCCGAGGCGCTGCTGAGCATTGTCTTCCACCAAAAGCAGGTCCTTGATCTTCTTTTCCACCATTTGCTCGATCTTCCCGAAAGCCTGGTCCAGATCCTCGCGGTCCACGGGCTTGGTCAGAAACCCGATAGCTCCTTTTCGCATGGCATCGATAGAAGATTCCTGAACGGACATCACATGCACCGGAATGTGTCTGGTAGCCGGATTTTCCTTGAGCGCATTCAGCACCGTCCAGCCGTTCATGCCGGGCAGCTTGATGTCCAGTATGACGGCGGCGGGAGAGTACTTCTCCGCCAGGGCGAGACCGGCCTCGCCGGTGGGGGAAACCAGTGCCTTGAAACCCTTTGCATGGCATTGATCCATCAGGATTTTGGCAAAATTCGCATCATCCTCGATGATCAGAATGCTCTTTTCCCCGTTCTGAAGTGTGTCGCGATCATCGGCGACCGACCAGCCGGCGAGGGCATTCTCATCGTAAATCGTACACTTCCGAAAATCCTCGATGGAGACATCTGCCTGCGGGTTTCTCACGGGCGGCCCCGCCAATTCATCCCTTTCTTTCGTCGCTGACTCAACAGGCAGGTAAAGCGTGAAAGTCGATCCTTCCCCCGGACGGCTCTTGAGCTGAATTTCACCACCGAGAAGCTTCGCTATCTCCCTGGAAATGGATAGGCCCAAACCAGTGCCGCAATACTTCCTGGCCGTACCGCCGTCCACCTGGTGAAATGCCTCGAACACCAGCATCTGCTTATCTTCGGGAATGCCGATACCGGTATCCCTGACAGAGAAAGCCACGGTCCGGCCTCGATCCAGACCGCTCCGGCACAAGTTGGCCGCCGCATCCGGCCGATGTATCTCGACGGTGACGGCGCCTTTGTCCGTAAACTTCAAGGCATTGGAGAGAAGATTCTTGAGCACCTGTTCCAGCCGCTGACGGTCGGTTCTGATCTCTTCGGGCAGGGAATCATCCATGATGGTCTTGAAGGCGATCCCCTTCTCCATGGCAATATGCCTGAAACTCTGTTCAATGTACCGGGCAATCTCGGGCAAGCGAACATCGCAGACCTTGAGCGTCATTCTCCCGGCTTCGATCTTGGAGAGGTCGAGAATCTCATCGATCAACTCAAGAAGCTCCATCCCGCTTCGTTGTATTATTTTTGCCGATTCGACCTGTTCCCGATCCAGATTACCCCGGGAGTTGTCCGCCAGATCGCGGGAGAGAAGCAGCAGGCTGTTGAGCGGAGTGCGGAGTTCATGGGACATATTGGCCAGGAATTCCGATTTGTATTTGCCGGTCACTTCGAGTTCCCGCGCACGGCTCTCGAGTTCCCGGCGAACATCCTCCAGCGCCTGGTTTTTTTGAAAAATCTGAGTCTTTTGCTGCTCCAGGGAATCATTTTTCTCCTGCAACTCCTCGTTTATGACCTCCATTTCCTCCTGCTGCTTTCTGAGTTTCTCCTCTGAGTGCCGCAGGGTCCTGGTTTGTTCCTCCAACTCCTCGTTGGCGGTCCGAAGTTCTTCTTCCTGGACCTGGAGCTGAGCCGCCTGGCGCTGGGTTTCTTCTAGCAGCACTCTGAGCCTGGACTGGTTTTGAACCGTATTGAAGGCTATCGCGATGGAATCGGATAAATCGCGCAGGAAGTCCAGTTTATCATCCGGGAATTCCTCGAAAGCGCCCAGTTCGAGGACCCCTTTGACTTCGTTTTCAAAAAGGAACGGTATGGCGATGATATTGCGCGGCGGGCTCTCGCCGAATGAGGAGTTAATCCGGATGTAGTCTTCGGGAATGCTCGTGATGGAAATAGCTTCCTTTTCAGCGGCCGCCTGGCCTACCAATCCCTCTCCGGGTTGAATGAGCGCGGCGAGGGACTTGCGCTTGCTGAAGGCATAACTCCCGCTGAGATGCAGCATGCCGTCGTCCGACATGAGATAGAGGGTCCCTATCTGAGCGTTGACATACCTGGAAAGAAAGCCGATGACCTCCCGGGCCAGTATATTGATGTCGCTTGCGCCGACTATTATGCTGTTCAGTTCATTTTTTCCCGTCTTGAACCAGTCCTGGAGATCGTTCGCCATTTTCGAGCGGTGAAGACTCTCGGTCATTACATTGATCGAGTTGCCCAGTTCGTCGTTATCCCCCCTGATATCGACCGAGTGGCTGAAATCACCCGAAGCGATGGCAGCCGCCACCTCGGCCTTATTCCTGAGACTTGTCTGCATTTCGCGAAACGAATCGGCCAGTTCTCCCACTTCGTCTCTTGAAACGATCTCTACATCATGCCTCAGGTCACCGGCTGCAATATCTTTCATCCGCCGCACAATGAGCCGGAGCTGCGGAGTGATGCTCTGCGTAATGAAATAAGCTATACCGAGGCCAAGCAGAAGGGTCCCGGCCATGATTCCCAGCATTACCACCGTTGCCCGGGACTTGCGCGCATTGGCGGTCTGAAGGAAATCTTTCGCCTTCCAGGCCGCGAAGTCCACCACTACCTGGATCTTATCTCTCACTTCATCCGCATATTTTTGCTGCCTGAAGTAAAAGGCATCATCTATTTTTTCATATTCCCCGTTGCGAGCCGCCCGCAAGGACTCATCTCGCTGTTTTCGCCACTCGGCAAAAGCCATTCGAGCGGACTTGACATCATCCTTGTCGCCCAGAAACCGCTCCTGGAGGATCTCGAATTTTGTGTAAACCCGCATCTCCAGGTCATTCAGTTTATACTCCAGTTCATTGAGTTCCACCGGATCTTTGACCAGGGGAATCCTTCGGATCATGTCGTGTGTAGCGTAGATGTCTCCACGAATATCCCTCGCCGTGTAACCTACGGTCAGAGGATGCTCGTATATGTCGTTCAGAAGCTCTCCCAGCATCTTCATCTGGTAGAGGGCGACGATACCGACCAAAAGACTCAACAGCATTATCTGGAGAAAACCGATACCCAGTCTGATCCCAATTGGGTAATTATCCATTTTTAGAAATCTGTACATGCATCCTCCGGAAAGGGAGCAATTCTTTGATTCAAATCGACTGATCGTCGAGGGATGTCATTTACTATGGGATAGCAATTCGCACATGATAACATTCGGGAGTGGATAGAGGCTATGGGAATTCGGCGCGGATGATGCGATTTCCTGCCCTACAGCCCCTTTGTATAAGCATCGTTGAGGATTACAGAGAGAGAATAGCGAAAATGATTTTTGCGCGGCAGCTTCTCCGCCGCGGCTATACCGTGTGCTATACTGTGTAGTACTTGTGAAAATACTCCATTACCATTCGGTGCGTATTGAACTGCGGGGCCATATCCGAAATGGAGCGGCGCATTATTGAAAGCCACTGTTTCGGGTTTGCGTAATAGGTGGTGACCATGTCGTCCAGGTCCTGGTACAAATCCGCGGCAGCCGCTTCGTCCGACTGATCTTCGTCATCGCCGATAGCCCAGCCGTTGATCCTGTTTTTGCAGGCTTCCCTCCACCATCCGTCAAGCACGCTCATGTTAACGCCGCCGTTAAAGCAGACCTTCATGCCGCTGGTGCCGCTTGCCTCGCGCGGACGCCGGGGCGTGTTCAACCATACATCGGCCCCTGCGGTCATCAGGCCCGCCACCCAGATATTGTAGTTGGGAACAAATACCAGGCGCAGCTTGTTTTCGTATTGCCTTCCAATATTTATGATCTCCTTGATCAGCTCTTTTCCCGGCTCGTCCTGGGGGTGGGCTTTCCCGGCAAACACAAACTGCACGCGGTCGCGGGAAAGGTTGAAGAGAAACTCCAAATCGCTGAAGACAAGCGTGGCTCGCTTGTACGCAGCCGCTCGCCTGGCAAAGCAGATGGTGAGCTGCTCATCGGTAAAGCCCACGGCGGAGACCGAATTGACATAGCTGATCAGCCGTTTCTTTGCCTTCTTCTTCGCCTCGGTTATATCGCTGTCCGGGATCATCGAAATATCGCCGAGCAGTTTAGGTTCCTGGCGCCAGTTGGGAATATACTTGTCGAAAAGCGCTTTGAACTCCGGGCCGGTCCAACTGAGGTGATGCACGCCGTTGGTGATGTGCCCGATATTGTATCCGGGAAACATCTGGCGGGAGATCTCTCCGTGGAGTTCGCTGACTCCGTTTGCCGCGCGCGAGAGATTGAGCGCGAGCACGGTGGTATTGAGAATCTCCATGCCTGCAAGTTGCCGGATGTTTTTGGGCAGGTAATCTCCGATCACCTTTTCCGCAAGATCATAAGTGAACTTGTCGTGTCCCGCGGGCACGGGGGTGTGGGTGGTGAACACACACTTTGACTTCACCTGCGCCTCGTCCCCCCCGAGGTCCTTCAACAGCGCGAGGGTCAGGAAGACGGCATGCCCCTCGTTCATGTGATAGGTGGTGATCTTCGGCTCGAGCCGCTTGAGCGCAAGGTAGCCGCCAATTCCGAGAACGGCCTCCTGTGAAATCCTGGTGTGGTGATCGCCCCCGTAGAGATACTGGGTAATCAGCCGGTCCTCGGGAGCGTTTGTCGGAAGGTCCGTGTCGAGGAAATAAATCGGCACGCGCCCGGTTATACCCTCCTGGTTATATTTCCATACGCCCACGTGCACGTCCCGTCCCTCGATCCGAACGGTGATCCTCAGCGGAAGCGGTTCCATGAAAGCACGAGGGTCGAAATAAGGGTACAGCTCTTCCTGCATTCCGAAAGGATTGATGTTCTGAATGAAGTATCCCCTCTTGTAGAGCAGCGTGACGGCAGCGAGTGAAACGTTCAGATCGGCCGCGGATTTGATATGGTCTCCGGCCAGGATGCCCAGACCTCCACTGTAGGTAGGAATATTTTCATTGAGGCCGATTTCCATGCTGAAGTATGCAATTTTCATCCCGGAATCCTGCTCCTGTGCTTGGGGGTTGAGTGTTCGGTTGGTCCGGCTTTTATACCATAAATCGGCAAGGGTTATGGAAAAAACGACCCCTGGCGAATCCGGAAATAAAATCTTTGGGAATATAAAATTCAAAGTAATCACGGGGGGAGGTTTTGCTTCCGAAAGGCTACACCCCTCGGTTGGCGCCGGCGGACATTTCAAGACGAACCGGTCCTCCATCGAGAAATCCCCGGGATGGAATTCAAGAGTTTCTGAAAGTCATATGGGTTGATGAGGCTTGGCACAATCGCGCCATGCAGCGCCTGCGTTCAAAGAGAAGCCGAGGTCTGAGCCTCACCGACTGCCTGAGTTTCGAGACCATGGATGCCATGGAGATTTCGACGGCCTTCACCCTCGATCGCCATTTCAGTGATCGGGGCTACGAGATCGCAGCGTTCCATGATTAAGAGCCCGAAGAAGAGGTAGCAATTCAGCAGACCTGGCTACTCCTTCTCGAAGCCTTGGCTGGTGAACTTCAGAGTTCGGCTGTTCTCCGTCACAGTACGCACAACATGCTCGGGGGCCCCCGATGGGATCACAGCCTCAACTTCAAGCGTAACAGTCACTGTTGCACCGACCAGGCCGGATAAGTGCGCGATAACCTCATCGGCTATTCGGCTGGCATCGCGTCCAACCCGGGTTGCATCGAGAGTGACCGTGCCATGGAATCGCTTCGGCTGAGCCGTTGCGGGCAAAGGGATGGGTGACCCGGCTGAGCCTGGGGCCGGTCCGATGGTCCCAGCGGCCGTCTCATCGTCACCGTTGGGCGGCCCGGCAGCCACTCCACCCGTCGGCTGTTTTGCCTGCTCGGCTTCCATCTGCCTGAGTGCGGCTTCCGGCTTCACCAGCAGTCCACCCATGTCCCCGTCTGAAATCGGAACGATTTGCCCGGCTCGAAGCCCGCGATAGCGGTTCTCCACTTCGTCGAAGCTGTCGGCAAAACCGAACGAGTCCTTCGTCCAGGTCACTAACGGCATTCCGTCGCAAACTGCTCCGATCAGAACAGCGGGGTCTTTCAGCCGCGGCAGGTATAAATAGCGGGCAAAATCTTCAGCGAGTTGTTTGATGGCGACATGATCGCCGCGCCAGAGCGGGATCTTATCCAGTTCCATCCGGAGCCGGGTTGCCGCAAACAAGATGATCAGCGCTTCGTCGTTAATGATCTTCTTGCTCGCGCGGACCGCCAGCGGGGATTGGCCCGAAAGCCTCATCGCCTGGCATTCGACTGCTGCCTGGGGATCTTTCTGAAAAGGTACGAGCAGCCACTGGTAGGTTTCGGGCAAGCGCGCCTTTACCGTGCTGTCCGCGGAGGTTTTTTGCGTTTCGGCCTGTTTTACCTGCTGGGGATCGAGATTCAGGCCGCTTTCCCCCTTTTCGGCCAGGATGGATTCCCAAGCCAGGAACTTGCGGGTCGCTTCGTCGAGATCCTGGAGCCTGGTTTTATCAGCGGCCAGAAAAACGAGCGCATTACGATAGAGGCGGGGGGCATTGCCGCGGAACTCCAGAATGGCTTTCGCGGCTGTCTCGGCTGCATTTCCCGATTCCTTGCCGTAGGGGTGCTCAATGCCAAGCACAACCAGCCTCGCGTCCAGGTCGTCGGCAACATCCTGGCCCGAAGGGGGCATGGGATGGATTCGGCTGAAATCCCCCTTTTGCTTCAGATCCTCATTCAGGCGCCGGTTTATTTCAGCGACAATCTTGTCGGGGTCCCGTTTCAACTGTTCGGCCCGGTCTTCTGCGAGCTTTGTGACCGTGGGCTGCGTGGAGTACCAGTAGCGGGGGCCGTCCTGGTAGAGGTAGGTAGCCGCCCCGGCGAGGCGCCGCAAGGCATCTCCAAAGACGGCGGAAGTCTCGCCCGGCATAACGCACCCCAGCTTTACCCGCCGGTCTTCAAGCCCCCGATGGGCCGCCTTGGTAAGGGGCGCCGAGCCCATGTAGATGGTGCGCGCCACGCGGCGGCATGCCGCGAACTTGCCCAGGTTGGGCAGATCGCCGTCCAGCCGCAGCGGCAGCGAGTTGGGACCATCCACATCCTTTTCGATAACGGGGACCCAGTTGTCGGAAAGATACCGCGTAAGTTCGAACTGGACGCGCGGGTCGTCTATCGACACATTGGCCGGGAGGATGAGCGGGTTCCGGTCGCCCTTTTCCCACAAGCTGTGGATCACCGCCGCCATCAGCCGCAGCACGCCCCTGGTCCGCTGGAATTTCACCAGGGTGGACCAGTCGGTATAGAGCCGGTCGAAAACCTCAGGATGTATCGGATAAGCCGCTTTTATCCGCTTTTCGTAGTCTGCGTCGCGGCATTCGGGCGGAAATTCCGCCTGGTTCGCCCTGTAGAAGTCCGCAAAGGAACGCGCCACAACGTCACGGTCCTTGAACTGGTGCGGCTCGACCATCGGCTCGAAAAGGCGGCGCCGAACGATTTCAAAACCTTCCTCGGCGCTTGCCGGACGCCAGGAAGATTCCACCCGTCCCACGACGTTTCTGAGCCGGTCGAGGGCCTCCCGTCCCCGCTGGCCGCCCACTTCGACATCGTCGGACTGGCTATGGGGAGATCCCGCGGTGTCGGATGCGGGCAGGCTTATCACCAGGAGGCAGTTATTAGCGAGTTTGGCAGATTCGGTCAGCACCTGGGCAAAAGAGAACTGGGTTTCGAAGCTGCCTGCGGGCAGGTCGCTCTGATCGTGAAGCTGGCGCGCGTAGGCGACCCACTCGTCGATCAGGATCAGGCACGGTCCATATTCTATGAACAACTCACGCAACGCGTCACCGGGGCTGGTCGCGTTCTCGTCGTCGGCCTCAATGCGGGTAAAAGCCTTTTTACCGCCAAGTTGCCAGGCAAGCTCTCCCCACAGGGTGCGAACGACCGTTCCGTCCTCTTTGATTATCGGATTTCCCGGGGAGATCTTGTTTCCCACCAGCACAACCGGCCTCGCCGAGGGGAGCATGCTTATGCCCGCTTCCTGCATGACTGTATCGATGCCCACCAGTTCGATGTGCTGAATGCCCGAAAAAAGATGATAGAGCGCCAGCATCGAGTGCGTCTTGCCACCGCCGAAATTCGTCTGGAGCTGTACGACCGGATCGCCGCCAAGCCCTGACAGGCGTCGTACCGCGCCGACCAGCATCCGTCTGAGGCTGTCGGTTATAAAAGTGCGGCGGAAAAACTCCACCGGGTCTCTGTACTCGTCCGTCCCTCCGCCGAGATGCACCTGCCACAGGTCGGCCGCAAACTCGGCCTGCTGGTACCTCCCGCTTGCAACGTCCTTGTGGGGAGTCACCACTTCGCGCCACGGCTTGATACTTGCCGCTGCAGCGCTCTCAATCGCGGTTCCGGCGGTTTTCCGCTTTTCGCTTCGCACCTGTTCATCGAAGCGCAGCCGCAGAAGCTCGGTCTTCATCTTTTCAATTTCATCGGCCTGCTGCGCCGAGACGGCGGTTAAAAGCCTCCCTGCCGAATCCAGCGCCCGATAGGTGTCATCGCTTGAAAAGGATTGCTGGTGAGCCCATTTATTGCGGTGATCGCGAAGCTCGCTTACCAGACTTCGGTCGGCATGGCCAAGGGTCAAGCGGAAGATATCGTTCCATGAATCCCATATGAGCTTGAGTAAGACGGCCACATCCCAATCCACAATCGGCTTTTTCGCATTCAGGCGGTCGTCGCCGATATATCCGGCAATTTCGGCGGTCGCCTGATTTTTGTACACACTCGCGAACTCGCGCTGAACAAAAGGGCCGAGCCCTTTTCTAAGAAGCTCCAGCGCCTTGCCGACGCGCTCGTGATTGGTGATTGCCATTATCGATTCCTTTACTTTTTGACTCACGCGGAGACGCGGAGATCGCGGAGAAAGGCTCCAAAATTATGATCTTGAATATTTCAACCATTGCGAGTCTGTTATGCGCTGCTGTCATAACTCATTAATGATTTGGGCAATGGTCTGTGCCATGGGATCTAAATAATTATCACAGACATGATAAATGACATCGGCGTCAACCTCGAAATAGTGATGGCTGATCAAATCTCTCATGCCCTTGGCTTTTTTCCAATCCACTTGCGGATAGTGAGGCAACAGAGAACCACCCGTAACCTTGTCCAGATTTTTGAGATTTTCGCCAACTGCAATCAACAGCATACAGATGCTGTCGAGTTTCTCCATTCCCGCAGGTGAGCCGGTAAAATCATCCGGGGACTTTACCGGCTCAAAACGCTGTAAAATAGTTTGAAGCGCCTGTAGAATTTGTCGCAGTATTTCTTTTGCAAGGGCTTTGTCATGCATACACAGCCTCTCTATCTATCCTGCTTTTGAGAAACTGGTTCATATTGTTCCGGTATCTTACAATGTCTACCGGACGGTGGAACTGCTCCTCCAGGTCCTGTTTGATGCCGATGAGCTTGAATAAATCCGGTTCCATGAGTTCCACAACCACATCGATGTCGCTTTCTTCCCGCATGTCGTCACGGGCTGCAGAACCAAACACACCGATTCTTAGGATGTTATATTTTCTCGGGTTCATCTCCTTGAACTTTCGCAGGACAAGGATGATTTCGTCGCGTTTCATCATCTTTTCTGCCGGCGCTGCCTCTTGCATCATTTCTCCCTATTTATCCTCATTCCTCTCAGCTCCCGCATGCCCATGACCAATAGCGAGCACCATAGGATGGGCACAGTTCTGATCAAAACATACTTGCCTGCGTTCTGGCGACCGGGCCTTTTCCTCTCCCGCAAGCCGCATGATTTCCGGCCAGCTTTGCACCAGGCCGTTGTAGGAAAGAGCCTCGGAGGCGCGTTTCTTTCTCTCGCAGATGGTGTAGAGGCGATAGGCCAGTTCCCTGGCGGTTTCCGCTTTTGCTCCCAGCCTGGCGGCAAGCGAAGCGGCTACCTCATCTCCGCCGGCCTCGAGCGCCCGGATAAGCTGATGGACCATTTCCCAGGCCGTCAGGCGTTTATCGGTTGAAGGGTCCCAGTCCGCCTTCAGCTCTTCCGGCCGGAGCAGGCGCACTTTGCCACCCTTGGATGCCAGGATGCCGGCGTTGACCATTCCGTCAACACTGGTGTTCTTCGCTTTCGAGAGTGTTTCGGCCACTCCGTACTCGCCTTCTGCAAACCCCGACTGCTCGAACCATGCGAGCGCCCAGCGGCTATCAGCGTCGAAGTCGCCCTCCTGCTCGGCTAGGGCCTCGTCGAGGGTCTCATTGATGAGCGCCAGCGCCTCACGCACCGAAAGCGATTTCCCCTCGGCGTCCAGCACCTTTTCGTAGCGGGTATAAACGCCCATTCCTGGGCCAATGGCAGCCTGTGCAAGGTCAACAGGAGCGATGTTGCCACGCTGCAGGTTGGCGAGCGCAATAGGCAACTCTGATTTAAGAGCTGCGATGAACTCGCGTCGTGTAGCGGTGGATGCGTCGCCGTCGCGCTTACGACAGACGAGTATTATGCTGGAGGCAAGGGCATTTGTATCGTTACCGATCATACGCCCTTGGCGTTCGGTCCGCATCGGCCAAGTGCCAGTTATAGTCAAGCCTGCTTCGATTACTGCCGCCAAGAATGTGTCCCAACCTGTGCTAGCAGTGCCGTTGTCGTCGCTCTCCGACTGCTTAAAAGCGTAATAAATTGTGACTGGGAAGACCGAGTACATTTGCTCAGCAATGCGGTGTATCGCCTGTGTCATGCCCTTGAGAAAAAACGCTTCTGCCTTCTCCTTGCCGCCATGGCGTTGTGGCGTTGCCACAAGTTCCTCTGCTTTGGGTACGGACAAGGTGGCAAAGAGATCAGGGAAGGTTTTTTTCAATGAACGACGCAACCAAATATAGAAGAAGTCGGAAAGGTCAGCATAACAGATGTTGTCGTAATAGGGAGGATCGATAGAAACGATTTTGTCGGAGCTTATACCGTTGGTCGCGGCGTCAGCCTGAAGCGCGTGACCATGAGGCGAACCAGCGAGGTAGTCGATACCTTTAGCTACATAGGACAGGTTCTTAATGAAATTACCCCCTGAGCCACTGAACGGATTTGCCTCAGCAAAATCCCATGTCATCGGAATTGCCTGTCGCCCGAAAAGGTGGGTGACAAGCTCATTTTTTGGTTGATTTGCCCAGATACATAGACTCGACCAAAAGTCTGCCGAGCGGCTGATTCCGCACGCCAAATACACTCCAACTGCATCAGCGTACGCGGTAGCGCCGGTACCACCGGCATTTAGAGATCTACCGTCATCATATATGCCTGCAGCAGTCGCATTACGCGTTATATGTTTGCGCGCTTCCTGCACTAGGTCGGAAAAGGTTGTCAGTGCCACGAGCTGACGCGGAGTGAAAATATCGCCCAAATTGTTCATTCCATAAACAGGTGGTTGGAAATTGCGGTGCTTCTTGGGCATCTCACAATCAGGCTTCCATATAGGTTGAGCCTGATTCGCAACTAACTCCATCTGGACCGTTGGCGGCAGATAGACACGTATTCTGTCTCCCTCGCAAACGACTGCCATCAGCCGTACTCCCATGCGGCCAGCCTTGGCTTCTGAGCGGATATAGTCAAAGGGCATCGGGGTACCAGACATCAAGCAGAGAAATGCAGAGTGACTTCCTCCCGATTTGGTGCCATTCTTCGCCATGTCTGCATTCTCGGGAGTGCCCTTTTTTATTGTGAAGCGATAGGTCCCACCAGCGATCACCGGAACGATGCAGGCCTCTTTGCCAACCTTATTGGAGAGCATAAACGTGGAGGCAAGCGGCACGTCCACCTGTGCGAAAGCCGGATTCGGACTTTTTACCGTGCGCGCCCAAAGCCAGGCAATCACTGTTAGCTTTCTCCCTACATATTTCTTTAGATCCGGCCGCTCCTTCGCCATTTCCTCCGATACTTCGACTTCGGGATAGAGGTGCCCAATCCGCTTCTCTGCCTCATCGCGCATCCATTTCCCGTAGTATCGGACATCCTCAGCCAATCCCTGTGCGCCCCTCCACTTGCGTGCAAACAAAGTCTTATCCTTCTGCGCCTCAGGGTTCACCGGAGGCTTTCCGGCGAACTTCGGAGGGATCTCGATCATCGCCTTATTTATCAGCACCGCCACGGGGTTGAGATCGGAAGCATAGCTCTCCAGTCCCAGCCGCTGGGCCTCCAACGGCAGCGAGCCTCCTCCTGCAAAAGGATCATGGAAGGCCGGCAATTTGTGCCGGTCGAAAAGCTCCTTCGCCTGCGGGTGGTCGGCGTTCTCAGCGCAGGTATAGCGCCAGCTCTGCCATATTTCATCTCGCGCTTGCTGCAAGACGGTTTCATTAGTAGTGCTTTCCCACTTAACGAGGTCCTCGATAATGCGAAAAAGCCGCTGCCGTTCCTTCTCCTGTGCCTTTTCGGTTGGAAAGAGATCCGGATGTGCGGATGGATCATCCACCATCTGTCCGAAAATCACCGCCCTTGCCGCAGCCAGCGGCCGCCTCGCCCACCACAGATGCAGCGTGCTCGGGTGCCCGTGGCGGATGGACTTCTCTCGCGCACTAGCCTTATTGATGGCATCTAAAGGCAGTGCGACCTCTATCAGTTTTTTCTTATGCCTTGCAGTCAATTCTTTTCTATTCCTTTCCTTAGCCGATCCTGAACGAACTGCGCGAGGTCTGATTCGGTGATGTTGAGCGGCGCAAGGATTTTGGCGGCACGTGCTATGATCTTGCGCGCCTTTTCCTGTGCTATTGCCAAATCCCCGGTAAGTCCTGCCTGATGAAGCCTTTCCAGCGGATATGCATACCGGAGGCGGAGCATTTTCAGAAATTCGGAACCGAGAGGAAGATCAATTTTACTCTCACGAGATTCCTGCACTTCGCAACTGACTGACAGCGTGCCTATATGCAGGCGTCCATCCCGGATCTCCACCCGTATTGGATCATCCGCCGGAGGCTCCATTACGATTCCCCAGAGCATTCTTAACGGGACGCGAATTTCTCCTGACCAGTTACCGGACGCCGGCGCCCCGGTCGATAATCCGACAAGCGAGATGAAGAGGTCGTTACCCTCCATCGACAATACCGCATCCTCTTTCTGCTTTCTTCTGGCGAAGCGCTTTAGAGGTTTCAGCATCGTCAGGAAATCTTCCCGGTTTATTAAGACACTGTTATCCATCTCGGTGTCCCGCCTAAAGTCTACGTTTCGTATTACTCCGCCATTCGGGATCAGACGATTGAATGGTCGAGCCGAGAGATCGTTTCGACCACCATCTTCAACCTGGCTCAATCTGACGGACATGCCTGATTCCTTTGGGGACAGGGCGGCGCATCTGACGTTTAATAATAGACGTCTGACGATCTTCTGACGATTTCGGCCGCCCGCTTTTCCATGTTTCATCTGACGATTATACGCTTTCACCTGACGATTATCTGACGATTATGCCCTTTGGGAAAGGGCATAACGAGTAGATCTCCCTTGACCCTCTCTGGTTACCAGGCCCAGTTCCATGAGCCTGCTGAAGTCGCGGTTTGCCGTATCACGAGTGATTCCAAATTCCACTTCACATCTCCGGCTTGTCAGTACTTCCCCCTGGACCAGAAGTGAAAGCATAGCTTTTTGGCGTTCGCTCAACTGAGCTTCCACCGCTTTTGTCACCCAGAGCCGCTCCTCAGGCGTCCGCAAGCGATCAATGTTTTCGCCGGGACCCGGAAAGGTCACCTGGAAATAGCCCATGTCTGTGCCGATGAGAGGGTGATCAAGCCCATGGTTGAGCATCTGATCGCGCATTCTGCGAAAGCCGCTGCCGCGTTCTTCGATGCGGTGGAAATAAGAAAGGCACTGAGCAAGGACAGGGTTACGCGAACAGGGGCGGTATTTGCCGCTGCGCAGCCCGGCGAGCGTGATTGGTTTTGGGGGATAACCGGGGCTGGAGAGCACTACACGGTCGGAAAAGACCTCGAGAAGTATCTTGCGTCCCGCATCATCGTATCGGCGGTGAGCCACGGCATTTACGAGCGCCTCGCGCAGGCTGTCAACCGGGTATTCATCGAGACGGACACGGTTGAGGCCTGCAATGCGCATCGGGTGGCGAGTGTTGCGGTCGATAAAGGCGATTGTCCGCTCGATTGCAAGCGGCATCGGGCCGCGGATGTCCTCATGGTCGCGCGGGTCGCCGTCCGGCTCGGCGCCCCGATAGGCGTCGGCCAGGATTCGGCACTGTGGGAAGACCGCCGAAGGATCATTTGCCAGAAGCACTATGCCTGCGGCAGTAGCATAATATTCATCCGAAGCCGGGTCGTGCCAGACCAGGCCCCGCAAAGCGGCCCCGGCAAGCAGATAATCCTCTGAAACTTCATCGGGCTTATGCTTCTCAGCAGCGGATATCAGGTTTCGTGCTACGTCCATGTCGAGATCGCACCAGCGCACCCGGTCAAGAGTCCGCGACTCGAAAGAGGAAGTTGCCTCGATGGTCTGCTCGGCGATTTTGTTCTCGTCACTGGTCGGTGAAATGCCGAATCGGTCTTTCAGCAGAGCTGCCAGAGCCGCTCGCACTTCCTTCTGCAGTTCAATGACGTTTCCGAAGCGCTTGTACTTGAAACCGTCCGCGTCCAACTCTGCGAGCAAAGAAGCTGTACCCTCCGCGCGCTTCACCTGCCGTTCACCTTTAATGAAAGCGAGAACGGGCAGGTTGGCTTCCTTCGCACGGCGATACTCGACGTGAGTTATGGAGAGATCGCCCACCAGCGCCCCGTACTGACTGCCCACAATGAGCAGATACGCATTGCAGCTATTGAGGACATCGAGGCAACCATCCAGGGCCTTTGCTGGGGAGGCCGGCTCGCACTCGTATAGCACCGGCATGCAATGCGCCGAAAGAAATGAATCGGTGCTGACGAGATTTTGCACGATAAGGCGCTCGTCCTCCAACTCTTTCTGCACCGAGCTTACGAATATGCGAAGTGTTGCGCTCATCGTGGCTGCACCGGTTTTTGGTTCACGCGGAGACGGGTGATAATAGTTCACGGCTTTTTACCTCCTCGCCATAAGACCACGCCGCTACGCAAAGTCAGCTCTCCAGAGATGGACGGCCCGCTGGGCCATACGCTCCTGCCTTGCCTCAAGGCGGGCGAGGTTCCATTCATCGGGGGCGTAATCGGGGATTTGCCTTGTGATTGCGTAGGTGCTTCTCCCGTATGCTGTGAGCTTTTCGGGATAAGTCGCATTTCCAACCTGCCGATTCAAAGGCGGCTCCAGGAGAGTGAGATTGCCGAGACGGTTGATCGCCCGGTCCCACTGGTTCCTGGGTATTGTTGACTCCCATTCCGTCGAGGGGTTTTCCGGAAGGATGTGCTCAACGCTGCCGGGGTCCGTATCGGGATCGCAGGCGCGCTCCGAGATGTCGCACTCCAGTCGTGCGAGTATATATTTCGCCAGGTTCTTTCGTCGGCCAGCCGTATCTATCGAAAGTCCCGCAAAATCCTGGCGGAACTTGGAATCGTCCACATAGATGGGTCTGATAAAGGAGAAGACGTCGGCAGGGGTGCGGGCGCGGTCCTCCAGCAGTGCCTTTGCAGCGTCGTGATAGACCGGTTCAAGTGTATTGGTGTTCAGCCCACTGACAACAGTGTAGCGAAAAGATATCACGCTAACCAGCTTGAGCACCCGTGCAAATTCGTCGGGCGCCAGCCGCTCCCATGCGGCGAAAAGCAGGGGAGTCATCTGGCGCACGCGAAAGAGGTTCAGATCCCTTATGTAGGGCTTGCAGGTCTGATTTTCGATCCAATATCCATGTGTGATGTCGGAAAGGGCCGAGAACAACTCTGCACGAGATTCCAGCGCATCCATCAGTTCAAAAACCGCCTGCGGCGATTTTACGCGCTCACGGACAAGCTTAAAGAGGCGTTCGGTGCGGACCTTTGGTTGCTCGCACAGGAGATGGTAGCGCAGAAATTCGGGAAACCGCTCTTGCCGTACCGTTGCGATTAACGCCTGCCACCGGCGCTGGAGGGCTTCCAGATCGGCAGCGACCCTGAGTCGCGAAAAAAGGTAATTCTTGAGCAGATCCGTCGATGAGAGTTCAAGCCCCCGCGCGTTGAGGGTCTCGAAAACGGTGTAGGCATGGAGTTCGTCTTCCACCGTGATAAGAATGAACATCAACTGGCGCCCCACTGTTTCGGACAAAAACTTCGCCAGCTTTTCTCCCGAAGTAAAAGGTGGGATCTCCGTGAGGCGCTTGATGAAATAACTGTAGCATTCCCAGAGCAGGCGGTTCGATTTGGGCAAGCCTCTGGGATTAAGCGGTTTGCGCAACTGCACCAGGTAATCCTGGTAGAAAGCATCGTCAGTCCGGTTGAGGAAGAGCTTGCTGCTTTCAACAAGCGATGCCGGGTCCTTTTCCCCTATGAACCGGTTTCGCAGTGCTGCAGACCGCTCTCGGTTAGCATCGGGATCAACTCCGCTTTCGGCCAGGTCACCTAATCGCGCTATGACTGCGAGCCCCAGCAGGCTCAGAGTGGCCAGTCGTTGCTGGCCGTCGATGATGGCGAACTCACGGTCGCTGATGCCCTCGACGACCAGCGCGCCCATGTAATGCCTTTCTTCGGGCTTATCGCGCATTTCATCGAGGTCGTTCCACAGGTCTTCCCACTGCTCTTCCTCCCAGGAATAATCGCGCTGAAACGGTGGGACCCGGAAAATGCGCCCGTTGCTGACAAGATCGAGGTGGTTTGCCGTTCGGGTGTTGAGCAGGTTGGCTTTGCTCATATTGTCTCCATCAGACAGGGGAATATCAGCGTTTCGGTGCTTGATAGATGCTCATATTGCTGAATCATGTTTTTGGCGCTTCTTTACTCGCCGGGAGTGCGGGCAAATCATAATTCACGCTTCCGCGCGAAAGCGCGGCGGACGTAATAGATGCAGTGGTTATCATCCTAGGTAAACTCGACAATGGCAAGAATGAAATCATCAGGATTGCTGAGGAACTACAGATTCCATTTAAGGTAACCAGGATTATGAATTACCAACAAATTGGCATCAAACACCCATGATCTTGTAGGTAAATGCATAACCGTTTTTCTCGGCTGCTGCTTGGATCTGTTTGCGGATGGCGGCAAAATCGAAGGTGTAGCTGTATTTCTTGCCGAAGAGGTTGGATTGTTCCTGGATCGTGCCTTCCCGGGCGCCGGAAAGGGTGTTGTAGGTGTACTTTTTGGAGCTGAAGCCGGGACTGAGGTCATCCGAGCCGGAGGAAAGGCCGAACCCCGATTCTTTGAGCATTTCGGTGAACACCACTTCCCGCTTTTCTTCATCTATGCGAAATTTGGCGCTATAGGTGAGCTTCTTCGTGGATAGAAAGGCTTTCCTCTCGGCGATGATTGTCTCGAAAGAATAGATCCCTTTTTTTTCTTTTAGTTCGGCGGGAATCCCGGATACGACTGCCTTTAGATCGTCCAGTAAAGCCACCCTAACCTCCGGAAAGCCTCTTGACGCTGAGACAGCGCATTCTGATCAATTGTGGCATAGCCCCTCGGAGGCGCCCACGAGGGGCTATGCTACTGACCGTACCAGCCGGGCAGATGGCCGGCCGGCAGGCTGCGAATCAGGCCTGTTGCGCCAGTTCCACCGCTTCTTTTTCGGTCTTGATGAGTCCTTTTCCCTCACCCGAAAGAAAGTCCGCATAGGAGATGCCGAGCCCGAGGCTTTTTGCAAGGTCCTTCGAGTCTTTGGACATCTGCGGCTGGGTAATCAGGACGACCAAGTCGAAGCTTTTTGTTTCCGCCTTACCGTCCGTGCCGGTGGTCAGCGAAACCTGCCCGCCTCCATTCGATGCCGCCGACCGGACCGGGGTGTTCTGAACGCTCACACCGGCTGATTCCAGGGCTTGCTTCCCTTCCGGGAAATCATCCAGTCCGGCGAACATCGCCATATCTGCTTTCGGCAGTTTACGGCGGACGAGAACCGCTTCGTTTATGGCGAAGGTGAGGGCGGTCCGGTGCATGTTGGGAGCGGCTTTATCGTAGGCCTGCACCAGGGCGATGCTCTGGGGGATTTCCCCGTCGTAGGGACGGAGCACGAGGCCGGCGCTCGGACCGGAGTCGCTCAGCATGCGCTCGAGCTGAAGGTCCGTTATGACGTTGGAATCCTTTGCCAGGCCGAACTTCTTGTCGATCCGGTCGAGAGCGCGCTCGACTCCCGGCGAGATTACGACGGAATCAGCCGATATTTCGATGATTTCGTCTTCCATCTCGAACTGGATCGCTTCCGGCTTGCACTCCGCCCAGCAAAGAGCGCACCCCAGGCAGCGGCGGCAGCTAAGGCACCGCCTGGCTTCCTTGAGCGCCCGTTCTTCATCGAAGCCGAGTTCCACCTCTCGGTAGTTGTTGCGGCGCTCGTCCACCTCGATTTCGATGATTCCCTGGCGCGGGGAGGGGATGTCCTTGAACTTTACGATGTAGCGGCCTTTGTTTTCGTATTGCATGGTTTCCTCGTATGTTGATCGGGGCTTGGAAATCCCCCCTGCCCCCCTTTAAGAAAGAGGGGTAATAGGTGTCCCTGAAACAGGAGGCCTTTATGCTTTCAGGGCGGGGTCTTTGCCCTGGCGTTTCGCTTCAATGTAGCGGGCTATGCCTTCCGCGGCTTTGCGTCCGCCGGCGCAGGCGCGTATTGCGATATCCGGACCCGTCTCGACGTCGCCTGCCGAGAATACTCCCGGAACGTTCGTCATATAGGTGCTCTTGTCCACGCCGAAGGTATTCCATCTCGTTATGTTGAGACCGCTCTCTTTAGGGACGAAACTCAGTTCCGGGCGCTGACCGATTGCGGGAATCAAGGTTTCGGCTTCCACGACGAACTCGGAGCCCTCAATGGGTACGGGGCGGCGGCGTCCGCTGGCGTCCGGCTCTCCAAGCTCCATCCTGAGGCATTTGAGGCCGGTCATCTTCCCGTCTTTTCCGACTACTTCCACCGGGGCTACCAGGTACTGGATCTTTATGCCTTCATGTTCGGCGGCATCAATTTCCCAGGGGCTTGCAGGCATTTCCTTCTTGGTTCTGCGGTAGAGGATATGGACCTCTTCGAAGCCTTCGCGCCAGCTCACCCGCGCGGCGTCCATGGCAACGTTTCCGCCGCCGATGACGATGACCTTGCCCTTGGAATTCACCTTCCTGCCTGCATTGACGTCGCGCAGGAAATCGACTCCGTCGACCACGCCCTGCATGTCCTCGCCCTTTATTCCGAGCTTCATTCCGGCATGGGCGCCGACACCGATGAAAATGGCATCGAATTGGCTCCGGATTTCCTCAAAGGTGATGTCCCTGCCTATCCTGGTGTTGCAGCGCAACTCCGCGCCATGGGATAGAATCCAGTTTATCTCGTGCATGAGAGTGGGCGTGGGCAGCCGGTATTCGGGGATGCCGTACCGGAACATGCCTCCGGGCTCTTCCAGGGCCTCGAAGACCACCGAGTGGTACCCGGCCTTGGCGAGAAAATAAGCGCAGGTAAGTCCCGCGGGACCGGCGCCGATGATGGCGACCTTTTCCTTGTGAAACTCGTCGGGAATCTCGACCGGGGCCGGCAGCCCGTTTTTCAGTTCATGGTCGGCGACATAGCGCTTGAGGGTGCAAATGGAAATCGGCTCATCGACGTGTCCCCGGTTGCAGGCCGTCTCGCATGGATGCGGGCAGACACGGCCGATGGAGAGCGCGAAGGGGAGGCGTTCCCGAATTTTTGCCAGGGACTTCTCATATTCCTTGTCCGCCACCAGGCCGACATAGGAGCGGATGTCGAGGTTCGCCGGGCAGGTGGCCTGGCAGATGGGCATGTCTTCCTTGAAGATATTGAAGTCGCCCGTGTCCGGGTTGAAAAAGTCGATCGCCGTCCGGAAGCCGAGTCCTTCATTGAAGTCGTCGTACATGTGAATCGGGCACACACGGATGCACTCGCGGCAGTCGTTGCACTTCTCACGGTCTACACGGGGAGTCTTGCGGCGGATGCGGAAACTGTACGCCCCCTCCTTGGAAGAGGCCTTTTCCACCTGCGCATTGGTGATGATGCGGATGTTCGGGTGCTTTGCGGCGATTTCGTATTTCGGATCAGCCAGGTTCGGGTTGCCGTTCAATAGATGGGTTTGCGGGATACGGTTTCCGCCGAGGGATGGAGAAGGTTCCACCAATATGACGCGTTTGCCCGCCTCGGCCTGCTCGATTGCAGCCGCAACTCCTGCCGGGTCGCCTCCGAAAATGATTACCTGTTTATCTGACACTTGCATCCTCCGGGAATCTGGAGAAAATCCATTTCAATATCTTTTATGCCGCGGCTTCCGCTGCGCGTTCGATCACCTGGTATCTGGGCGTGGAGTCCTCGACTCCGGCCAACCCGGCAAGACCGCGCCTTTGAAGCGCCAGCACATATTTGAGCGCGTCGGGCGGAGCAATATTAACCCTGGCCGCGAGATCCTTAACGGAAACCGGACCTTTCCGCATTTCTTTTAAAATCTCATGCGTAGCGATCTCATCCATCACGATGGTATCGAGGGTCCGCCACATCTCGTGCTCGGTGAACTTCTCACCGTACTTGTTGCCGTTGGACTGGAACTCGGTGAACTTGCCGACCACCCAGCGCAGTTTCTCCTTGCCGAGGGCGGTCCTGGCCGTTTCGAGTTTCTCCTTCAGTTCGGGAAGAGAAACGCGGTCCCCTGTTCCAAGCGGGCCTATTTCGCGAAGGGTCCGGTCGAAAGCCGTTACCTGGCTGACGAACCTCTCGCCTTCCGCCGACGAGCACTGGTTGAAGGCAACCCGTCCCGGGTTGAGTCCGACATAGTCGAGGGTTCGGGCTGCGAGCCCGATCTTCACCCTGGCCTGGTAATTGCCGGAAATGTAGTGGCAGTCTCCGAAATGGCACCCGACCACCATGATCCCGTCCGCCCCGTCGATGAAAGCGCCTGCTACCATGGTGGGGTCCACCCGGCCCGTACACATCAGACGGATAATTCTGATATCCGTCGTATATTGCATCCTGGAAACTCCAGCGAAGTCAGCCGCTGCGTAGCCTCACCAGGTGCAGCACATGACCAGAATTCTAGGTATAAAATCCGGCATTCGTTTTGCCTCCTCGGGGGTTTTTAAAAATTGCTGCTCACTGTTCACTCAATTCACGCCGATTCTTCGAGAAACGCCTTTATCTGGTCGCCTATCTGCTGGTCGGTGTAGGAATTCACGCTCAGCGCATGCTGGTAGCAGGTGGCGGCGCAGACGCCGCATCCCTTGCAGGCGACCGGGATGACCTTGACCTTTCGTCCCTTTTCCGTCCGGACGATTTCGAGCGCTCCATACGGGCAGAGCGCAGCGCACAGGCCGCAGCCCCTGCAGGCATCCTCGTCCACCAGCGTGGAAACGATCGGCTCAACGCTCATCACTCCCTTGGAAAGCGGGATGGAAGCGCGGGAGGCGGCGCCGAGCGCCTGCGAGATGGCCTCACGGACAGTCGCCGGATAGTGGGCGTTCCCGCACAGGTAGACGCCGTCGGTCGCAAAGTCCAGGGGTTTCAGCTTTACATGGCCTTCCAGGAAGAACTTGTTCTCGTCAACCGAGATCCTGATCAATTGGGATATGCTCTCGTTGTCCTCGCCCGCAACAAGCGGAGTGGAGAGCACCACCAGGTCCTGCGGCAGTTCTATCTCGCGGCCGAGGAGATGATGATAGACAACGACCTTCCCATCCTCGACCCTGGGCGGACGCGCCGAGTCGTACTTTATGAAGATGACCCCCAGTTCCTTGGCATGCTGGAACAGCGCTTCATTCTCCGTCCCGTATGCCTGGATGTCGCGGTAGAGGATGCGAACGCCCGCCGCGGGGTTTTTCTCCTTGATTTCGATTGCGTTCTTTATGGCGACCATGCAGCAGATACGCGAGCAGTACTTCCGATCCTCGTTGCGCGCTCCGGCGCACTGGATCATAACGACATTCTTCGCGGCGAAGGCGCCGGACTTGAACCGCTCTTCCAACTCGAGCTGGTTGATGACTTTCTGCCCGTCATAGCCGTAGAGTCCAACCGGTTTGAGCACTTCGGCGCCCGTGGCGACAACGATGACGCCAACGCCGAATTCTTCCTTTGCGCCGTTAGCTGTGGCGGAAACTTTGAAGTTGCCGATATAGCCCTTTACCTCATCGAGCCTGGTGGAAGTCAGCAGGCGGATATTGGGATGCCTGCGAACCGCCTCGGCCTGTTTTCCGGCAAACTCGGCTGCGTCCACTCCCGAAGGGGCAAGCTTGTCGAGCTTGAGCA
Organism: uncultured Syntrophobacter sp.; assembly: GCA_964539645.1. Taxonomy (GTDB): domain Bacteria; phylum Desulfobacterota; class Syntrophobacteria; order Syntrophobacterales; family Syntrophobacteraceae; genus SbD1. The sequence goes on from CAZIJV010000003.1 coordinate 129,349, forward strand.
AAAGACCGCCAAGTTCGGCCGTTTTTTCCACCAGGGTCACTTCATAGCCGCGATTGGCAAGCGCAAGCGCCGAGGTCATGCCTGCGATACCGCCGCCTATCACCATGGCCCGTGGGTCCATTGCCGACTCAATGGGTTCCTGCGGCTTGAGCAAAGCAGCCTTGGCGACGCCCATCCGGATGAGGTCCCTGGCTTTCGCCGTGCCGTTCTCGCGCTCCTGCATGTGTACCCACGAACACTGGTCCCGAATATTGACCATCTCGAAAAGGTAGGGGTTCATACCGCCTTCGGCGCACGTTCCACGGAACAGAGGCTCATGCGTGCGCGGCGTACAGGATGCGACCACCACCCGGTTCAGATTCTGCTCTTTTATCGCGGCCTTGATTTCGTTGATGCCGCTCTCGGAGCAGGTGTAAAGGTTTTCCTTTACATAGACGACGTTGGGCAGGGTCTTTGCGTATTCAGCCAGCGACTTGACATCGAGGTAGCCGGCAATGTTGCTGCCGCAGTCGCAAACAAAAACTCCTATTCGAATATCTTCTGCCAATTGAGCACCTCATCCTCTTCCCCCCAATTGTGCATTCGCTTTCCCCCCTTTTCTAGCGGGGGGCAGGGGGGATTTTTATTGTCAGGCTGTCGCTTTTACCAATGCCGGTATTCCGATCACCGCCTCGGCAGCGCAGGCAGCCGCGCTGCTGGCCTGTGCCACCGACTCGGGAATGTCCATCGGTCCCTGTGCACAACCGCAAACGAATATTCCCGGCTTTGTGGTAGCCAGAGGCATGAGCGAATCGGTCCTGATGAAACCGTTCGATTCCAGTTCCACTCCCAAAAGGGCGGCAAGTTTCGCCGTCCCGGCGCTCGGCACGCATGCGGAAGCAAGGACCACCATATCGAAGACTTCGCTTTTTACCTGCCGGTCGGTGGTGGATTCATACCAGACGATGGGGTTCTTGGCCTCATCTTCGGTTATTTCCGCTACACGGCCTCGAACGTAGCTGATGTTGGCCTGCTTTCCGCCCCTGAGTTTGTATTCCTCGAAACCTCTTCCCACGGCGCGAAGGTCCATGCAGAAAATCGAGGAATTGACCTCGCGGTCGTGCTCATTGGCGATCATCGCCTCTTTTACCGAGTGCATGCAGCAGTAGGAGGAGCAGAATTTATTGAACCGGAAATCTCTCGACCCCACGCACTGGATGAAAGCGAGTTTTTTCGCCGTTGCAGCGGCTGCTTTCTTCCGGTGCATCTCGGCGAGTTCGGCTTCCAGGCCGGCCAGAGACTCAGCCTGCTTTGCCCATTCGACCAGGGCGGGATCGTCCGCGCCCGCTTTTACTTCCTCAATGACCTGAGCTGATTTCTTGCCCTGCTTTTCCTCGAGCTGTTTTACCCGCCCGGAGAGCTTGCGAACTTCTTTTTCTGCGCCTTCGACTTCTTTTTCGAGGGCAAGTTCGGAGGGCCGGTCAAGATGTCCGGCGGTGGGGCCGGAGGCGCTCAGGAGCCGTTCGAATTCGAGTGCGGTGACCACGTTGTCTATCCGGTCGTAGCCATATTCGGGAATGACCGAGGGGTCGAAGACGTCGTATCCGGAGGCAATGACGATCGCCCCGACTTCAATATCGACGGTCCTGTCCTTCTGTTCAAAGTCGATGGCCCCGGCCTGGCAGGTCTTGGCGCAGACGCCGCATTTCTTTCCCTGCCCGAGCTGACGGCAGTTTGGGGCATCGATAGTGAAAACGGAAGGGATGCCCTGGGCGAAGTGTTTATAGATCGCTTTGCGGTGTCCGATTCCGGCATTGAATACGTCCACGGCCAGCGTTGGGCATTTTTCCGCGCACGAACCGCAGCCGGTGCAGAGGTCTTCGTTCACGTAGCGGGCTTTCCTCTTCACGGTTACCTTGAAATTGCCTGCTTCACCGTCGACTGACTCAATTTCGCTGTAGGCGAGAAGATTTATACGGGGATGCCGACCGACATCCAGCAGCTTCGGCGAGAGAATTCAGATGGCGCAGTCATTTGTGGGAAACGTTTTGTCCAGTTGAGCCATCCTCCCGCCGATGCTCGGAAGCCTCTCTACCATGTGCACCTGGATTCCCATTTCGGCCAGGTCCAGGGCAGCCTGAATTCCGGCAATCCCTCCGCCGATAACCAGTATGTCTTTACTCACAATTCACCTCGTCCATCAGCCACGCCTAGGCGGTGGCCATGCTTTCCGTGATCAGGGTGGTCAGGTCCTTGATCTCCAGCTTCATATCCATATTGGCAAGAGCGCAGCTCAGGTGTATCTGGCACTTGGGGCATGCAGTGACCAGTGTTTCTGCGCCGGTGGCTTTCGCTTCCTTGAGCCTTTCGACCTGGATCTGCTTTGAGCAGCTCGAACAATTTGCCCATCCGGTCGTTCCGCAGCAGACGGCGTTTTCCCGGTTGCGCTCCATTTCTCTTAATTCGGAGCCTGCAAGATTCTTGAGGATGGAGCGCGGGCTTTCGTAGATCTTCGCCATGCGCCCGAGCCTGCAGGGATCGTGGAAGGTGTATGAGCCGGCCCCGTTTGAGAGCTTCAGCGCACCATCGGCGATCATCCTTTCCAGGTAGTCATAGAAGTGGACAACCTCGAAGCCCAGTTCGCCGAAATACTGCGGGTAGTGATTCTTGAAGGTGTAGTAGCCTTCCGGACAACTGAAGACCACCTGCTTGGCGCCGCTGCTCCGGATGAGATCCAGGTTCTTCTGCCCAAGCTTCATAAAGACCTCGGGCTTTCCGTTCCAGAGCATGTCGTGCCCGCAGCAGGCCTCCTCATCGGATACCACCGGTGCGATCCCTGCCGCGTTGAGTACCTTGATGACGTTCCTGCCGATAGTGAGGCTGTCCACTCCCATGTCGCGGAAAACGACATTGAAGTAGGGCATGCAGCCCACAAAGAAGAAGACGTCGCCCGTCTCGGAAATCTTTCCTGCCTCTCTCGCCCATTCGGTTTTCTTCTGCTTTACCCCCTGGGTCTGAAGCTCCATCACCGTCTGGAGCATCCCGTGATGAGAAAGGGCGGGGGCTATGCCGCGCTTACTCGCCTCTTCACGCAGATTGCGCATGAATTCGGGGAAGTTGATGTTGGTAGGGCATCTTTCAAAACAGCGCCCGCAGGTGAGGCAGGACCAGAGGTCCTTGTCCTTGAGCAACTCGTCTCCGAGTTCGAGCAGCGCTTTTTCCACGATCAGGCGCGGAGAAAACGAGGGCAGCACCCGCGATACCGGGCAACTCCCGGTGCAGACGCCGCAATCGAGGCAATAATAGGTCCTGTGCAGCTTTACAGCTTCATCTATGTTCATGCAGCCACTCCAAGAGGCGATTTTCCCAGCTCTTTTACGCGGTTTGTAAAAGTCGTGACGATCTCTGCAAACCGAGCGCCCTCAGCCGAGGATACCCACTCCAGGGCAAGGCGCCTGCCGTCTATTCCCAGCAGTTCGAGCATCTCGCGGGTCATTTCGATTATGCGGGAAGCTTTTTCATTACCATCCAGGTAATGGCAGTCACCGATGTGTCAGCCACTCACCAGGACGCCGTCGGCCCCTTTCTGGAAGGCCTTCAGGATGAAGTCCGGCGAGACCCGCCCGGAGCACATGACTCTGATGACCCGGATGTTGTGGGGGTACTGGATTCGACTCACCCCGGCCAGGTCCGCGCCGGCGTAAGCACACCAGTTGCAGCAAAAAGCAATTATTCTCGGCTCGAATTCCGCACTCATTTCGTTTTCCTCAAGTATACCCCCCTTTCTAAAGGGGGGCGGGGGGATTTTTCCCGTGGCCAGGAGCATCATGGCAGCGGCCAGGCGCCTATTCCAGCGCCGCCTCGATCATAGTGACTACTTCCTGGTCATTAAAATGCCTGATAGCGGCAGCGCCCGTCGGGCATGCCACGGCACAGGCGCCGCAACCCTTGCAAAGCGCCTCCTGAATCGTGGAAATCTGGACGCCTTCCTTGAGATCGGTTAATTGTGGAGCGCCGTACGGGCAGACCGCAACACATTTGCCGCAGCCTCTGCAAAGCGATTCATCCACACTCGATACCACGCCTTCGACCTCTATGCTCTTGCGCGCAAGCACCGTGGCGGCACGAGCGGCAGCGGCCTGGGCCTGGGCGATGCTCTCGTCGATCGGCTTGGGATAATGCGCAAGCCCGCACACGAAAATGCCGTCTGTTGCGAAGTCAACCGGACGCAGCTTCATGTGCACTTCCAGGAAAAACTTGTCCTGGCTGAGCGGAACTTTGAACAACTGGCCCAGTTCTTCCGCGCCCCTGGTCGTGATGGCGCTCGCCAGGTTGACGAAATCCGGTCGCAGGGTTACGGGGCGGCGAAGCACATGGTCCATTATGCTCACTTCGAGCTTCCCGTCGGAGGTTTCCGTAACGACGGGCTTGTTCGACAGGTCGTAGCGGATGAAGATCACACCCCGCTTGCGGGCCTCCTTGTAGAGATCCTCGCGTTCGCCGTAAGTGCGGATGTCGCGATAGAGCACATAAACGTCCATCTCCGGATTGCGCTCTTTCAACTCGACCGCTTTTTGAACGGAAAAAGTACAGCATATCTTACTGCAGTGGGGACGCGCTTCTTCACGCGATCCGACGCACTGGATGAAGACCGCGCTTTGGGCGTTCTTTACCGTGTCCGTTTCCCAGGCCTCTTCGAGTTCATGCCAGCGGAACACCCGGCTGTTCTTGCCGTAGAGATACTCTTCCGGCTTGATGGAATGGGCGCCGGTCGCCAGGATGGTCACACCGTGGGCGATCTCCCGCTCCTGGCCGTTTGAAGCCACGGAGGTCGAGAAATTGCCGATGTACCCGGCGGTCGTCTTGATTTCAGAGTTAAGGTGTACCTCGATGTTGTCGTTGCGGCCGACTTCGGCGACCAGGCTGCGGAGATAGGCGGGAACGTCCTCGCCCTTCCAGGTGGTGTGCAGCTTGAGTGCATGGCCGCCCAGCTTGTCTTTCGCTTCGACGATGTGAGCCTTGAACCCCTGCTTTGCCAGCGTGAGGGCGCTCACCATTCCGGCGACTCCGCCGCCGACTACCAGCGCGGCTGGGGTTACGGGTACCGAGGGCATCGGCAGGGGTTCGATGAGGGCCGCGCGCGATACCGCCATGCGGACCAGGTCCTTGGCCTTCTCGGTTGCGGCGTCATGCTCCGCGGCATGCACCCACGAGCACTGGTCACGAATATTGGCCTGCTCGTAGAGATACTTGTTCAGCCCGGAGTTTCGCACGGTTTCCTGGAAAAGCGGCTCATGCGTTCGGGGCGAGCAGGCAGCGACAACCACGCGGTTGAGGTTCTGCTCCTTTATCACCCGCACCAGCTTATCCTGGGCGTCCTGAGAACAGGAGAAAAGGTTCTCCTGGGTATAGACCACGTTGGGGAGGGCCTTGGCGTATTCGACAACTTCAGGAACCCGGACCACGCTGGAAATATTCACACCGCAGTTGCAGACGAATACGCCGATGCGCGGCGGCTCGGAGCTGACATCGCGCTCCTGAGGGAAGGTTTTCTCCTGCACCAGCGTATTTCGAGACTCCGAGAGCCTGCTGGCTGCCGCTCCGGCGGCGGCGGAGGCTTCCATGACCGAAAGAGGAATGTCCTTCGGACCCTGGAGTACGCCGCAGACGTAGACTCCGGGCTTCGAGGTCTGTACAGGCGTGAAGCTCGACGTGTTCGCAAACTTGTAATGGTCGAGATCGAATCCGATCTTTTCGGCAAGTTCCCGTGCGTCCGCCGAGGACTCAAGACCCACGGAGAGTACGACCATATCGAACTCTTCGCCCTTCATTTCTCCGGATTCGGTGACGTAGCTCAACTGGAGATTGTCCGAATCGGGAACCTCGTCGATCGTATGGATACGCGAGCGAACAAAGCGGATGCCGTTGTCCTTGGCGCGAGTGTAGTATTGTTCGAATTCCTTGCCATAGGTTCGCATGTCCATGAAGAAGATGGCCGCATCGAGATCGCCCTTGGCGTGTTCCTTGGCGATTACGGCCTCTTTGATCGCGTACATGCAGCACACGCCCGAGCAGTACCCGTTATCGCTGCGGCTGATGTCGCGCGACCCCACGCATTGCAGCCAGGCAATGCGCTTCGGCGACTCATGAGACTGCTGCTTGCGCAGATCCTCTATTTCAGCCCGGAGTTTTTCTGCCTGTTCGGCGTTTTCCGGTTTCGCCTGCTTTTCGAGCTTCTTCAGATCTTTTTCCATGGATTCGATCTGCGCTTCGCGAAGCAGCTCCGACGGCCTCACCAGGTGGCCTGCGGTAGGTCCGCCGGCGCTCAGCAGCCGCTCGAATTCCAGGGCCGTCACGATGTTGGGATGATTCGCATAGCCGTAGGTATCGACCCGGCTCGGATCGAACGCTTTGAAACCGCTCGAAACGATCACCGCGCCCACCTGCAGATCGAGGGTCTCGGGCTTCTGATCGTATTCTATGGCGTCGGCAGGGCAGACTTTCGCGCAGACACCGCATTTCTTTCCCTGTCCGAGCTGGCGGCAGTTCTTTGCGTCGATGCAATAGGTGGAGGGAATCGCCTGGGCATAATACTTGTATATCGCACGGCGCTCGCCCATGCCCGCGTTGTAGTCGTCCACAACCGGACTCGGGCATTTCTCCGCGCACGCGCCGCAGGAGATGCACTTCTCCATGCTCACATAGCGGGGCTGCTTGAGGACTCTTACCTGGAAACGCCCCTCTTCACCCTCGATGCTCTCTACCTGTGAATTCGTAAGCAGATTGATGTTCAAATGCCGGCCGACCTCGACCAGCTTGGGGGAGATGATTCACATCGCGCATTCGTTGGTCGGGAAGGTCTTGTCCAGTTGGGACATGCCCCCTCCGATGGCCGGGCCTTTTTCAAGCAGGTGGACGAAATAGCCTGAATTGGCCAGGTCAAGCGAAGCCTGCATACCGGCGATGCCGCCGCCGATAACCAGAACCGAACCGACCGTACCGTTGCCGGACTCTTTGCCTGTCATATTTCCTCCTGATGGAAATGAGGGAGGCGGGAAAATGTACCTGTGAAACTGGTATCGAAAAAGAAACTCCCTTATCGTCTAAATACCCGAATTACAAGAACTTTCAAACCGATGATACATAACCGAGGCACGGGAATTTGTCAAGAAAAACAGACCAGAGGCAGCTTCTTGAATTCCGAACTGACCCTTTGGAGAAAGAGAGCTGGACAGGGGGTGCGTATCGATGCCGGTCACGAAAGTAAATTTTCACACAAAGTGTTAAGATTTGGCAAGGGAAAATGAACATTGAAACATTTTTGGATTTCAGATCATTGCCGTGGGGATCAACCGGCGCCGAGGCGCCTGAGCACGCTATCGAATTCATCATAATCGATATCGGTGAATTCGATGACTTTGCCGATCCGGACCGGCAGTATGAAATGCAGCTTTTCCCCCACCCGCTTCTTGTCTGCCCGGATCGCATCGATGATTGCCCTGGACTCGAGCGACCCCGGTATTCGTTTGGGCATATTCCAGGCTTCGCAAAGCCTCTCCAGGCGTTCGACCTCTCCTGCCTGCATCATTCCCTGGCGTTGCGACAGGGTGGCGGCGGCGATCATTCCGGCGGCTACGCTGTCACCGTGCTTGAGCCTGTAGCCGGTGACCTTCTCTATGGCATGACCGACGGTGTGTCCAAGGTTCAGAACACGCCTGTATCCCGATTCCTTTTCGTCGGCCTGCACTACCTTGCTCTTCAGCAGGCAGCTTGCGGATATAATCCGGAGCAGCGCCTCGGGATCGCGTTTTTTAATCGGGTCGGGATTGTTTTCGACAAATTTCCAGAGTACTTCATCGCCGATTATGGCCGACTTGATCACTTCAGCCATGCCCTGCCGGAATTCCTCAACGGGAAGAGTGGCGAGGAAGCGCGGATCGATATAGACCTGGCGGGGCTGATGGAAAGTACCCAGCAGGTTTTTGCCTTCCGGCAGGTCAACACCGGTTTTTCCCCCTATGCTGCTGTCGACCTGTGCCAGCAGTGTGGTCGGTATTTGAAAGCAGGGGATCCCGCGCATGTAAATCGATGCGGTAAAGCCCACCACGTCACCGGTTACCCCTCCGCCGACGGCGATGAGGGCGCTGTCACGGTCTGCTCCGGCATTTACCAGGCGTCGCGCGATGAACTCGACAGAGGTCAGGCGCTTGTTGGGTTCCGAGGCTGCAAACAAAATGACATTGCCTTCCTTTTGACCCGGCCAGCCCAACTCAACGGCCTTCTTCCCCCAGAGCGGCCATACCGATTCGTCCCAGATCCAGAAAGCCGAACGCCCGCCAAGGGCTTCTTCCAGATTCCCCGCGACCTTTTCGAGAATATCGTCTCCAATGAAGATCTCGGAGACCCGGGGAGAGCTTCCCGGAAGCGCGATTTCCAATTTCATGAGCCGGACTCACCTTCTGCAGGGTTTTGCCCTGCCTGCATGGAATGGCATGCGCACGGGGCCGCCTCAGTTTTCGCGTTCGGGGCGCAGCGACCCGGACAGGAGGAACACGACGGAACCTCCGCCCGGAGGACCCTGGTGAAATGCCTGACAAGATATATCGCAACTCCGATCAAGGTCGCTATTACAATGGCTGTCTGCCACATGTCAGAATAGATCCTTTTGAAGGAGTACTGAAGATCACACCGGCTGAAATATTCTCTTCTTACTTTTTCGGCGGTGATATTAGTCTTGTGGCCAGTTCACAGGCAGCTTTCAATGTGGGCATGTCGATACTCCCCAATCGCTCTTTGATTCTGGCTTTGTCAATGCTGCGAATCTGATCCAGCATAATCTTCGATTCATTCTTCAGACCGCCCGCCGCCGGTATTCGCAACTCGCTTCTGTACACTCTGCTCACATTAGAAGTGATAGGTGCAACAATAACCCTTGGAGAATGGTCATTCATCTCATCGATTGAAACTATCAAAGCCGGCCTGATTTTTCCTGTCTCACTTCGGTGCTTAGGTTCCAGATCCACCCAGAAAATATCGCCTTGTTTCATTCCGGCCAATCCTCCGCATCAAGTTCATCCCATTCAGCGGCTTCCTTCCGGCGCTCTTCATCGTTCGCCATTTCCTTAAAGCTGCGAGCCAATTCATCACGCCATTTCTCTTCTTTGATTCTGGCAATTTCATCTTCGAGCAACTTTGTGACGACTGCGCTCTTCTTTCTGCCGGACACAAGGTCTTCGAACTCTTTCCAGACATCTTGCCGGATGCTGAGGTTGACACGGGTGATTCGATGCGCCCTGTTTTCTCGGTTTGGTAGCATCATCAATCCTTCCATGCGCGCGTGGTTTATTGTGTATAATAACGCGTCATAGAGCAACGCGCAAGGAGATGCAAGTTTTCCCCGCAATTCGCAAAATGCATTGGCGCGAGCACAGCGCGGGTGCTGCTTATCGTTTCGTAGCTGTCCGGGGGAAATTGGTGCTAGCCCAATCCAAGCCATATACCTCCGCGGTAGACGAGCACCGATATGATTAAAGCAATCGAGGTATTGAACACCATGGAAAAGAGCCCCCATTTCCAGGTCGACTCCTTGATGATGCAGGTGATTGTCGCCAGGCAGGGAGCGTATAACATGATAAAGATAATCAGTGAAAATGCTTTTAGAGGACTCCATGCCCTATCGGCGGCCAGCCGTTCGCTCAAAGGGGTCTGCTCTCCGTCTTTGGGGCGTCCGAGCGAATAGGCGGTTCCCATGGTGGACAGGATGATCTCCTTGGCGGCGAATCCGGAGAGCAGGGCCACGTTGATGCGCCAGTCGAAGCCGGCGGCGCGCGTCACCACGGCCAGGCCTGTGCCGATGCGGCCCGCTATCGAGTTCTTCAATCCCGCCTGAGCCTCCTCGTAATCTACCTCCTGGAGTCGAACGCGATACGGTTCGGTTCCGGGGTCTGCCGAGCCTGCCTTGCCCTTGGATTCCACGACGGCCTGCCGAAGAGCCTGCGGAGCTTCTTCCAGGATAGATGCACGTTCTTCGTCGTAGAATTTCTTCTCGGTCTCCGGGAGTCCCGGAAAAGACATCAGCGCCCAGAACACGATGGAAATGCATAATATGACGGTGCCCGCCTTGCGAATGTACTGCCAGGTGCGCTCCCAGGTGTGGATGAGCAGCCCTTTGAAAGTGGGAAGACGGTAGGGAGGGAGTTCGAGCAGAAAAGGGGTGCTGGGGCCGCGCAGGATGGTTGACCGGATCAGCTTTGCCAGGAGCAGGGCCGCGGTCCAGGAAAGGATGGTCAGCAGGAACATGATCTGGGCTTCTCTTGCCGAAAAAAACGCGGCAATGAGCATGGCAAAAACCGGGATCTTCGCTCCGCAGTTCATAAAGGGCGCGGTGAGCAAGGTCGCCAACCGCTCCCGCGGGCTTCTGAGGGTTCTCGTTGCCAGGACCCCCGGCACGGCGCACCCTCCGGCGATTCCCCCGGAGATAATGTAGGCCATGACAGAGCTTCCGTGCAAGCCAAAGGATCTGAAGACGCGGTCGAGCATATAGGCGACCCGCGCCAGGTAGCCGGTGTCCTCCAGGAAGGCGATCGCCAGGAACATAAAAAGGATAAGGGGTACAAAGCCGAGCACGCCGCCCACTCCGTCAATCACTCCGGAAACGAGCAGTGATTTGAGGGGGCCATCGGGCAGGGCGGAGTCCGCAAATGATCCCAGCGCGGAAAACGCCGCCTCCATCCAGCCTACCGGTATCTTGCTGTAGGTGAAGGTGAACTGGTAGACCGCGTATATGATCAGCATCATGAAGACGGGGCCGAGAAACCGGTTGGTGAGCACCCGGTCGATCTGATCCGTGAGATAGAGCCTGTCCGACTTGTGGCTTTGTTCGAGGACGCCGTTCTTTAAAAGCGCCGCGATGAAACCGTAGCGGTGGTCGGCTATTATTGCTTCCGGATAGCTGTCGAGGGTTTTCTGCAGATGGTCGCTCACCTCTCCTGCGAGTTCTTCCAGCTTTCGAGATAGAGCGGGATTGGTCTTTCTGCCGTTCGAGATGACCTCTTCATCGGCTTCGAGGTATTTGAGAGCGGTCCAGCGTGGTGGAAAAAGATCGGTCAGAAACCCCGCCGCCCTGATTTCAGGCTCCATCCTGTCGAGGACGGGGTCGATGTCCGGTCCATAGGAAATGTAGAGGGGATTGTTGGAGGTTTCCCCGGATGCGAAGCGCACAGCCGCCGCCAGCACCTCTTCCCTGCCTTTTCCGGTTCGCGCCACGGTCGGGACCACAGGAACATGCAGGCGGCGTCCGAGTTCCTCAAAGTCTATCTCCATGCCCCGCGCCGCGGCCATATCCATCATATTGAGAGCGAGCAGCACCGGAATGCCGAGTTCCATGATCTGCAGGGTGAGGTAGAGGTTACGTTCCAGGTTGGAGGCGTCCACGATATTGATAACCGCCCGGGGCCGGTCCTGAACGAGAAAATTGCGCGCTACCAACTCTTCGAGAGAGTATGCGGTGAGTGAGTAAGTGCCGGGGAGGTCCACGAGCCGGATCTGCCTGCCGTCGACCTCGCAGAAGCCCTCTTTTTTCTCGACCGTTATGCCGGGGTAGTTGCCCACATGCTGCCGGGCGCCCGTGATCGCGTTGAAAAGGGTCGTCTTGCCGCAGTTCGGGTTGCCGGCGAGGGCGAACAGGTTCTCATTGGAGCCCTTCATAAAATCTCTTCCACTTCTACTTCGATAAAGTCCGATTCGCTATTGCGAAGAGTCAGGGTGAAATTCCTGATCCGGATCGCAACCGGGTCTTTCAGCGGGGCGCGCCCCTGTACCTGGAAAGGAGTCCCGGGTACAAGCCCCATGTCCCTGATCCTCCGCCCCAACTCACCGGATGCGGTGATGCGGTGAATGGTCCCTTTCTGCCCCTTTGCCATCTTACGTAAAGGCACTACCGGCATATTCAAATCCCTTTCGGATGATATATTATCAAGGCGATTGCGCTATTTCGTCCGCTTTCGGCGGTGAGAGGCCCCACTGGTGGTCCGGGGAGAGTACAAAGGCGGGCATCGGGGGAGTCTGGCCGGTTTGTTTCACGGCCATGAGGAAACGGCCCCATCGGGCCGCCGGATCTTCCGTTACGCGGAAGGAGTCACAAGGATCTTGTCGGATATTTCCTTTCCCAGGCTCAGAGTCCCTCCGTTTACACGGACGCATCCGCTGCAGAGGAGTTGCATCTCGACCCCAGGGTAAATTCCCAGTGCCGCCATACGTGCGCAAAGGCTCCGCTCTCCTTCGACACATGCCACCCGGACCTTTTTACCTGCCTCTGCCTTACACAGGGGCACCCGGTCGCAGCCTCCCTTACGTTCTTTTTGGCAACAATCGCATGGTCTGGTATTATTTTCAACCCTGGCTAACATCGAGCAAACCTCCTGGTTCCGAGAAGCACTAATTAGGTAAACCAAACTTTATACACAGTCAACATCTTTTTTGGGAAAAACGCATTGACTTATGTCAAGTAAACTGAATTCGGACACAATTAATCAGACTTGTCGGCGCGCCGACATCGATCGACTCAAAGGTGCAAATTTCCATAACCTCTCGCGAAAAGAGATCCTGGACCTCTTCCGGCTCTGCGCGAAGGGGGACCCAGGCGCTAAAGAGGCTGTTGCAAATCTTTTTCTCGACACCGGGGACGCCGGACCGGTCGATTACTGTCTTTCGCTTGCGGCATTCCTTTTCTCTCGTGGCGCCCACCATTTCCACCTACCCGATGAGCTTGTCCGGCTGATCTGTGAGCTGGCCGCCTCCGCCCGGGGACTTCCCGGGGATGTTCCGTCAAAACGATTTTTCGAGCAGGTCCTTCAAAAAATATCACCGAAAAACCTCACCTGGCTCCTGGACAGACGGTTCCCGGTCAATCCTTTTCTGAGTTGCTTGCCGCCGAAAAGGATATTCTCCGGCAACGCATCAGCCGCAACGGCCGCCAGGGGGATGTGGCGGCGCCTGCGAAGGCGGCTCTACCGGGAGAATATGCCGGAAATACCGGCGGAGAGGTCTCTTGAGATCACCCTTGCGGACCTGCGCCCCCTCTTATCCGCACTTGGAACTCCACTTGCGATGAAGTCGCTCAATGGCCTATGGCGCAGGCTGGGGATACACCTCACGGCTCGATCAGGTCCATCGCCGAATTCCGTATCTAGTCCGCCTGCTCTTAAACAGCTCTACTGGGGGGGCTCAAGTAGACGGAAGCTTGACTACTGGGACATGCTGACCGCGATGCAGGCGCGGGAACTCAGCTCCATCAGGAACCTCGCCCAGGAGGTGAGCACCCGCACAAGGCGGGTGGTCCTGAGCTGGCACAACGCCTCCCTGGCTGCTGCAGGCGGCTGGGCCTTCCAGGGCATTTCCGCCCAGTTTGCTTCCGAGCCGCTTTTCGAGGATTTCGCGCGGCTTGTGCAGGAGGAATCGGTCCGGATCGAAAAGGAACTCGATTTCAACACCGCGTGCAGACTGCTGGATATGCGGACCGAACGCCTTTTCAAACCGAAAGCATTCTACGTTCAGGAAGAGGCCCGGACGTTTTCCCGTTATTCGGGCAAGAACTCTTTAGCCTCTTTTTCCAAAGGAGGGCTGGACGAACAGGAGCGCGCCTCCGTTGAATCCACCTGCGAATGGCCGGGCGCCGTCGCCCCGCACCAGCAGATCACCCTGGAACAGCTCCACGAGTGGGACCGCTCCTCGCGGCAGGGTTGGACGGAAGGTCTCATTCTGCTGCTTGCGCTCGCTTGCGCCGGGCAGAAGATGCTCGATGCGGGGCGCATATCCTCCCTGGTCCTGCCCTGGATCGACAAGTTCTTTATTTCGTCGCGCCGGAGAGCTGACATCCCCTATATCGAGCGCCTCTTTCAGTTTCTGTCCCGGGAAGTCTCGCAGCCGCTCATTCTTTTCTGGGAGGATACGGCCCACCGGCAGGCGCCCAGCTTCAGCCTGGCCCTGGGCGACCTGTGCGGGCGAGGACTTCCCGCAAGAGGCATCGGTATCTTCAATCCCGATCTAAGCGCAGATTCCGCAAAAGGCCGGGAGCGCTCTGAAGCCCTGGAGATCATTTGCCGCGAATTCCCGCGAAAACAGCTCTTTGCACTTCGCCCGCTCGACGACAACCACTGCCCGGAGGCTTTCCGCATGATTTTTCGCGAGCTTGACCGGCATTTTTTCCGCGCTTACGATTCATCCTGGAAGGATAATCTCGTTTTTATCTACACGGGTACGCAGGTCTTTCCGCTCCTTTCGCTTCAAACGGATATGGAGACCGTTGAGCCCTGGATCTCCGGTCCTCACGTGCGTGCTCCTTTCGGGACATGGTTTCGCCGAAGGCTCAGACATCTTTCTCTCGGAGGGGAACCTGTGATTTCGGAGCCGCTTTCGATGTCCTGTGCACGGTGGGCCAACCTGCTCTGAGGCTGAGTTCCCGGGTATTTGAAAATCTCCTTGCTTTATATTTTTTTCTATGAAAAACGTAGTGCTGCCGATTGGGCGCGAAACCTGATCTCAAAATGCTCAAATCATACGGGAATTAATACAGGGATGGTGAATTTCAAAAAGGCGCGGGACCGCATGGTGGAAACCCAGATCGCGGCCCGCGGCGTTCATGATGAACGTGTTCTGGAAGCGATGCGCAAGGTGCCCCGTCATCAGTTTGTGGACGAAGCGCTTCGGGACCAGGCTTACTCTGACCATCCGCTTCCGATTGGTGAAAAGCAGACTATTTCCCAGCCTTATATCGTTGCGCTCATGACGGAGAGCCTGGAGCTGAGCGGCACAGAGAAGATCCTGGAAATCGGGACCGGCTCCGGCTACCAGTCGGCTGTGCTTGCCGAATTGGCGGACCGGGTTTTTTCAATCGAGCGCTACCCGGCTCTTGCCTACCGTGCAAACGGGGTGCTCCGGAAGCTGGGCTATCGCAACGTGATTGTGCGCGTCGGAGACGGTTCGCTGGGCTGGCCCGATGATGCGCCCTTCGACGGCATCCTGGTCACTGCGGGAACGCCGTCGATTCCACAGCCTCTCATCGATCAGCTTGCAGTTGGAGGCCGGCTTGTCGTGCCGGTCGGCGACCGGATGAGCCAGGAACTTGTTCTGGTCAGGCGGCACGCCGAAGGAATAAACAAAAGCCACCTGGGTGGGGTCCGGTTTGTGGACCTGATAGGAAAATGGGGATGGAAAGAATAGAAGTCGGAAGTCCAATCATAGCGGTGGTGGGCGCGCACGACTGCCCGCCGGAGTTGGTGGAAATCGCGGTCGAGGTCGGACGCGAGATTGCCCGCAAAGGGGCGGTGCTCGTCTGCGGCGGTCTGGGTGGTGTGATGACTGAGGTTTCCCGGGGCGCCAAGGAACTGGGCGGAGTGACCGTAGGGATTCTTCCGGGACCGGACCGGACCGACGCCAATGAGTTCATCGATTTTCCCATCGCCACCAACATGGGACAGGCGCGCAACTCCATCATCGTCCATACGGCGGACGTGCTTATCGCCATCGGCGGCGGCTTTGGGACCCTTTCGGAAATTGCGCTTGCCCTGAAAATCGGAAAAGGGGTCGTAGCGCTTCACCCGCAGTTCCAGCTTCCCGGTATGATGCTGGCCTACACGCCGTTGGGGGCGGTCGACGAGGCGCTCACCCTTGTCGAACTCGGCCGCAAGCCTCCCAAGATCACAGCCTGACGGATCGACTCCATGGCCAAGCGCGGTAGAAAAAAAGCAGCCGAAGGGCCTTCACCACAGATCCGGGCGACGGGCGACCAGGCCGCCGGTGCGGAGTGCGAAACGGCCGACCTGCTGCAGGAAAACGAAAATCTGAGAAAAGAACTTGCCCAGGTACTGGCCAACGCCTCGGAAAATGAAAAAATCTGGCGGCATTTCGCAGCCGTTCAGCGCATCCTGTTCAGGACACGTGAGCTTGAGCGGCTGATCGAGGAGTTGCTCCGCGAAATCCGGGACCGTTTCCAGACGGGGCTGGTAGTCCTTTTCATCTCGCATCCCGAGGCGCAGGAGCGGCTCTTCCACGGAAAAGCGGAGAGCAGCAGCGGGTTGGGCGAGCAAACATGGATTTCTCCGCTTGAGGGCGAGTCGGTGCGCTCTCTTTTCGATCATTCCCTGAAGCCTGCCCTTTTCTCCACCGAGCGCAACGGCTACCCCGCCTTTCTGAAAGAAAGCGGCCATGCGCTGCGCTCCGGCGCGCTGATTCCTCTCAATATCAACGAGGTGCTTTTCGGGGCCCTGCTGCTCGGCAGTTCCGACCCGGAAAGATATTACCCGGAAGACGGCACCGACCTCCTGGAGCAACTTGGGACCAATATCGCTTTATCCATGGATAACTGCCTGACCTACGAAAAAGTGCAGGAGTTTGCGGTCAGGGACCAGTTGACGGGCCTCTTCAATTTCTTCCAGATCCATTCCGTACTCGAAAAAGAATTCAGAAAGGCGCGCCGCTCCGGCAGCCCGCTCTCCGTCCTGGTGGTGGACCTGAACTTCGTTCACGACTGGGATGAACTCGGGAGCGGAATGGAAGTGCTCAAACATGCCGCCGGCCTGCTGGAGGGGATCCTGCCCAGGGAAGGCTGCTACATCGGCAGGTACGGCAGCGATGAATTCCTGGCCGTCCTCCCGGCAATCCCCGAGGAAGAGGCCCGGGAGGTGATCCCCTACATCTCCGCCACCATGAGAAAATCCCCCTACCGGGAGGGCAACACCGCCATCCTGATCACCACCACGATCGGAGTGGGCGCCCTGGCCGAAGGGATGATCTGCGCCCAGGACCTGGTGGACGCCGCCTACGCCGAACTCTGCGCAATGAAGACACAGCATCTGACAGCAGTGAAGAGTGAAGAGTGAAATCCGGCCGGGCCGCTAAAACATCCATCTTCTGTATTGACCGTCAAACCCAAGGCATGATAAATAAAGCAGTTTACATCGGGGCGTAGCGCAGCCTGGTTAGCGCACCTGCCTTGGGAGCAGGGGGTCGGAGGTTCGAATCCTCTCGCCCCGATTAGGTTTGCTGGCTGTCACATTTAAGGCTGTGACAGTTTTGTGACAGAGTGGGTTTTGAGGAAGCATTGCTGGCGGTAAATCCATTAAGGAGATTTACCGCTTTTTTCTTGCTCTCCTGGCTGAGATGAGCATAGCGCATGGTCATGTTGATGTGCTTATGCCCTAGGAGTTCCTGGACTTCCTTTAGGTTGGCCCCCCTCATTACCAGTTGGCTTGCGAAAGTGTGGCGGAGATCATGGAACTTAAAGTCTCTGATACCTGCCCGCGATAATGCCGCATTGAATGCGGTTTTAATGCTTACGATCAGTTCGGGTAAAGGGGCAACTTCTTTCCTGACCCTGACCGGTTCCGGCCCTTTTAGCTTGTGCTCACCTTTTGCGAACATAAAAACATACTCGCCTCCCGGCCCTTGCTCCCTTCTAATTTCTGCAAAGAGTCCTTCCAATGCACTATTGATCGGTATCTCCCGTGGCTCATTGGTTTTCGTCTTCTGGAGGTAAATGAAACCGTTTCTCACCTGTGACCATTTCAAAGTAAGAACTTCTTGCTTTCGCATTCCGGTATTAAGAGCACAGACGACAATTCGTCTCAGGTGTTTGGGGCATTCCGCAATCAGCTTACCGGCATCTTCCTCTGACAGGAAGCGGAGCCGCATATTGTTTTCTTTGACTATCAGCGATTTGCCACGCTTGAATGGGGTGCTTTCGATCATTTCCCATTCCAATGCCTTGTTGAAAACATGGCGGAGACAAGACATTTCCCGGTTAACTGCCGCATCGGTCCTGACCGTTCTGTTCTTGGTTGGTAGCCGCTTTAAATATTCTTGATAGGTCTCAATATCAACATAACGGATGTTTTCGAGCCGTGTATTCTTGCCGAAGTTCTCCCGGAAACGCTCAAAGCAATACTTTTTCCAGTTGTCGAAACTCGGCTGATCTCCGAAGTTTTGCTCGTATTTCTTGAGAATCTCCTCCAGTGTGGTTGTGTAATCCTTCTTCACGTCGAGGTATCGTTTCTCGGCAATAAGAGATACCCGTTTCGCCAGCTCTGCCTCTGCATCCTTTTTCTTCTTAAAAGATGGTCGGCAACGTTTGCCACTTGGGTCAAAGTAATCGATCTGGTATGCATTCCCCCTCTTTCGGATCGTAGCCATTGTCAGCCCTCCTTATCCATTTCCTTCTTTATCAACTCCAGTAGGTAGGAATTGATGCTAACCCGCGCATTCCGTCTTATCGTCTCAGAAGCAGCTCTTCGACGCAACCAGTCGAGCATTTCATCCGGGAACCGCAATGTTAATCCTTTCGAATCAGATTTCATTTTCTGCCCTCCATTGAAGTAGTTGATCCACTTTACAACCAATGGTTGCAAAGTGTCAAGTTAAAAAATTTAAAAAATAAAATGAGAAATGCTGATTTATGTTGACGAACTGTTAAATGTCAGTATTATGTTATTTCGAAACCTCAGTATAGTCTGTAAAGACCGCCGTTCGGCAAATCGCGATGGAGGTAAAAATGCCAACGATTCGGGAAATAGTCGATGATCTGGTCGGAGAAGGATATCGAATCACCGCCAGAACTGTGAAGTACTACATAGATGCCGGACTCATTCCTGCTCCGGATAAAGAAGGTGGGTATAAAGAAGGCGTACGGCTTGTTTTCAAGAATGGCAAAATCGCTAAAGAGCGAATAAAGAGAATCTATGAACTCAAGGGTAGAGGATACAAGCTTTCCGAAATAAGTGAAGCTCTGATAGAAGAAGATAAAACAAAGTATTTCCAGCGGGTAGCAAATTGGCTAAGCATCTACGTAGAGCGAGATGGTAGATTTTTTTTCGAAATGATTGATGTTAGAGAAGAGCCATGTGCCGTAGCGGAGAGTCTTGTATCTCTATTTACAGATCCAGATAATGAGAAACGGTCAGAATATGCACGCTATATTGTCCGAAGATCAGCTTATAAAATTGACACAAAGTCCTATACTGATTTTGCAGAGGTCGAGGGAAGAGGGTTAATTGTGCCAACAGATATGATCAATGGCAGAACTGCTTACGATTCTTCAATTGAGTGTGCAATAGATTATATCTACTTACATCATAATTATGATTTATCGTGGAATACGATAGAATCCCTTCATAAGCAACACATTAAAAATTTCGACAATTATATACCTTTACCAGAAGCTGACGGCAAGCGATTTACACGCGAGTGGATAGGTTGGTACCGTCAATCAGAACTAAATAAATTTGGCAAGTATGTTCTTGAATATCTAACAAAAATGGCTAATGGATTCGCTTATAAACCATCGATACGGTTAAAAAGATACTGGGATTCGGCATACGATGATCTAGATTCTTTCGTTTCCGATTTTCTGGAGAGCAAATGTGCTTTTTTTGCTGGCGTCGAGTTTGGAGTTCACGACGGTGAAGCTGGGATGTTCCTAAGAAGAATCGAGAGATCCTTGTAGCGCAGCGGGAACTCACTTGGTTCACCCTTTCTGGTGGGGTTAGAAAATGGAAAGATTGCGGGAGACTATCTGCAAGTCAAAAGCCGACTGGATTGAAGATGGCACTCTCTTCCTCAATGCAGAAGGTGTTTTCCCAAAGTTGGTTGTGTTCTTTCAACGAGATGGGAAGGTCCAGGAGTATCGAATCATAAAATCGAGGAACAACAAGTTCCAGCTAAACAAATAATCCGAGCCAGCCAGCCACAAGCAAGCGAGCTTCAGCCAGCCAGCCGGGTAGTGTCCATGTGATGTGGGCCTTCCGGCTTTTTTTATGGGTCAAAGCTGATGCGGCTAAGCCTTGGTTGAGGGAAGGAATCGAGCCTGAGCTTATGAGTCAGAGAGGAAAAAATCCTAATCTCGTTTTAGAAAAAGAGATTCTCAAGTCAAAGGCATGGCTCTCTCTCGGTGGAATCGCTCCGCAGGTTTACATGCTTTTCCTACTCAGGAGACGGATGGAAAAAACAGGCAAGAAAGGAAATCATAAATGGATATGCACCAATGAGAGAGAGTTGATTTTCCCATATCGTGAAGCAGAACTGGAGTTTGAGATTACCCAGCCGAGATTTACCCGCGCAATTGACATGCTTCTAGATCGAGGGTTCTTGAACATCGTTAATCCGGGAAACGGGACAGCCAAACAACCAAGCATCTATGGGTTATCTGGCCGATGGAGAGATTATGGAAAGCCGGATTTTGAAACTGCGAAACGTACCAAGGTCAAAAGGGGATTCTGTGACAGACCACCACGGCAATCCTAAAACTAACAGACATTATCGTATGCAAAGTAACACACGAAA
Organism: uncultured Syntrophobacter sp.; assembly: GCA_964539645.1. GTDB lineage: Bacteria > Desulfobacterota > Syntrophobacteria > Syntrophobacterales > Syntrophobacteraceae > SbD1. The sequence continues at coordinate 149,659 of CAZIJV010000003.1, forward strand.
ACGTATGCTTTTAACTGGAAGAGAGATGCCTAAAGCACACGATTTTGATGAAGTATCCATCCGCAAAAACCCTAACATTGTCAATGGATTAAGTAAATTCTTGCCCAAAACTGGTATCTGCTGTCAAAGCATACGAAAACATATGCCTTCTATAGAATACCACTCCATTCAGCGGATTGGACTAAACCGAGTAACACCTCCTCCCTCCCAAATTCAAAAACTGCGAGAGCCGATGCTCGCAGGAAGTAACGATGGGCGGGGGAATGGTCCCCTCCCGCCAGTCAAACCAAGAAGACGAAGAAAAATGCCTACCTTTTTGTATGATTGCAGAGTCTTGAGGGGATACTGCCTTCCAGATGGGGTGCTCTGGGTAGGCAGGCATAGAGGGGGGGAGTTGTTCCATGCTGTGGCTCTTTTTTATAGTGTCAATAAACCCGATCTCTCTCGCGCGCGCGCGTATGTGTCAGCGAGGCAACGGTTCTGTGGATGGCCGCGCGAAGGGTTCCCAAATTCGATTTAAAAAATGGGACCCTATATGCAATTAATTGCAAGTTGAACCCGAAATTAGAATGCAGAGAAGCGATGGATTCACTGCTTACGCCAAAAGAGGTTCAGAAGCTCCTCAGGTGCTCGCCAGCATGGATTTACAAGGCAGCGAGCAAGGGACTTCTCCCTTCTGTGCGGATTCCGTGCCCTGGGTTAGGTACTAAAAAGAAAGAGCTGGTCAGGTTCAAGCCGGAAGACGTTTTCGAGTTCGTTGAAAAATACTACCGGAGAAGCTGACACTTTGTGTCACATGTGGCGCATAACATGTTGATAGCAAAGCGAAAATAATCTTGTTACCTGATGAGTCATCAGGTGCTTGCATGGGCGATAAACGATTCATTGAGGTAGTTTGCGGCAAGTAGCGACACATAAGGATGTCTCAAGTTGTCTACCCCTAAAGGAGCCCAATGTTACCGATTGTTACCGATGAGAGCCGAAGCTGCGTATTCCGACGATTACGACCACCTAATCCGGGGGAAAAGGAGTTATTCCCGGATGGCCACTTCAAAATCCCCCACCTGTGGCCGGGTCAAAATCCCCCAGGCGACAGTAGAGGAATAACCTACCAATAACCTCTTCGGTGGTCCATTCTTATTCCTTTTTCATCCCGATTTTTGCTTGTTTTCCGTCAAGCGCATGGATGCCTCCTTGAGGCGGTAGCTCTTGCCTTCGAACTTGAGAAGACGCCCCCGGTGCAGGAGGCGGTCCAGTATTGCCGATGAGGCTGCATTGTCTCTGAGGAGTTTGCCCCAGTCCTCCAGTGGCCGGTTGGAGGTTATCATGGTGCTTTTTCTGGAAGAGTAGCGGTTCATGATAATATCGAGTAAATCGTCGGCTGCCTGTTCCGGAATGTTTTTGCGCAGGAACAGGTCGTCAATGACCAGCAGATCCGTTTCGGAGAAGAGCTTGGTCACCTTTTTTCTGCGCTTGAGCTGAGCGGCTTCGAAGAAGTCTTCGAAGAAGGTATGTGCTTCCCGATAGATGACTTTATAGCCTGTTTGAATGGCTGCGTGCGCCACCGTTTTGGCTATGTGGCTTTTTCCGGTTCCGGGAGATCCGATCAACAGGGCGTCATTGCCGTCTCGAATAAATTTGCCGCTGACCAGTTCATAGATTTCCTTTTTGGGCAGCTTCGGATTGAAACCCCAATCGAACTCCGTCAGAGTGGGTCGCTCCGTAAGACCGGAAGCCTTGAAACGGGTTTCGCAGAGCCGTGAGCCTCGATAGTCCTGCTCGTCTTGCACGAGGCAGGCAAACACCTCTACAAAAGAAGCGCCCTGATTGGCCTGAACGATCCGAGTCTCCAGCGTGGCGTTCATGCCATGGAGGCGAAGCGTCCTAAGATGTCTTTGGATTTCCGCTAACGTCATGTCCACCGTTTGGCTCCTTTTTCATCTCATAATGGTTTTCTAAATGATGCCGTGCTTGCGCAAATTGTAAAGTTGCTCCACCTGCATGTCGGCCGGATCTTGAATGGCGCCGGGGATCGGCTCATGGCCTTGACCATCCCGGGGCATGCTCCGATCCCAGTCAAACACGTTCACCTCGAAGTTATGGCGCCGAAGTCGCTCGCCTGCCTGTCGGGCTCCTTCCCGACCGGCCTGGTCCCGGTCCAGAAACAACGAAACCCGAGGGAACCCGATCCGGGAGCGCATCCACTCCAACCGCTCAATTTGTTCGGCGGTGATATGCGAACCCATCAGAGCGCAGACATTGCGGCAACCCGCTTCAACGAGCTTTGCGACATCGAAGCAGCCCTCCACCAGGACCAGGCCGAGTGTATTCGCTTGACGACAGGCTTGTTCATCCAACTGGAGATTATCCTGATTGTAGATTTCACAGCCTTTCCGGAAGGGATAGCTCCAGTATTTCCCATCCGATTCTTCCTGCTCCCGGCTAAGCGCCCGACCGATATGGCTGAGTATAATGGGCTGAAGGTCATGGCCTTTTTCTCTTACGCCGCGAACCTGGAACACCAAGCGGGAGTTGAGAGGGGAGGTTCCTTTTGCTGCGGTTCGATGAGGCAAAAATCCACAGCCCAGATAGCGGCAGGTTGTCGCTGATATGCCTCGGCGAGCCCATTCGGGGTGATCTGAGCGAAGATAAGGGCGCAGATCGACCTCGATAGGGCGGTTGGTGTTGTTTAGGACCACCGGTCCACCGGATGTCCGAACAACGCCGGGGGGTGGCTGCTCATGGCAGGCATTTACGTCCCGGACTGGTTGTGGAGTCGCCGTTGAGATTCCTTCGTCTATCATCCACCGGGCCACTTCGGACATGGACATTTGCCTGCCCCGCTGGAGCAACATCTCCCGGCAAAATTGCATAATGCCTCCGCCTTTGCCGCTGCTAAAATCCTTGTAAACATTTGCCGATAAGCTGAAGTGCATCGAGGCCCGCTCTTCATGAGTAAACGGTGATTTGACCCAGATCTCATCGTCGCGGCTTCGCCGCTTGTCATCCACACTCAGTCCGAAGATCTCGATCACCTTATGCCAGCTTGCCTGTTGCCAGACTCGGGGCAGATGCTCCCGGCCGATAACCGGGGACCCGGAAGCAATGATGCTGATTTGAACGGGTTCGGAGGCAGGAGTTGCATGGGCGGCATGCTTGTTCCAAAAAGCGGCATAATCTTCGCTCGAGCGAATCAAAGGATGGACCTGTGTGAGCTTATCGGATTGTTCGACCTTCCTTTCCTGCGCCTCTGCCGCCATGCTCTCAACGATTCGCCGCAATGCCTTTGAGCTTCTGAGACCATTTTTCCTCGCCACCTCCGCCGCTTTCTCGATGCAGCAGGCCGGGTAATGCCGAACCAGATTTACCAGGGCATACATCCGGCGTTGTCCGTTGCGGCCTTCCTCGTTAAACCATTTCTCACATAGACTGAAGGTATGCGGGCCGATTGCTTCGGCTTGGGAAAGCAACCTATCGGTTTCGCGGGATGGATTGAAGATCCGGTCCCCGGGCTCCATCATCAAGGAGCCGGGTCGTTTGCTCTTCGGATGCCGGCGAATGACTTCCATCCGGCGAGTATCCAGAATCTGGATCTCTTCATCAAAGATCCGAACCGTTACTTCACTACCCAGTGGAGCCGGATTGGCCGCATAGTAGGACCTGCCCACCTGAATCGTCCCGTCATCATAGACCGTCCGGGTCTCCTGCTCAAAATAACGAAAGGGCATCAGCGGCAACCGCAATAAATAGGGTTTTTCCTCCTGAAACATTTCCTCTACCTGGCGCTTGGCCCTGCCATGAATCCGTGGTGATGCCCACCGGCTCTCCCAGTGCATCAGCCATTCATTCTGCGCCTCGAGACTGTCGAATTTGCGACCTTTTAGGGCGGTGTCCTGCGTGTGTTTGATCGCGTTTTCCACCGTTCCTTTCCGGTCCGAGTCGCTGACTCTTGCAGGGTCGGCCACCACCTTGTAGTGCTCCAACATGGCCACATATAACGCATTGAGATCCGGCTCGTAGATATCTGGCTTGATCACGCCTTCCTTAAGATTGTCCAAAGTGACGTATTGGGGACATCCCCCAAAATACCGGAATGCTTCCTCATGCAGTCTGCACCACGCTTCCTTGCTCGATTTCCATATAGTTTTGCGAAAAGCCCGCCCGGAATACTTCAACGTCATGACGAAAAGGCGTGGCCGAGTATATTTGCCGCCGCTATGAAGAGTCGGCGCCCCCTGACCGTAATCCACTTGGGCTTCTTCTCCCATTAGAAATTCCAGCCGGTCATACTGCTCGGGATCCTTTCTTTTGAGCCCACGTACAAATCGCTTTACGGAGTTGTAGTGGTGAGTGAAGGCGAACAGTTCCACCAGATCCTGATAGATGGCCATGGCATTACGGCCAAGCCTCAACTGCTCCTCGATCCACCCCCGATGCTCTTCACATGCTGAACGAACCTGCTTGGGCGCCTCTTGCTCCTGGACCGGTGGCCGGGGTGGGGGATTTTGCATCCGTGAATCTCCGGAGCCGGTGGCCACATCCTGTTTAGTGGGGGATTTTGAATGCTCACTTTCCTGCTCAGTCATCAAATTGAACGACTGAGCATATCGTCGGATGGTTTTTCGATCGATCCCCGTCTTTCGTTCGATTTCCCGCTGGCTTACGCCCTTGCTCAGCAATGTCTTAATCGTCGTTTGTAAATCCGGCTTCAAAACGTTCATCCTTCCTCTCCCCCATTTGTGTGATTTCAACAAATGAGAGCGTCTACGTTCTGTCGCCGTTTGCACTAGTTTTTCTTCGAAAATCAAATCAGCTTAGTGGGGGATTTTGAGGTGGCCACAGGTGGGGGATTTTGGGTGGCCATCACGGGTTATTGGCTGAATTATTCTTTTAGGCCATCGATTGTACAGATTTTTTGCACTATAAAAAAAAGCACTGTCAATTTTTGACAATCAAAGAAAGAAACGAGTAATGATGGGGATCGCGGCATCACGCACACGAGACATTGCCGACCATTCCGAACGGTCAATCCCTTTGAAAGTGGCGTTTACAGCATCGGCCATCAGGTGAAGCCGGGAGGGGGAGCGGTTTCGATCCACCCGCAACCAATAGGACAGTCTTGAAACAGCCACACACGCTCACAAACGGGGTTTCGTATGACGAACTCTAAAGCACAAGTCGCTCTTTTCGCCAAGGGTTTTAAGCTTGCCAAGCGTGAATGTTGCAATTACAGCGGAATAGGGCCATTTCGAAAGCAGCACTATTGTAGCCTAGAACCGAGGCAGAGCGAACACCAATGCAAATTGCTTCACGGCGTTTACTGTCTCTGGTTCGAGCAGGCGGTTGCCCCTCTCAATGCTGGCCTTCTGCGAGAATGGCATCGAGAATTTGTGCTGAAGGCGAGCATCCCAAAATCTGCCACATGGACGAAATCCGGAAGGTGTGAGTGCGGGGCATTGTTTCGGGCTAATTCGAATCGGCAAATGAAGTGTGACGAGTGCTCTGCAAGACACCGGCGGAATATGCAGCGGGGGTATCGGAATCGTTATAGGGGAAAACAGAGCGCTAAGAGAGCACTTAGAGCCAAAATTTTCCAATAATTACGGCAAGAAGCAAGGTGCACTTTTTAGGGTGTGCCGGATTCATCGTTTTGGCCGAGAATTGATTTGCTAAAGCTTTGCAACAAGGGCGAAAATCATACTAGCCTTCCCTGTGGAAGGACATTTTTGACACCGATTGACAGCGAACATTTCAGCCTTTCTTTAGCATGCGGAACAAAATTCCGACATATGAGGCGGGGGCACTGGACACCATTGCCCGATGAGCCTTATCATGATAGAAAGAATTTGCATCCCGTTCTCCCTTTTCGAGGGTTATTATGTCGAGTAATTCCAAGCTTCTTCCCCTGATTAAAGCTGTTTGCACGAGGATCAAAGAAAAGGGGGGATACCTTACCAAAACAAAGCTCATTAAGCTGCTTTACCTAATAGATATCGAAACTTACAGGAAATTCGGCGAGACTTTCACCGGATATGACTGGATATTTTACGAGTACGGTCCTTGGGCTTACGAGTACAACACTACCTTCCAACAGATGGAAAAAGACGCCGATTTTCGCATCGAGGATCGAGGCGAGGCTTTTTTGATTACCTGCTGCGAAACGGAAAGCCTGGAATGCGTTTTTGATAATATCGATCTTGAGCTAAGGGTGAGGCGGATAATAGACCGTTGGGCGGGAGAACCATTGTCGGAACTTCTGAATTTCGTCTACTTCCACACGGACCCCATGGAGGGTGCTGAACGGCATAAACGGCTTGATTTCGAGTCAATTCGGTCCTCAGAACCGGCTCCCAAGTTTCGTCTTACCTCAGGCACGTTTACCAAGAAAGAAAAAGCCGAACTTCTGAAACGTATCCAAACCCGGATAGCTTCGAAACCTGCTCCCGGATGCAAATTTACACCCCCGAAGTTCGATGACAAATATTTTGAAGCCGTTCAGATCATGGATAAAGAGGATCAGGCATAGGTTGACAGTCTTCTTTGAAGAATTCTTTCCGGACTTCTACACTCAACTTGATTCTGATTTCCGCGCGAATTTTCGCCGCGGGCAGATTCTTCGGACCCACGTATATTATGCAGAAGAAAACTTGAACATCTGGCGACCGGTCAAATCCGATTCCACAAAGACTTCCGCAAGCGAATTTTCAATGTTCCCCCCGCCTGACAATGCCTTCAGGAGAGATGTTCCACTTTATGCGCCGCCACTTAAGATCAACGAAGAATTCATTGTAGTTCGCGCAAAAGAACGCTTTGTAATCCTGATAGCTCCCAAACCTGATTTGATTGAAGCCAAAAAGATCAGAAGGGGGGCAAGAATCAATCTTCATCTGTGCCTTGCTGCCCCGCTGTACTCGGTAGCCGACAAGGATGGTTTTGCTAAGTATGATGAAGAATTTATCAATAAGGTGAGAGTTCTGGAGTTTCCGCATCTCTTCTTCTTGCCGGAACATCCACGAGGGGCGCTTCGCCCTTGCATCTGCCGCTTGGACCGAATACAGTCCTGTTATGTGAGTCAGGTTGAAGCAACCAATGTTTGCCTGTCTGAATCGGTTCTGCGCGTTATCTTGGGCCAAGTTGGATTCTTCCTCTCGGGCATTTATACCGGGGAATTCGCTGAGTACCGAGAAGAACTCTTGAACGCATCCTGAAACCTGTGCATGAGAGTTTACTTAGCCTTGCCTTTTTTTGTGATTTTTGAGATCAATCTGCCCTCCCACTGTGGTAGATTGGCATTGGGTCTTACCAGAAATATTCCTCATTTTGCACTAAATGACATTATGAGTGACTCCGAAATAGCCAGCCAGGTGGATAAGGAAAAGCAATGGTACTGACTTATGTCAGTTCATACAAGTACTCGGCCAGGAGGGGAATATCCCTCTTGGCCGGACTTGAAGCACAACGGTTATCTGGTAGAGGCGGACACAAATAAAAGCCTTGCTTAAATGTCCGGCCTGTTTCAAGGTATTCGTTAACAGGATGCGATTTTTGGGCTCTCCCTTTTATACAGGTTCCCGCTTATGGACGAAATCGAGCGCATCATACGAGAACATGCTGACCCGGACGACTGGGATGTTCTCAGAATTGCTCTGGAGGAATTGAAATCTTCAGATTCAAGAGAACGAATTGCGGTGATACGGCAAGCCATTGACTACAGCCAAGAGTTAGCAGTCGCCTTGGCAAAATGGGTGATTGCCAATGACGACGCTAAAGATGTAATTGAAGCTGCGAAGCCTTTGCTGCAAATGTTACACCCTGAATTATTTAAAGGTTCACCTTCCACTAGGATCTCCAGCTCCATCAATAAATTCAATTCAAGTGAAATACCCGAATCAACTGAAGCGTTCTACAAAGAAGAATTTGAAATATGGATAAACTTCATCCAAGACGATGCCATTGATACCTTACGGTGCACCCTTTCAAACCTAATAGATCAATACATTGTGCGTATTTATAACGGGCAGCCAAGCGATATCGATATTCTGATGGGTTTTCTAAAATATCATCCAGATAAAATTCTTGAAGGTATTAAGGATAAATACAACAGCACAAATAATTTATTTCTCAGGCGTGCCCTCATTCGTGCATGTAGATACTGTAGGACTCCATCTGGACGGAGTTTTTTGAAAAATGTTCTATTAAAGCCAGAATCCGAGAAGGTTAATTTATCTTCAAAAAAGATACCGTCCCACTGGAATGATGATATCGTGGCGTCTAAATATGTGGCTGAAATGGCAGCTATTTATTCAGGCGATGTTTTGCAAAAAATCGGATTAAGACTCACTGACATTATTCAGAGGGAGTTCGCACAATCTAATAATGACATAATAGATCATTCCATTGGCATTGGGTGCGGCTCTTTTGGAACGACGGTCCGAGACGGAGCGAGTCTGACAATATACT